>DASPXS010000245.1:0-12155 GCA_035637175.1 Haliangiales bacterium | reverse complement strand
TAAATCCCGATGCGTTGGACCCACACATTCATTCCGACCCTGAAAGAGACGCCAGCGGACGCGGAAATCGCGTCGCACAAACTGCTGTTGCGCGCCGGCCTCATCCGCAAGCTGACCGGCGGGCTTTACACGTTTTTGCCGCTCGGGCTGCGCGCGCTGCACAAAGTCGAACAGATCGTCCGCGAGGAGATGGACCGCGCCGGCGCGATGGAAGTTTTGATGCCGGCGCTCCAACCGCCCGAAATCTGGCAGCAGAGCGGTCGTTACCAGACCGCCAGCGAAGTGCTGTTCAAACTGCACGACCGCGCCAACCGCGAATGGCTGCTCGGCCCGACGCACGAGGAGGTCATCACCACGCTGGTCGCCAGCGAAATCAGTTCCTACCGTCAATTGCCGAAAAACTTCTACCAGATTCAAACCAAGTTCCGCGATGAAATCCGCCCGCGCTTCGGCCTCATGCGCGCCAAGGAATTCATCATGAAAGACGCCTACAGCTTCGACGCCACCGACGAGGCCGCGCAAGTCAGCTACCTGAAAATGTACGACGCTTACACACGCATCTTTCAGCGGTGCGGATTGAAAGCGTTTCCGGTCGATGCCGATACCGGCGTGATGGGGGGCAAATTCTCGCACGAATTCATGGTGCCCGCCGAGGCGGGCGAAAACGAAGTCGTTTACTGCGAGGGTTGCGGTTATGCGGCGAACATCGAGAAGGCGGCAAGTGTGACGCCGAAATCCGAAATCCGGAATCCGAAATCCGGGATTGAAAAATTCCCCACGCCGGGCGTCTTCACCATCGACGCCCTGGCGCAGCCGCCTTACAACGTCCCCGCCGAGCGGCAGATCAAAACGCTGGTTTACCTGGTCGAAAGCAATCTCGCGCTCATCCTGCTGCGCGGCGATCATCAACTCAACGAGGGGAAGCTGGCCGGCACGCTGGGAACGACCCAATTCCGCGCGGCGACCGCCGAGGAGATTTTCGCCGGGCTCGACGCGCATCCCGGCAGCCTGGGCGCCGTCGGCGTGAAAAAGTTTCCCGTCTATGCCGACGAAGGTCTTCGCGGCGCCGTCGAGATGACGACCGGCGCGAATGAAGACGGTTTCCATTGGCGCAACGTCGCCATCGAAAGCGACATCGCCGTCAGGCAATGGGCGGATGTGCGGCTGGCGTGGGCCGGGGAAGCCTGCGTCCAGTGCGGCCGGCCGCTTAAAATCCGCCGCGCCATTGAAGTCGGCCACGTTTTCAAACTCGGCGCCAAATATAGCGTGGCACTCGGCGCGATGTTCCTCGATGAGGCGGGCAAACAGCAACCGGCCATCATGGGCTGCTACGGCATCGGCCTGACCCGCACGCTTCAGGCGGTGATCGAACAGTGCAACGACAAGGACGGCATCATCTGGCCGTTGTCCGTCGCGCCCTACGCGGTTTGCATCACGCCCTTGACGATAACGTCCGGCAGCCCGGTGATGGCGTTGGCCGAAAAGATTTACGGGGAATTGTCCGCGCGAGGCGTGGAAGTGATCCTGGACGACCGCGACGAGCGGCCGGGCGTGAAATTCAAGGATTCCGAATTGATTGGCTTCCCTCTCCGGGTGGGTATTGGTGAAAAGTCCCTGGCCCGGGGCGAAGTGGAATTGAAACCCCGCGCCGGCGCTTTGAAGGCGGTCGAATCCGAAGAGGCGGTCGCCAACATCGTCGAAACGTTGCAAACGCCGAGGCCTCGCTCGGAATTTTGATCCTTTTGGGGAGCCTTCAGCTCCGCCCGGGGACTCACCCAAGCCATGGGTTTCCGGAGTGGTTACTGTGCATCCTCATCGCAGGCCCAGGACTTCTGACCCCGTGGAAGAAAGACGAACCCGCTACCGAGCTCCGCGACAAAACAATGATCCGATCGGATCATTGTTTTGTCGTGTGGTTTCGGCTTACCGACTTTCCACGGGAGCGGATTTTGCCTTCAGCGGGTCAGGAGCCCCGGGGCTGACGTGCGCGCGGGTTGCGCGACTGAAAAGAGACCGGAAATTGCTCTCCGGTCTCTTTGTTCCCAAACTGAGGATGCGGTTATGCGCGACCGCCTCCTCAAATGTTGCGCGCTTGCGCTATTTACGCAGGCGGAAGAATCGGGCGGCGCTTTCCGAGGCTGGCAGAGTCTTTGTGAACACGCCATTGAGGTCCGTTGGTGGGGTCCCACCGACCGTATTCCAGCTCGCCGCGGCGCCCAGCGAATCCCTGTATTCAAGAACGAAATTCGGGTCGGAATCCGGCCAAGCCAAAACCACATTCCCGTTCGACAGGCTGACGCCGAGGGTTGGTATTTGTGGGAGAGGCACAACCACGTCGGGACCAGCCGCGTAATCGGCGGCAACCTGGCTGGCGTCCAACGCGCCGTAATAGATGCGCAACTCATCCACCGTGCCGTTAAGGAAGCTATCACCGGTAAACATGGATCGGCCCACGAAATTATGGACGTCGTCAATGGTGCTCAACTGTTTGGTGAAGGCGTTCGTTCCCGCCAGCGCGCCGTCGAGGTAAAGCGTCCCCATTTGTTGCTGGGCAGGGTCAACCACCGCCACAATGTGCCGCGGGCCCTTGCCATCCAACACGCCAACGGTGGCGCCCAAATCCACCGTGTTTTCACCGTCGATGCCGGCGCTCTTGATCGCCAGCCGAGTGGTCGTGTCTCCGGTGTGAGGGCTGAGGAAGAGGTAGGAGTCTCCGCCACCGCCGCTGTTGTAATTCCCGAAATCAAAAATCCGCGGCCAGACGCCGTTGATGTCCACAGCGACCCAGGCTTCGATGGTCAGCGCCGGATAGCCGTCTATCAAGTTCCCTGGCAGTTCCAGATAATTGCCGCGGCCCAGGGCGCCGGTCGGGTCATTGACCAGCGAAAGAGCGCCGCCGCTGACTGTCGCGTTGCCCCGAAGCATTCCATCGGCGCCCGCGACAGAATCACTCGCGTCATTGGTAAAGCTGTACCGGTGAGTCAACATCGGTTGCGCTGGAATCACGGTGACACTGGTGTTTCCGCTGACGCCCTGATAAGTCGCGGTGAGGGTGGTCGTTCCCGCACCGACCGCCTTCACGCGTCCATCCGGCAACACGGCCAGAACGTTCGGGTTGCCGGAAGCGAAGGTCACGTCGGACACTCCGGTGAGATCGAAATTCGACACGGTGGCGGAGCTGGCGCGCACTCGCGGCCGCTGGATCGTGCCGTTGATGAAGTTGGGGTAAACCGCAACCGTCACCGATTGAATCGTTCCGGCGTCGAATATCGGATTGTTCGGGCCGGCAGCCAGGCTGGTGCGAAGCTGGGCCAGATTCAAAGCGCCATTGTAAATGCGAAATTCATCCACCGACCCGATCATTCCGCCGGTGCCATTGATGTGTTGTCCGATGAGATTGACCGTGTTGTTGGTCCCGCGGATTCCGGACAGTTGCGCGGTGATCGCGTTGCTGTTGGCGATCTGGCCGTTCAGATACCACTGGAGGTATCCGGCCGACGGATTGTTGATGACGACCACGTGGACGTTTCCGGCAACCGGTCCGGGAATGAAGGTGGTCTGCTCGCCGGTGCCCCCGTTGATCCCCGGGGCCGAGTTGTTACCACCGGAATGGGTCCGGAGGCGGATAAAGCTTTGCACTGCTCCGCTCGCGTTGGTGCCGCCGAAGCTGTAGAGATGGGTCACCTGACCATCCGGAGTGACATTCACCTGCGCCCACGCCTCGATGGTCACGGCTTCGTAGGTCGCATCGATCAACCCGGCTGGAAGCCTGACCGCGCTCGCTCCATCGAGCGTTAACGTTCCGTTGTTGACGGCCGCGTTCCCGACCAGCGTGCCGTTCGCGCTCCCGACCGAGTCGGCGGCGCCGGTGGTGAAACTGTAGCGATGCGCGAGCACGACCGGTTTCAAGACGGTCGTGATCGTGGCGCTGTTCGTCAGGCCGCTGTAGCTGGCCGAGACCGTGGCCGAACCGGCTCCGACGGCCCTGATGAGACCGCCCGAGTCCACGGTGACCACATTCGTATTGCCCGAAGAGTAACCTGCCAGCGAACTGATGTTAACGTTGGTGGCGTTGGCAAAGCTGGCGGCAACTGCGGCCATTTGGATGGCACCGACAGTCATGTTTGAATTAACATTCAGGCTGAGCGACTGGATGGCCCCGGGGTCTGTAACGATGTTGTCGGGCCCGGTCGCCGCATCGACTGCCACCTGAAACGGACTCAACGCGGAGTCATAAATCCGGAGTTCGTTAATCGACCCGCGGAAGTAGGCATCCGGCGCGAATTGCGAACGGCCCAGCCAGTTGTTGGAGGTCACCCCCATATCGGCGGGTGTAAGGGTCATGTTCGTGTTGATACCGACCTGCGCGCCGTTCACGTAGAGACGACCGGTGTGGGAAACGGCGTCCGCCGTCCAGACGATGTGCGCTTCCTGATTGACCGGCGGCCGCCCGCCGGAGGGCCATTCGAGGATTTGTTCTCCTCCGGGTCCGTTGGTGGTGAGGGCGCCACGCAGATTGGCGGGGCCGGCGGGGAGAGAAAGAAACAGATATTGCGTGCCGTTGCCCTGAAAGTCTTCGCCGGCCGTGCTGTTGCCGAAATCAAAAATGCGGGCCCAGGCCTGGCTGCCCGTATCCGTGACCCACGCTTCGAAAGTGGCCGAAGTGAGATTGGTGAGGAGGCCGTTGGGAAGGTCAACATAACCACTGGAGCCATCCAGGCTCAGCGCGTTGTTGATGTTCAGCGCGCCGCCAAACAGGAAGCCGTGGGCTGTCCCGACGGAGTCGTTCGCGTCCGTCGTGAAACTGTAGCGGTGGAGGATGGCGCCCTCGACGGGCGACGCCGCGAGGAGCAGGATCAACAGAGCCATTTTCAAGAGCGCTTTATTCATATTCGCCTTTCAACTGGTCTTTCATTTTACGCTGCAACGATTTCAAACCGCAGAAATCAAAAGCTTTCCCTTTCGGCGGAGGTCGTTCGTTGCAGGTCACGGTCCATGCCGGGTACAGGACTTCAAAGGATTATTTCGGGTCAATGGCCCGGTTTTTAGACCGTCCCCATTCCTCTCACCATGAGAATTCGCGTATATTATTTTAGGTTTTTATGCCCGTTGAATTCGCTCTCGCGCTGAGTCTGGGGCCTGCGTCGGAGTGGGGCAGATCACGCCCGACGTGCCTTGTGAAAGTCCCAAATCAATTCGCCCGTACGGAATACCAATGGCCCGGGCATCGAGCTTCATTGGCGTCCCGGATATTGCGCATGGGCAAAAGAACTGGAGCATGACGACCGTTGACTCTAAGATCGCCGCGTGGACCTATGAGATTCCTTGAACCCAACCACCCCGACCCCGTCCAGGAAGAAAACGGCCCACGGCGCCCGGGCTTTCCGCTCCCATCGCAATGAAAACAAAACTCATCACGCTCCTTGTTTCACTCGTCGGCACGGCGGCCCTGTTTTTTGGCACAACGGCTCTCGCTCAGGATGTGAAAAAGCCTGACACCTCAACGGGCACGGACACCGGTCAAAAGAAAACTCCGACTCCGGCAAACACGGAAGGGCCCAAATCCAGCTCCGAGGAACTGGAGGCGAAATTCAAAGCCACACTCACCCGAGCCACCTTGAGCGGGCGCTGGTGCGCCATTAAAGACAGACAACTCGGACCCGAGAAGGAAGACAAATACACCATCCTGGGCGTCGCGAAACTCGCCGGCGACGCCTGGCTGATCACCGCCCGAATTCAATACGGGCAAAGGGACATCGTCGCGCCGATTCCGGTACAGGTGAAGTGGGCGGGCGACACGCCCGTGATCGTTGTCGATAACATCGGCATCCCGGGTGGCAACAGTTATTCGGCGCGCGTTCTGATTTATGACAAGACCTACGCGGGCACCTGGTCCGGCGGCGACCACGGAGGCCTGCTTAACGGCGTCATCACCAATCAGAAAGATTGAAGCTCCGACAGGATGTTTCTGTTTCCACGCAAGCAGGCGTTGGACGAATCCACGGTTGCGATTCAAGGCGTCCCTGCAGAACAAAGGAGCGCGGGCAAATGATGCGTGAACCAGTAATTGAACATGCCACGCAACCATTGAACTTTTCAGCGTGCGCGGGCTGCGGGTTGCGTGATCCCGTCGGCGCTCCTGCTCTTACCGGCTGCCATCGGGTGTTTTTCGCTTGCCTCCTGCTATCGTTGTCGGCTCGGACGTTCGCGGCATCCATCCCCATTCATTTCGCCCGACAGAACGCGGAGCTCGTCCTCAGTGAAGTCAGCGAGCGGACATTGCGGGTCGAGTTGTTCCCGTTCGACGAACAGGGCCGTTCTCGCCCACCGCAGCGATCCACCGTGCTTGTGCCCTTCCCGTCCACGGAGAAGCTGCGCGCTCGCCAAATGACGGGCGTGAAGGAGCTTCGCGCGGGCCGGCTCCGCGTGACCGTCAAAACCCAACCGCTGACCGTGACCGTGCGGCGCCAAGATGGAAAACTGGTGCAGGAAGTGACCTTTGATGACACGGCGAACGCCGGGGTCGCCTTCCGAACCGAAGCGCCCGTTCTCGGCCTGGGCGAGGGCGCGCAGCAGTTTGATCGACGCGGGGCGCTTTACCCGATGGAGCCGAGTTGGGGCGGATGGAACCGGCCTGTGTTCGGGTCCGTCGTGCCTTCGCCTTTCGTCATCGGCACGGATGGCTGGGCGCTTTTCGCGCACCGGCCCGAAGGCCAGTTCGATTTGCGCGAGGGCAAAGGGCGTTTTGTTCCCAATCAAGATGCTGATGGCAAAGTGTCGTTGGATTTGTTCGTGATCAACGTGGAGAAACCCGCGGATGCGTTGACGGAATACAACCGGCTGACGGGCCGGCCCGTGATGCCGCCGAAATGGGCGCTCGGCTATTTCCAATCGCACCGCACGCTGGCCGGGCCGGAGGAGCCGCTGCAAATCGCGCGCACGTTTCGTGAAACGAAGCTGCCTTGCGACGCCCTGATTTATCTCGGCACGGGCTATTGCACGAACGGGTGGAACACAGGTCACGGGTCGCTCACGTTCAACACAAACGCTTTCGTGCCGGAGAACCTCAACGCACTCCATGATCTAAACTTCAAAGTTGTGTTTCACGTGAATCGCGCGCCACGGAAACTTTTCGGCACATCCATCGCCCCGCGATCCACCCTCTCCCCCTCTGAGGGAGAGAGGGCCGGGGTGAGGGGGCTTGCGGAGGATTTCGATTCTCCGCTGCACATCCGCAACTACTGGGCGCGGCATCGCGACATTTTTGCGCTGGGCGTGGACGGTTGGTGGCCTGACGACGGCGACGAACTGCCGCTCGAGGCGCGCCTGACGCGGCATCGCTGTTATTACGAAGGGCCGTTGCAGGACCGACCCAACGCCCGTCCCTGGAGTCTGCACCGGACCGGTTACGCCGGCGCGCAGCGTTACGGCGGCTGGATCTGGTCGGGTGACATCGACGGCAAATGGGAGACGCTCGCTGCGCACGTGTCGATCGGGCTGAACCACGGGCTTAGTCTGACGCCGTTTTGGGGCACTGACACCGGCGGGTTCTATCCGACGCGCGAACTCACCGGCGAACTTTACGTTCGTTGGTTCCAGTTCTCGACGTTCTGTCCGTCATTCCGTTCGCATGGGCGCACGTGGCATTTGCGCCTGCCGTGGGGCTGGAACACCGGCGAATACGGGCCGATAGAAAACAATCAAAACGTGGACCGCGCTGAATTGCACAACGCCGCAGTCGAACCGATTTGCCGCAAGTATCTCGAACTTCGCTACCGGCTGCTGCCTTACAATTACACGCTGGCGCGCGAGGCTTGCGACACGGGTCTGCCGATGATGCGCGCGTTGTGGTTGCACTATCCTAATGACGCGGAAGCCGTGAAGCTCGGTAACGAGTATCTGTGGGGACGCGACCTGCTCGTCGCGCCCGTGGTGGAAAAAGGCGCGAAGTCGCGACGCGTCTATTTGCCGGATGGCATCTGGTATGACTGGTGGACGAACGAGAAAATCCAGGGCAAGCGTTGGATTGAACGGCCGGTTGATCTTGCGACCTTGCCACTTTACGCGCACGCCGGAGCCATCGTGCCACTCGATCCCGTTCGCCAATACACGTCACAACCGGTCGCCGAGCTAACGACGTTGCGGGTTTATCCCGGCGCGAACGGCACCTTCGCGCTTTACGACGATGACGGACAAAGTCTCAGCTACCGCGATGGCTCAGACTCGAAGACGGTTTGGATTCGTTTTCGCTGGGATGATGCGAATCGCCGACTCACGTTGGAGCCGGACGAGCGTATGAAAAAATGGCCGGGCGGCGTGCGGGTTTTCTCGGTTGAAGCAGTCGGCGGTGACGCGCCGGCGAAGCGAATTGAGTTCCGCGGCGAACGAGCGTTTGTGAATCTGTGAACCGATGAAAGCGCGATGGCGAATCGCAGTTAAATCCAAGAAGCCAGCAGACGCTCTCGCTTACTGTTCGGCGGACTGCGGCGGGATGATGTGTTGCGCGTCCCAGGACTGAAAGTCGTCATCCGACTCGACCATCTCGGCGGCACCATCGGCGTACCCGTAAACCCTTGCCCATTTCCCGTCTGGGGTCAGCCAGGGCTGCCGTTCGCGAATTAAAGCCACTCTGCGCAGAGGAATGTTGGTTAAGTCATTCTGCGATCCTTGGTAAACAATTTCAAAGTTGTTGGTTCCGGTAAGAGGCGCGTCTGACCCGGGAGACGAGTCCGCTTCCAACGCTTTCGGCAGGTAAGCCTCAGCCTGACCCAAGTTCCAAGGAAAATTACCCTGGTTTTCGGTCGCGTATTTGCGCAGAGCTGCGGTGATCGCTCTGGCATCATTCAGTTTGCCGGTCGCCCTTGGGCCACCGCCAAAGGAAGCGGCAATTGTCTTGTTATGTTCTAACAGGTCAAAATCCCCTTGGGAAAAGAACCGAACTCCCGCCAAGCGACGGTTTTCCGTCAGTTGCTTTGCTAATTGATTGGTTTGCCGCCGAAGCGATTCGGCTTCTGCGCGCAACCTCGCCAATTCAGCCGTTCGATCCCGTGCGGTCGTACCGTTGGTTTTTGTTCGAGCAACCAGATTGGCGAGGCGGTGATTTTCCACTGCCAGTTCGGTCAGTTGATCGTCCCGCTGGCGCAACACGGACTCGTTTTCGCGAAGTTCGGCCTGGGCGCGGCGTTGAATCTGCAGCGACGTCGCGAGACCGGCGGCGACGATGACACCCATGAGAATAATCTTGGACGTTGTCATGACCGGTTAACGAACACGGATCCAGTCATTCGTTCCGCGGCTGCCTAAATTCACGGTCTTCAGGCCGATCACAACGCGTTGGTCGAGCTCTGCATTTACCGGAGCTTTCTGTGTTATCACCCAATCTTCGTCCAGTCCCTCTCGCAATCCTCTGGGCAAACTGCTTGTGGGCAAAATCGTCCAATTTCGCAAGGCGGAATCATCCACGGGTGATTTGAAATAGAGTGTCAATTGGGAAATATCGGTCGGGAATTTCCCGCCATTGTTTTTGCCATACTGCACCAACGCGTCGGCCAGCACACTCATAGCAAAATCAATTTGAGCCCCACTACGCGCTGAACTCATGGTACGGCGATTGTCCGGGTCAATTCGGTGATGGTCATATTCGACCAACTCGAGCCATTTGCGGTCTGTCACGTACTGAAGTTCTGGAACTGCTTCGTCGGGACTTGCTATAAATTGTTGTTTGAGTCGGCTCACGCGATCCGAATACATTTGTCTCATGGAGGCCAGGACTTCCTCTCGCGACACTGGAGCATTTGTTTTCGCTTGTGTCAGTTCCTGCACGTCTTTCCGCAATCGTCCGACTTCTCCGCGGAGCCTCATCAGCTCACTGAATTGATCGTCCGGAAGCGCTTGAGAATTTTTCACCTCAGCCACCAGATTTGAAAGGCGCTCGTTGTCCGCTCGAAGTCTAGCCAGTTGAGCCGCTCGCTGCCGCAACGCATCGTCCTGAGCATGCAATCGGGCTTGAGCCTGGTGTTGAACCGCCAGCGGCGTTACCACACTGGCGACGACAATCGCGCTCAGGACACCGGTTTTGAGTTTAGTTGCAGCCATAAGTTTCAAAAGAGCGAGCGTTGTTCCGGTTCCCGCCGCTCCCGCCAGCGAGGCCGCTGTCACCGACACCGCTAAACCGGCTGGGGCCGCCGTCACCGCCTCTGCCGTGATCGCCGACGCCAGGGCGGTCGCGGCAAGCGTGACCCCGCGACGGTTCAGGACCCTCCGCAACTTTTCCAGCGCCCGGCTCACGCGCTTTTGCGCGGCATCCTCGCTGATGCCCAGGGCCGCACCCACGGCGCGCAAATCCTGCCGTTTGAGAAAACGCAGCACGAGCGCGTCGCGGTCCGATGCACTCAATTGATTCAGGCCCTGATCGAGGAGAGGAGCAATCTGTTCCCACGCCGGCTCGGTGTTGTCGTCGAGCGCTCTCATTTCCATGGCAATTTGTTCGCGGGTTCTGCGGCGTCGCTCCGTTCGCACGGCTTTGGCTGCGGTGTAACAGGTGTGCCGGTGCAGCCATCCGGCCAGTAACACGTCGCGGGGCAGGCGCGGCGCCTTGCGCGCCAGATCCAGGAACACTACCTGCGTTATGTCCTCGGCCAGATGGCGGTCGCCGCCGGCCACCCGCAAGGCCGACGAATAGACCAGATCAATGTGCCGGACCACGAGTTCCCCGAATGCTTCTTCGGACCGCTCGTCCGTGTATCGCCGGAGCAGTTGTCCGTCGTCTGTCATCGTTTGCTCAATTTAATAGAACCCGCCGGAAACAAAATCCGACACTATTTTTCGGACCCCGACCAGCCCGTTAAGAACGCAGCAGCCGACGTCAGGAGACTCTTTCCTCCTGACTCCGTTGAAGAAGGTGAACCCGTTTCTGGGCGCGGCGACAATAAGATGATCCGTACGGATCATTGCACTGTCGCGAGATTACGGCTCGGCTCGCGGACATTCCACGCGCGCGAAAGCTACCCTTAGCAGGTCAGGAGAAAATTTGAGCCTCGGGACCGCGCGCGCCACGGGCGCATGATACTACCACCACGCCGGTGGTGGATCCCCTCGCCCCACGACGGAGGAGTGGGGAGAGGGATAGGGAGAGGGGTTTCACGAAACGCCCGCCAGTCCAAGGAAACGTGCCCCTCTCCCCGGCCCTCTCCCCGCTCGTGCTGAGCGGGGAGAGGGAGTGGGGAGCCTCGGACATGGTGGGAGTATCAAGATGCGCCCCCGAGGCGCCTGCGCTCCCCAACCACCTTGCGCTTTGGAAACAGGTAGCCCAAGATGGCCGCGAATCAATCTATGACTCCTTCGCACAAAGTAGCTTCTTTGGATGCGTTAACTTCCGTCATCGTGACCAACGCGGCTGACTTTTTTCCAGTCACTGTTTGCAGGGAGAACGTGAACCGGGCCACTGGGTCACTCTCCAAATTCCCAGGCGTTCCGAGATGAAAGTCCGCTGGCGCATCACCTTTCTCGTCAGTGTCGCCATCGCGATCAGCTATCTGGATCGCCAGGCGCTGCCCGTCGCGATCAAGGCGATCGAACAGGACATCCCGGTTTCCAATCAGCAATTTTCTCTGCTGCAAACGGCCTTTCTCCTCACCTACGCCCTGATGTATGCCGGAGGCGGCAGGTTGATGGACCTCCTGGGCACGCGGCGCGGTTTCACGGGCATCATGGTTTTCTGGTCCCTGGCGTGCGCCAGCCATGGCCTGGCCGCGAACCTGGCCATGCTCGCGGCCTGCCGACTCTTGCTTGGCGCGGGCGAAGGCGGCGGTTTCCCGGCCGCCACGCGAGCGGTGGCGGAATGGTTCCCGGTCAAGGAGCGTTCGACAGCGATGGGGATCATCAACGCGGGATCGGCCGTGGGCATGATTGCGGCGCCGCCGCTGATCGCGCTGGTGCTGTCCTTTGCCAGTTGGCGCTGGATATTCGTGCTCACCGGCGCCACGGGATTGGCCTGGACTCTCTGGTGGCGCCGCGATTTTTTTCCTCCCGAGCGGCATCCCAAGCTGGCCGAGGCCGAACGCCACGAGCTTCGATCCGTGATCCATCCCGATCAGGCCGGGGAGCGAAGGTTGAGCTGGCTCGAACTCTTCCGCTTCCGTGAAACCTGGGGCGTT
>DASPXS010000244.1:0-20549 GCA_035637175.1 Haliangiales bacterium | reverse complement strand
CGAGATACCACGCCGGGATCATTCCGCTGGCGATGTAGGCGTGCGTGTCATCCACGCCCATGACATACCTGCTCCAGGCGCCGTTCGGATGGCTCGGTCCCACCGGTCCGAAATCTTTGACCACTTTGCCCAGCTTCGGATCGTAGATGTAGAGGCCGAGTTGGTTGCCCCGTGTTCCCGTGCCATAGATTCGGCCATCCGGGCCGGTCGCCAGTGGGCGCACCTCGCCGCCGAGGCCATGAACGATCTCGCCGCGCTCCTCGATCGTGTTTGTCGCCGGGTCATAGACGAACAGGTCCATGCTCCACGTTTTCCGCGATGGGGTGGCGATGTAGTATTTGCCATCGAAGCCAAGCGCCCGGCCCGACAAGTAGAACTGGTGTCCGTCCGTCAAACGCTGTTTCTTCACGTAGCCAGTGCCCAGGTCGATAGCACAAAGCCACGTCGGCCCGTAGTATTCCTTGAAGTAAATCTGAAGAACATCCCAGGTCTCGCCGTCGTGGTTCGGCACGAGCCAGTGCTCCCAGACGTTCAAACCGCGCGCAGGCTCACCCAGGGATTCGGTCTTTAGCACCGGCGCTTTATCGAGTGTCTGTTTAAGCTCCAATTGCTCAACGGCGTGCCACGGTATTTCAGCCGCCACGCAGCGGCCCGTCATCAAAATTGCCGCGGCAGCTGCATGCAGGGTGAGGAGAGAAGAACAGAAAGTTGCGGGAAACACACAACTGACTCCGCCCATCAAAGCACACATCTGTTTCATTCGCTGAACTGCTGCTACTTCTTCGCTGATGCTTCCGCAGCGGCGACAATCATTTCGGCCAGCCTGGCTCGCGTCTTCTCGTATGCCGCCGGATCTTTGACGGCGCTGGAGGGATGCGGAGTGAGCAGCGCGTTGACGTGATAACGGTCCACGAACTCGCGCAAAGCCTGCACTTGCGCCGAAGGAATCCGAAACGAACCGTCGGTCTGCCGCTTCGGAGTGAGGGCCTCGCGCGGTGGGGTGGCATTGAACCGATGCTCGCTCAGCAGTTGCGCACACTGCGCCTCCACCGCCGCCCAATCCGACGGCTCCGGCTCGTTGCCCCCTTTGGCCCGCTGGCTGTAGTAATCGCGCAAGCGGGGTGAACCGAATTCTGTCACCAGTGTGGGTGTTTGCGGCAAAGCGAAGTTCCACACCGTCAGCGAAATGGGAATTTCGATCGCCGTCCTGCCGCCGTCCGCGGTAAGGCGATACACGCCACGGTAATCGCCCGGAGATGCACTGGCGGGAATGTAAAGGTCGGCCCAAAAACCATGCGTTTCATTGGCGGGCAGATCGAAGGGCACCGCCGTGATCCGCGCCCCTTCCAGCTTTTTGCCGGTCATCGGGTGCAGGAACGGGATGAGCGGGTCGGGATACCAGTCTGGTTTGAAGCTGTCATTTCGGTAGGTGCCCACCTCGAGGTGAAGCTGGTGCTGGCGGTAGAGCCGGGCGTCAGCGCCCCGCAGCGCGCCACCGCTTGACCCCTTCAGATCGCCCGCTTCCACCAGAACCGCTTTCACCGGCGCATCCGAGCGAAGGAGAATCTGAAAGCTCACCCACTCATTACGAGCCGCGCCCAGTTTGACCGCCGTGCTGTTCGCGGGCGGGTCGCTGCGCAGGGCGTGGCGGGTTTCGGTCAGAGTCCACACGTGCGATTCCGCGCGCGCCGCCCCGATGACGGCGAACAGCAAGGCGATGAGAAGAGGAGACGGGTTGAGTTTCATAATGTGGTGCTCAGTGAGGTGATGTCATGTTTAAAATCGGTTTCCCAACGGGATGCAGCCGCTCCAATGCCGCTGCTACTTGAGAAGAAAGGCCCGCCGCGCCGGCTCGGGCGGATTCGATCGAGGATCTGTTGTTCATGGCGTCAAGGTTGTTGGTGGTTCCGTTTTTAACTGCAACACCCAGTCGTTTTTGTCGGGGCAGGACAGACGGGTGGTGCGCGCGGGTGTAACGCTGAAAGGCTTGCTCCATTCGCCCGTGCGCGGATTGTACCAACGGCCGTTCAGCGGGCGCGCGCCTTGGTTTGTATCCAGCATCGCCGTCGAGCAAACACATAAAGTCTTACTCACAGTCTCACTCACAAGGGATGCTCGCTTTTCCTGGCGCGATGGTGGTGGTGGAGTTGTTGGTTCCGAACAATTCTATTCTACCAGATAAACACGGACTCGTCATCCGCACTGACGTCGTGCCTTCGCCCGAGAGGATTGATTGCTGGAGCTGCGCCATGCCGCGGGAAATACGGGACCGAACGGTGCCGAGTGGGACTTCGAGGATATCAGCGATCTCTTTATACGAATGGTCCTCCATATAAAAGAGGATGAGCGCCGCCCGGTAGGGTTCCTGGACCTGCCCGAGAAACTCGAGCACCCGGGCTGCGTCAAGCGTGTTGGCCACTTTCGGTGAGATGACGGGTAGATCCTCATTTACGTCGCTCAGCTCGAAATGTGGAAAACGCACCGCCCTTCTGCGGATATTCAGGAACTCCCGGTGCAGGATTGTAAACAGCCACGACTTGACCTTGCTGCGATCCCGCAACTGGTGGCCTTTGGTCGCCCAGATATAGAATGTTTGCTGGGTAAGATCGCACGCGTCGGCCTCCGAGCGCGTCAGGCTGAAGGCGAATCTGTAAAGCGGTTCATAGTGCAGGGACACTATCTGTTCAAAATCGTCTGAAGGCATAAGGCAGTTCCTATACCTGATGGCTGTTGGAGCCGGTCGGAGAGCATTGGCTTGCAGACTCCCCCAGGTTGGTTTATAAAACGATTAAGGGACTCGCAGGCTCGTGAATTATGTGACATTCATGCGCACGCCGTTCCAGACTTTGTCTCTTGGCTTGTCTGTCCCTCCTCTGTCGGCAGAGGGCGCGGTTGAGTGGGGTAAGCGTTGGCTGGCACCGGACACATAATTTCCATGACTCCATGATTGATCCGGCTAACGCAGGCCGTAAATGGGACGAAAGTCCCAGTGCGGCGGAATGGTCGCTCAGGGATAATCCCTCCATGTTCCAGCTCCTGTTCGAGCGAAGCGCGGATGCGATTTTCCTGTTCGATCCGCAAGCGGGCGTGTTTGTGGATTGCAACGCGGCCGCTGTCGAACTCATGTGCGCGGGCACAAAGGAAAAACTTTTAGGGGCGCGGCCGGAGGACCTCTCGCCGCTCCTTCAACCCGACGGCACTCCGAGCCGCGAAAAGTCCGCTCAGATCGTAGCCCTGGTTGAAGAGCGCGGCGGTCACCGGTTCGAATGGGTGGGCCGCCGCTTCGACGGACAGGAAGTTCCATTGGAAGTATTGTCCACCCCGATCTGCGTAAGTGGCCGGAGCCTGACCGTGGTGGTTGCGCGCGATATCACGGAGCGCAAGAGCACGGAAGCCGCGCTTCGTGAAAGCGAGCAGAAGTTCCGTGAACTTTTCGAGGCAAGTTCTGATGCAATCCAGATCCTCGACCCGAAGGAACGAAGGATCATCGACTGTAACGCCGCCACCGTGAAAATGGTCGGTGGCGGGGACAAGGAGTGGTTCCTGAAGCAACCGGTAGAGAGTCTGTCACCCGAACGGCAGCCTGACGGAAGGTCCTCCAGGGAAGCCGGAAGGGCCTGGGCGGAGCGCGCTCTCGCGCAGGGTCCGCAGCGATTTGAGTGGATGGGCAAGCGTTTCACCGGCGAGGAATTCCCGGTGGAAGTGTTGCTGACGCCGGTGCACCTGGGCGGTCGCAGGATGCTGGTCAGCGTTTCACGCGAGATTTCCGAACGGAAAAAAAACGAGCGGGAATTGCTGGAGTTGAACCAGTCGCTGGAACGCCGCGTCGCGGAACGCACCGCCGCGCTGACTACGAGCGAAGCGCAGTTCCGCGCCCTTGTCGAGCACGCTCCGGAGGCGATCGTGGTTTTTGACGGCGACACCGGACGATTTCTGTTCGGCAACGAGCACGCCTGCATTCTTTACGGAGTGCCGATGGAAAGATTGAGCGACCTGACACCGGCGGATGTGAGTCCTGAATTCCAACCGAACGGCCGGCGTTCGAGCGAACTGGCCCGAGAAAAAATGGATGAGGCCCTGGCGGGAGGCACCCCGGTATTTGAATGGATTCACCGGCAACCGGACGGCCGTCTCATCCCGACAGAGGTGCGGCTGCTGCGCCTGCCGGCAAAGGGTCAAAATCTGGTTCGTGCCAGCATCATCGACAACACCGAAAGCAAACGTGCGCAGCGCGCACTGCGTGAGTCGGAGGAAAAATTTCGCGCGCTCTTCGAAGGCTCCAGCCAGGGGGTCGTCCTTCACGACACGAACCAAATCCTTGAGGCGAATCCCGCCGCGGTGCGGATCATGGGTTGCCAAAGCGCGCAGGAACTATTGGGTAAACATCCGAGCGATACGTCGCCCGCATTTCAGCCGAATGGTGAAAGCTCTGCTGTGCTGGGGCGCAAATATATTCAAGAATGCATCGACAACGGCAGCGCGCGTTTCGAATGGACGAGTCACACTCCCCAGGGCAGAGAGATACCGCTGGAGGTGGCCCTGACCCGAATCCAATGGAGCGGACGCCAGGTCATCCAGGCGTTTATCACTGACATTACCGAGCGAAAGCAGGCCGAGCAGGCGCTCCGGGGGGCCAATCGTGAGCTGCAAAGGGAAATCGAACAGCGCACCTGGGCTGAGGAATCACTCAAGGAGCGCGTCCGCATGTCCACGCTAAACGCTGAAGTGGCTGTGGCGCTGAATGCCGGCACCGAACTTCGAGCCATGCTCCAACAATGCGCCGAACTGGTGGTGCGGCACCTGGACGTCGCTTTCGTCCGGGTCTGGACACTCAATGAGCCAACACAAACCCTGGAACTGCAGGCCAGCGCCGGCTGTTACACGCATCTCGATGGACCTCACAGTCGTGTCAGCGTGGGCCAGTACAAAATCGGACGCATTGCCCAGGATAAGAAGCCTCATCTGACCAACAGCGTCCAATCCGACCCCCGAGTGAGCGACAAGGAATGGGCCGCACGCGAGGGGATAGTCGCGTTCGCCGGCTATCCGCTGCTGCTGGAAGGCCGCGTGCTGGGGGTGCTGGCCCTGTTCGCCCGGGATCCGCTCGCCGATGATGTTTTAGAGGCGCTCCGCTCCGTTGCGGACTCCCTTGCACTGGGCATCGAACGGAAACGCTCCCAGGCTGCGCTGGCCGAAAGCGAAGCGCGGTTCAGTGCCGCCTTCCAGGCAAGCCCGATCTTCATTGCCATCGCGCGCATGAGCGATGGCCGGTTCGTGCTGGCGAACGATGCATTCATAAACTGGGCAGGGTACACCCGGGACGAAATACTGGGACGAAACACGACCGAGCTGAGTGTCTGGGAACATCAGGAAGATCGCGAAGCGTTCTGGGCCGATTTGCGCCGCACCGGCTCCATCCGTGAACGGGAGTGCCGTTTCCGCAATCGCCAGGGAAGATCCTGCACGATGCTGCTGTCCTCGGAGGTCATCGAACTCAGCCACGTGCCGCATATGCTGGCCATGGCTCTGGACATCACCGAGCGGAAACAAACCGAGGCGGAATTGCGGGCGAGCGAGGCGCGGCTGCGCGAGAGCGAAGCGCGATTCAGCGTCGCGTTCCAGGCCAGCCCGGTTTTCATCGGCATTCTCCGCATGAGCGACGGAAGATATGTCCTGGCGAATGATGCCTTCGTGAACTGGCTTGGCTGTCCCCGGGAGGAAGTGCTGGGGCGCGCGTCCTCTGAGTTCGGTTTGTGGGAGAACTTGGATGAACGGGATTCGGCATTGAACGATATGCGCACGATTGGCTCCATTCGCCAAAGAGAAGTCCGCTGGCTGAATCGCCGTGGTGAGCCCTTAACCATTCTGCTTTCAGCCGAAACCATCAAACTCAACGACACACCGCACATCCTCTCATTCGCCCAGGACATCACCCAGCGAAAACGAGCCGAGGGGAAGTTGCTCAAAACTCTCGAGCGGGAAAAGGAACTCAGCCAGCTCAAGAGCAATTTCGTTTCCATGGTGTCACACGAGTTCCGCACGCCACTGGCCATTATTCAATCCTCGGCAGAACTGCTGCGCGAATTCTTTCAGAAAATGCAGCCGGCCGAACGGGACGAACAACTCGAGTCCATCACCGCAAACACCCGTCGCATGGCCGCGATGATGGAAGGAATCCTGGTCCTCAGCCGCCTGGACGCCGGTAAATTGGATTTTCAACCTTCGGTGATGGACCTGGACATCTTTTGCCGTCGTGTCGTGGATGAGGTTCTTTCCGCCACCAGCCGCCGATGCCCCATCAAACTTTCTCTGGCCTCGGCCCTGCCGCAAGCGCGCGCGGACGAACGATTGCTGGAGCACATTTTAACCAACCTCCTGAGTAACGCGGTGAAATACTCCGAACCCGGAGCCTGCGTGCGGTTTGCGGTCGAGCGCGATTGCGCTGAAGCGCTCTGCGTTATTCGCGATGAGGGAATAGGGATTTCCGAGGACGATCAACAAATGCTGTTTACCGCCTTTCATCGTGGCGCCAACGTCGGAAGCCGGGCCGGCACCGGCTTGGGCCTTCTGCTCGTAAAACGTTGCCTAGAGCTGCACCACGGCAAGGTGCGGATTGAGAGCAAAGTCGGACAGGGCACAACGGTGACCGTCAGGCTGCCGGTTTTTGAAACCAACCTGTGAAAAAGATCCTGGTCATCGAGGACGAACCCGAGATGCGGCGCAACATCACTGCGCTCCTCCGCTATAAAGGGTACGAGCCCATCGCCGCTGGAAACGGCCGCCTGGGGGTGGACATGGCGCGCCGGGAGAGGCCCGATTTGATCCTGTGCGACGTCATGATGCCTGAATTGGACGGGTACGGCGTGCTGCGCGCGCTGCAGGCAGATGCGAAACTGGCCTTGATTCCCTTCATTTTTCTCACTGCCAAAGGGGAAAAGGACGACCTTCGAAGCGGCATGAATCTCGGCGCCGATGATTATCTGACGAAGCCCGTGGCCAACGCGGACCTTGTCCAGGCAATCGAATCGCGCTTGCGCCGCTCCCAACAACAGGCACAGCGCGAGTTCAAGCCGGATTTCTCCTCAAGCGGACCTCTGGTGAAGCTTGGCCTGACGCCGCGCGCAGCCGAGGCGCTGCTCTGGGTGGCCCAGGGCAAGACGAACTCGGATATAGCCACGATTCTCGGCATCACTGAATCCACTGTGAAAAAGCACGTGCAGGAGATATTCGAGAAACTCGGAGTCGAAACCCGGGGCGCCGCGACCCTGCGAGCGCTGGAAATCCTCACATCGCAGCCGGCATTGTGACGCGCAACATTAGGTATTTGAAACCAGCGGAGTCTTTTGGTAGGCACAGCGCGGGTTCAAGCCGGATTTTCCGTGTCTTTATCAAGGGGCAGCCAGCACGACCCGGAACCCAAGGATGAAGTCGTGGATGAATGGGTGTACCCCCTCGATACCGCGGCGGGCGGAGCGGCAATCCGTTTCAAACCCGTCCCAAGCGCCCCCACGAATGACTTTCACTCCGATTGCATTTGAGGCCGGACCTTGCGGATCTGTCTCGAATCCTCCGGGATACGGGCCGTACCAATCGAGGCACCACTCCAGGACATTCCCTTCCATGTCGTACAGGCCCCACGGATTGGGCGTTTTCTGCCCCACGGGGTGCGTCGTGTTGCCGCTGTTGACGGCGTACCAGGCGTAATTGGTCAAGCCTGTGAAGGCGAGGTCATCACCGTAGCTGAAACGCGTGGAGGTTCCGGCCCTGGCAGCGTATTCCCATTCCGCCTCGGTCGGCAGGCGATAGTGACTGCCAGGAGGAATCCGTCCGGCGGACTGGTCCTGCTCAGTCAACTTGGCGCAATAGTTGGTCGCGTCCAGCCAACTCACACTTTCGACCGGTCGATTCAGGTCGCCCGGGAAACCGCTTGGATTGGAGCCGATGACCGCAAGGTACTCTCGTTGGGTCACCTCATATTTGCCCAGCCAGAACCCGTGAGTAATGGTGACGGTTGTCTGCGGGCCTTCATCGGCCGCGCGGCCGATTTCGTTTGTGGGGCTGCCCAATCGAAACGTGCTCGGCGGTATGAATGCCATGTTCGTCGGGGGAATTTCCAGCAGCGCGCGGTAAAAGCGGTTCCCTGCAATAGGTCCTGACGTATCCACAAAAAGATAGTTCGTGGATGGCAGTTGCACAAAACCCAGGCTCGTCCACGAGTTGCTTTGGGTGATGTCGGAAGTGGACTGTACAAGATAGACGCTGCCCGCCTCGCCCGTCACATTCACCCCGGCAAACAACTGGAGGCTGAGGTTGGGCGAAACCTGGGCGGATGCGGGGTTGGCGGCGAGGAAGGCTACGAACAACAACAAGGCGTGGAGCGATTTCATGGTCGTGTCTCCCGATCGCATTGATTGATTGCGGCGGTTCGAAATTGGCCATCGCAGGAAGGCCTCGAGTCGCCACTGAAGGGTTTGTATTCGGGTTGATCTTTCACTCAGGTTTGAAGCATGAACGGCGCGGTTGTTCCATGCCGCACTCCGAAACCCGGTGGGACTATCGACCCACTCACGCCTTCGGCCTTTTGGTACTGCAGCGATGACTGCCTCAGTCAAACCGGAAGCCTTTTGGAACAGCGGATGCATTGGCCTTAAAATTAAACAGGAGGAAACAGAGGGAGCAGAGATTTGTTTCTCCGTTTCCTCCGTTTGCTCCTGTTAATCTCAGTGTATCTAATTTCGTGGAAAGACTCCGCGTACGGCCCGCTGATCAAGAACCTCCAAGGGTAGCGATAACCGAGGTGTTCTAAAGGGGTAGTCGCATCGCGCGATTTGTTGGAACTACTTTTCTTCCTGTTTCTCAAACCCACGCAAATGCGAATCTGATTCGTTCGGAGCGGTGACATCTCTTCTCCCGTCAGGAACGCAGCAACAAGAAATGAAACCTGTTATGACGAAAGAACGAAACGAAAACGAAAAATGGACCGCCGGCAGTTCGCCGGCTGGTCCCAGAGGCAATATGTCAGACATAATAGAACACAATCACGACCCAGACGGCGTTGATCGCCGCGGTTTCCTCAAATGTATGGCCTGGGCCGGCACCGGAATGCTCTGGGCCGGCGCAGGCGGCGCGTTCGCTTCCGGCATTCTGCGGCCGGCCGATGCCGTCGCTGCCGAGGCCAAATCCTCTGTTGCCGCTGACTTCACGTTCGTGCAAATCAGCGACAGCCACATCGGCTTCAGCAAGGAAGCGAACAAGGACGTGCTCGGCACGTTGAAGGAAGCAGTCGCGAAGATCAACGCCTTGGCCACGCCGCCGGACTTTATTATTCACACCGGCGACCTGACGCACCTTTCCGAGGCCGAAGAGTTCGACACACTTGAACAAATCCTCAAGGGCTGCAAGACCAAGCAAGTGTTCTACGTACCGGGTGAGCACGACGTCCTCAATGACAACGGCAAACAATACCTCCAGCGCTTCGGCAAACGAACGAAAGGCGGCGGCTGGTTCAGTTTCGACCACAAAGGCACGCACTTCATCGGTTTGAACAATGTATTGAACATACGCGAAGGCGGACTCGGTCAGCTTGGTGATATGCAGCTCGAATGGATGATGGATGATCTCAAAGCCGTTTCCGACAGCACTCCCGTCGTCGTCTTCGCGCACGTGCCGCTCTGGATGGCTTATCCGCAATGGGGTTGGGGCACGGAAGACGGTGCGCGCGCGCTCGGCTACTCGAAACGCTTTGGCTCGCTCACCGTGCTTAATGGGCACATCCACCAGGTGCTGAAGAAAACTGAGGGGAACGCCACCTTCCACACGGCCATGTCCACGGCGTTCCCTCAGCCCGCGCCCGGCTCCGCGCCCAAGCCCGGTCCGATGAAAGTAGAAGCAGGCAAACTTCGCAGCGTGCTCGGCATCACCGAAGTCAGCTATCGCGAGGGCACACATTCGCTGGCAATCGTGGATGACATGCTCGCCTGATTTGGTCTGACAATGGACGCGATCTTCTGGCAACGGTTGCATGGCGGCAGCACGCATTTACCCATCGTACTGCTGCCATTGTCCGTGATCTTTGATTTCGTGGGGCTGCGGATGCGTGATGATGCAGCACGGCGTGCGTTTCATTCAGCCGGGGTGGCGCTGGGCTTCGCCGGGGTGTTGGGCGGCTGCGCGGCGGTGATTGCCGGACTGGCGATGACTCATGGAAACATGCTCGGCAGAGGCGAAGAAAAACTGCATCACCTGTTCGTCTGGCCGGGGTTCATGATTTCAATTGTGCTGGTCGCCGGGCGGCTTTTTCTTCGCCGACAAATTTCGCCCTGCCGGCTGCGCGCTTATCTCGTCGGGATGAGCACCGCGTCCGCGCTCATGCTTGGCGCGGGATATTGGGGCGGAGAAATGCTCCTGCACGCAGAGCCGGAAAATCCCACGGCCACTTCCGTTTTGTCACGAAACGAACCCTCATCCGTCATAAGAGGTCACGATTTGTTTCTGATGAACTGCGCCCATTGTCACGGCGACGACGCGCACGGTACGGACGAGGCCCCGGATCTCACGAAGTTCCACAAGTCCGAGGCACGAATCGCTTCAGTGGTTAAAAATGGCATCAAGGGTGAGATGCCGCGCTTCGATCAAAAGCTCACGGATGCTGATGTGAAAATGTTGATCCGTTTCATCCGCTCGCTAAACGGGCGGGCGGCCTGAATGACATTCACGCCTTCGCGTAAATGAAATGAAAACGGTAATGGACCGCCGGGATCTTCTCGGGCTCACGGCAGGAGCTGTTGTCGGCCCTCTTTTTTGGGAGACGCACCCCTAACCGAGGTGTTCTAAAGAGGTAGTCACGTCGCGCAATTTCTTGGAACTACTTTCCTCCCTCTTCATCAAACTCACGCAAATGCGATTCTGATTCGTTTGAAGCGATGGAATCACCGGATCGCTTGAGTCACGCGTGAAGGCACCAGCGGTGACAGTCCTTCGCTCCAGTCAGAATCGCGGAAACAAAACTGTCCGAAGTGTCAAGTCACAATCAAACACGTTTGTTCTGTTCAATGAAAACCCTCATCCCCCTCATCCGTCCACTTGTTCCAACCCTGCTGGCCCTGACCAGCTTCGTGGCCTCGACCCTGGCGCAGGAAGTGTCCATTCCCGATCCCGGCCTGAACGCCGCCATCCGCGAGGCGTTGCAAAAACCCAGCGGGCCATTGACCGAGCAGGACCTGCTCAGCCTCACGAACTTGAACGCCCGCAATCGGAACGTGAGCAGCATCGAAGGGCTGGAAGCGGCTGGTAATTTGGTCTCGCTTGATCTCCAGATCAACCATCTCAGCAATCTTGTCCTTCTCAGCGCGTTGACGAACCTGAGTACGCTAGACCTGAGTGTCAACCCACTTACCAACTTTTCCCTTCCGAGCGGGCTGACGAATCTGACCTCGCTCACACTTGAAGGCGATGGACTCACCAACCTGACCTTGCCCGCCGGTCTGACCAGGTTGAACAACCTTGACCTCGAGAACAATCAACTCGCGAGTTTCAACCAGCTTTCGAACCTGACCAGCCTGGTTGCTCTCGACCTCGGCTTCAATTCACTCACCAATTTTTCCCTTCCGGGCGGGCTGACGAATCTGAGCACGTTCTATTTCGCAGGTAATCCACTGACCAGCCTCGCCTTGCCTCCGGGGCTGGCCAGCATGACCGAGCTAAACCTGTCCCAGAATCTACTCGCCAGCTTCACCCTGCCCGCAGGCATGACGAACCTGATCGAACTCAGCCTGTTCTTCAATCAACTCACGAACCTGGTCTTGCCCGCTGATCTGCGGAATTTGATCGAGCTTGACCTCGATTTCAATCAATTGAGCGGTCTCAATTTCCCTTCGAACCTGACCCGCCTGGGCTTTCTTCACCTGCGCGCCAATCAATTCACCAACTTCAACCTGCCCGTGGAGTTGACAGGGCTGACCTATCTCGACGTCAGCGAAAATCCAGTCAGCAATATCACCCTGCCTGCGGGTCTAAATCATTTGACCACTCTCCGCCTTTCCGAAAACACGAACCTGACCCGCCTGACCTTGCCTGTGGGACTGACCAATTTGACCGCGCTTAACCTTAGCGAAAATCAACTGACCAACCTTGTGTTGCCCTCTGACCTGGGTCATTTGGAGTCGCTCAATCTTGGCGGCAATCAGCTCACCAGTCTGAGCTTGCCTTCCGGTCTGACAAGTTTGGTCGGCTTTTTCGTCACCGGCAATCAATTGACCAACCTCACGTTGCCTCCGGACATGACCCAGGTGATCGGGTTTGGCTATCTCGGCAATCCGCTTGCGACCCTCGTTCTGTCCGAACTGACCGCCACGAATTTAGCCGCAGACGTCGCCTTCTTGCGGAATCAAGGCGTCTCCGTTTTCACTTACCCGCTGGCAGTCCAACTGCTCCGGCCACGAACGTTGGTCGGAGCATTCCAGTTTGGAATCACCGGGCCGCCTGGAGTTTACGCTGTCTTTGGAAGTACGAATCTCGCCGACTGGAGCGCGTTGGACACTGTGACCAACCCCCTGGGCAGCATCTCCTTCACCGACGTGACAGCCAACTCCGCGCCGCAGAAGTTTTACCGCGCGTTACGGCAAAGCCCGCCGGAGAACATGGTGTTCATCGCGCCCAATATGTTCACGATGGGCAGCCCGACCAATGAACAGGACCGGAACATCAATGAAGGTCCGCAAACCACCGTGATCCTCACCCGCGGCTTCTGGATCGGAAAATATGAGGTGACCCAGGGAGAGTATTTGTCCGTCATGAACACCAACCCGAGCGTCTTTCCCGGCGATCTGAGCCGTCCGGTTTCCGACGTGCGATGGCTCGACGCAACCAACTACTGCGCGAAGCTCACGCAGCGCGAAGTCGCTGCGGGACGCATTCCCGTCGGCAGCCAATATCGTCTCCCGACGGAGGCTGAGTGGGAATGCGCCGCCCGCGCCGGCACCACGACGCGGTTCAGTTACGGCGACGATCCGCAATATGCGGAGGCGACGAATTACATGTGGGAATTGTTTACTGCCGACCTGACCGTTCACCCCGTCGGGCAGAAGCTTCCGAATCCACGGGGATTGTACGACATGTCTGGGAATGTCTGGGAATGGTGCCAGGACTGGTACGACTCTTTGCCGGGCGGTTTTCAGGTTGATCCGACGGGGCCTCCCGGTCCCGTTCTATTCGAATCCAAGGTGATGCGCGGCGGTGCTTACGACTACCCCAACTCGTCCTGCCGGTCGGCCTCGAGGCTTTTCTTTCCCGCGACCCCGTTTCACACCGATTCAGACCTCGGCTTCCGCGTGGTGCTGGTCACGGGGCCACAATGAGCATCACAAGATTCGGCTAACGGCCCGTTGAAAAACTACCGAACTTGTAGAAGCCGAGGTAACGAGGCTCAGTTTGTTTGGCAACCAGGAGCTGTTTCAGGGCCTCCTTACGTCGGCTCCTGCTTTTTTAATGGACGGCTAACTATCGTTGCCGCGTCGTTTGCTGATCCACAAGCGGCGACCAACGCGCTGCGCTTCGACTGCGTCCGTTCATCGCAATCCCACGCGAAATTTTTGTGGAACTACTTTCCTGCCAGTTCCTCACACCCACGCAAAAGCGACTCTGATTCGTTTGGAGCGGCGGAATCGCCGGATCGCTTGAGTCAGGCGTGAAGGCGTTGCCCTTCGTTCCAGTCAGAATCGCGAAAACTAAAACTAGGAAAAATGTTATGACGAAAGAACGAAACGAAACGAATACGAAAAATGAAACGCCAGCCCTTCGCGGGGTCAGGCCGTCTGTCCTGGCGACTCTGTCCGCCAACAAAATCACCGCCGGCACGCTGGCTTTGCTCCTGTTGGGCCTTCAAGCGTCGGCGGATTCCTTCACTTTTTCAACCGGCGATCCGGATGGAAAAATTGCCACGCTCTCGCGTCCCCCTAGCCCGGGCAAAATCCAGACCGAGACGGCCGACGATTTCGTGGTACCGCAGACCGTCGTCATCAGCCAGGCGACCTTCACCGGCTTACTGCCGTTGGGAGCAGCCCTCAGCAGCATCGGCGGCGTTGAAATTGAGATCTATCACGTGTTCCCCGGTGACTCGGATACCAACCGCGTGCCGGCCGTGCTGACGAGGCTCAATTCACCCGGCGATGTTGAAATCGACTCGGCGACGCGCGATAGCGCCGATGGCAGCCTGAGCTTTTCCGCGACGATCGTGAATCAGAGCTTCAGTGTGTCGAACTCCGTCGTGAACGGGATCAACAAGCATCCCGACGAAAAAACCAACGGCGAAGGTGCCGTAACCGGACAAGAGGTATTGATCACGGTGCATTTCAATCCGCCCATCGCGCTTCCGGCCGATCATTATTTCTTTCGGCCCGAGGTGCTCTTGAGCAGCGGCGATTTTCTCTGGCTGTCTGCGCCCAGGCCGATTGTCGCTCCCGGCACTTCGTTCATGCCCGACCTGCAAAGCTGGATTCGCAATGACGCGTTGGCCCCGGATTGGCTGCGCATCGGGACGGACATCACCGGCCAGGGACCGTTTAACGCGGCGTTCTCGCTCTCCGGTGAAACCGACGCAGACGGTGATGGAGTCGCAGACTCATTGGATGAGTGTCCGGGAACTCCTGCTGGCGTCATTGTGGACGCAAACGGGTGCAGCATCGATCAACTTGCGCCGTGCAGTGGTCCCGCCTCGGGCGGGACGTGGAAAAATCATGGCCAGTACGTTTCCTCAGTCGCGCAGGCGGCCGAGTCGTTCGTGGCGCAGGATTTGATCACCACGGAAGAGGCGGACGAGATCATAGCGCAAGCAGCTCAGTCCAACTGCGGCTTCGCGGGTGGGTTACGACGCAGTACCCAGTGGCGTAAGCTGCGCTCAAATACCATTGCTGTTCAGAACTAGCCCACACGCACTCAATTCGCCGCAAGTCCGTTGGAAGAGGACCCCGGGGCAGAGGACCTTGTCTCTGCCCCGGGACAATGGGCAATCAATGGTCGGTCATTTCCCAAAATGAAAATCAACGCTCAAGCATTCCCGTTCGCGCTTGCCTTTGCCGCGCAGACATCCGCCAGGTCATTCCGACGGTTCTCACTCCTCCCCACGAACCGAATGCCTCTTTCCGTACGGCGCCCTTCGGAAGACTACTTCTTGCAGCAGACTGACTCAGCCGGGTCAGCTTCACCGACGGCTGAGCCGCCGTCGATCTATGTGGTGGACGACGCGCCGTGCCTGACGAAGTTATACGCCACGCTGCTGGAAGCGACGGGCTACATTTCGAGGACTTTCAACGATCGCGCGGAGGCGCTGGCAGCCTTAAGGGCGGACAGGAAAAAGCCGGATCTCCTGATCACGGACTACCGCGGCCTTTCGATGACCGTTGACCAGTTCATGCATCAGTGCCTCGTGGTTCATCCCGCTCTGCGAATCTTGATGGCCAGCGGCTTCAGCCAGACTGACGTGCGGTTTTCCCAGGCAATACCCGACCGGTTCATCCAGAAGCCGTTTACTGCCGAACTGTTGCTGCAGGAAGTCAGAGCTGCGTTGGCTGACCAATGATTTTCCAATGCGCCCCGGGGCCCCCTGCCATGAACTCGCCAACATCACCGGCGCAACCAACCTTTGATCGAACACAGATACTCCGTTGACATGAAAACCATCATTCCCCTCATCCGACCGCTCGTTCTGACCCTCCTGGTCCTGGCCAGTTTTCTGACCACCACCCTGGCGCAGGAAGTGCAGATCCCCGATCCCGGCTTGAACGCCGCCATCCGCGAGGCATTAGAAAAACCCAACGGGCCATTGACCGCGCAGGACCTTCTCAGTCTGATCAACTTGGATGCCTTTTCCCGGGATGTCAGTAGCGTGGAAGGGCTGGAAGCGGCTCGTAATCTGGAGCGGCTGTTTCTTGACTCCAATCGCCTGACCCATTTCTCCCTTCCCGGCACCTTGACGAATCTCATCGAGTTGAACCTCAGCTTCAATCCACTCACCAACTGCTCCCTGCCGAGCGGGCTGGCGAATCTGACCACGCTCAACATCGAATTCTGTTCACTGACCGAGCTCACCTTGCCAGCGGGTTTGTCCGGGTTGACCGAGCTTGACCTCGGCGTCAATGGGCTCACCAGCTTCGCCGTGCCCGCGGACGCGACGAACCTGGCTGGCCTCAGCCTTTTCGCCAATCAGCTCACGAACCTGACCTTGCCCCCGGGGCTCACGCGGTTGGGCTCGATCGACCTCGACGAAAATAGGCTCACCCACCTCACCCTGCCTTCGGAACTTCCCAGCCTGGGCAGTCTTTTACTCCGCAATAACCAACTCAGCGATTTCATCCTGCCTGCAGGTCTGAGCCGGTTGAGCTTCCTCGCTCTCGACGGGAATCAATTGACCCGGTTCACCTTCCCGGTGGGCCTGACTAATCTGTCCTCGGTCGGGCTCACGGGGAATCAACTCACCAGCCTCACCCTGCCTCCAGATATGCAGCAGTTGGATTCATTATTCGTGGATGGAAATCCGCTCACGACTCTTGTGTTGTCCGAAGAAATGGCTGCCATGAAACTGGCCGCCGAGGTTGCGTCGCTACGAGCACAAGGCGTCTCCGTGTTCACTTTCTCCCGGGTGGTGGAAGTGTCCGTTCCCGACCCTGAGCTGAACGACGCCATCCGCCAGACCCTGCAAAAACCCGTCGGGCCATTGACCGATCTGGACATGCTTAACCTGACGGTCCTTAATGCCTGCTGCCGGAATGTAACCAACCTGCAAGGGCTGGAAGCGGCTCATAATTTGACTGCGCTTTCCCTCGATCACAACCTGCTCACCGATTTTTCCATTGCGAGCGGGTTGACCAACTTGATCCGTCTCGACCTCAGCTTCAATTCACTCACCAACGTGTCCCTTCCAGGCGGCCTGACGAATCTGGCCACTCTCCTTATCCGGGCCAATGCGCTGACCAACTTCACCTTGCCGACAGGCCTGACGAGGTTGACCGAGCTTGACCTCCTCGGCAATCGGCTCACCCATCTCACCTTGCCTTCGGATTTGACGCGCCTGGACTTTCTCGACCTCAGCGCCAATCAATTCACCAATCTCACCTTGCCTTCGGGCCTGACTGCGTTGACCGAGATGGACGTCTGGGGCAATCAGCTCACCAGCTTCACCGTACCTGCGGACATGACGAACCTGGTTGGCCTGCGACTCTTCTTCAATCACCTCACGAACCTGAGTTTGCCTCCGGACCTGAGGAGATTGGGCACGCTCGACCTCGAGGGCAATCGGTTCACCAGTTTCAGCTTGCCATCGAACCTGACCCAGTTGGGCACTCTCAACCTTCGCGCCAATCAACTCACCAGCTTCAGCTTGCCTGCAGGCCTGACGAACTTGAGCTTCCTCGCCCTCGAAGAAAATCAACTCACTAATCTCACCTTGCCTGCGGGCCTGACGAGCTTGACCTTTCTCCAGCTAAGTGGGAATCAACTCACCAGCCTCACACTGCCTTCGGACATGACGCAGTTGACCTCACTTTTCCTGGACGGCAATCCGCTCAGGACGCTCGTGTTGTCTGAAACACTGGCCGCCGCAAACCTTGCCGCGACGGTCGCCTCTCTGCGGAATCAAGGCGTGTCCGTAATCATTTTGCCTTCGAACCCGACGGAGGTGTCCATTCCCGACCCTGGCCTGAACGCTGCCATCCGTGAGGCATTGCAAAAACCTGACGGGCCGCTGACCGAGCAGGACCTGCTTGGCCTCACGAACTTGGATGCCAGCGGACGAAATGTCAGCAGCTTGGCGGGGTTGGAGGTGGCTCGCAATTTGGTTTCGCTCAATATTCAGACCAACCGCCTCACTAACTTCTCCCTTCCGAACACGCTGACCAATTTGACGACGCTCGACCTGAGCGTCAATTCCCTGACCAACTGCTCCTTTCAGGACGGACTGATGAAACTGGACACACTCATACTTAAAGGCAATCAACTCACCAATCTCACCTTTCCGGCGGGACTGACCCGATTGGACAGCCTGGACCTGTCCCAGAACCGATTCGCCAGTTTCAGCCTGGCTTCGAATCTGACCGGTCTGAGCTTTCTGGACCTCAGTTTCAACGGACTCACCAACGTTTTCCTTCCGAGCGGCCTGACGAATCTGACCAGGCTGATTATCCGAGGCAATAATACGCTCACTGACCTGGACTTGCCGCAGGGCGTGACGGCGCTGGAGACACTGGACATTGACAACAATCTGCTCACCCGCGTGACGTTGCCCACAGGCATGAAAAGTTTGATCAGGCTCAACCTCGAAGCCAATCAACTCTTCAGCCTCACGCTGCCCACTGGAATGACAAATTTAGTGGACCTTTTCCTCGATCGGAATCATCTGGACAGCCTCACGTTGCCCGCGGACCTGACCAAGCTCGCCTTTCTCGATCTCACCGGCAATTTTTGTCGCAATCTCACGTTGCCTGGCAGCCTGACTGCCTTGACCGAGCTTCATCTCCCCATCAATCTGCTCAGCAGTTTTACACTACCCAGTGGCCTGACGAACCTGACCAGCCTCGATCTTTTTGAGAACGCACTTACCAACGTCACGTTGCCCGCCGGTCTGACTGCATTGACCAACCTTAATCTCGCAGTCAATCAACTCTCCGGTTTCACCTTGCCCGCGGACGCGACAAACTTGACCACCCTGTTGCTCTTCTTCAATCGTCCATTGACGAACGTGAGCTTGGCCGCGGACATGAGGAAATTGGACACTCTCGACCTTAGTGGCAATCAGTTGAGAAGCCTCGAATTGCCCTCGGGCCTGACCGCTCTGGTTTCTCTGAACCTTCGCGACAATCAACTTACCCACCTCACCTTGCCTCCAGATATGCAACAGTTAATCGGGCTTTTCGTGGATGGGAATCCGCTCGCCACCTTCGTGCTGTCCGAACCGTTGGCTGCCACGAATCTGGCCGTTACGGTTGCGACTTTGCGGAATCAAGGCGTCTCGGTTTTCACTTACCCTCTGGCAATCCAGTTGGTCCGGCCACGAACGTTAATTGGAGCATTCCAGTTTGGAATCACCGGACCGCCTGGAGTTTATGCCGTCCTTGGCTCTGCCGATCTCGCGGTTTGGAGCGTGTTGGGCGTTGCGACGAACAGCCTTGGCAGCATCAACTTCACCGATGTGACAGCCAACCTCTCGCCACAGAAGTTTTACCGCGCGCTACTGCAAGGCCCGCCCACGAACATGGTGTTCATTCCGCCCAATACTTTCACGATGGGCAGCCCGACCACTGAGCAGGACCGTAGCGTCAACGAAGGACCGCAAACCACAGTGACACTCAGCCGCGGCTTTTGGATCGGGAAATATGAAGTCACCCAGGAAGAGTATCTGGCCCTCATGAACACGAACCCGAGCGTCGTCCCCGGCGATTTGAGCCGTCCGGTTACCAGCGTGAGTTGGCCAGACGCGACCAATTACTGCGCGACACTTACGCAGCGGGAACTCGCGGCGGGGCGCATTCCCGCCGGTAGCCAATATCGTCTTCCCACGGAGGCTGAATGGGAATGCGCCGCGCGTGCCGGCACTTCGACGCGGTTCAGCTACGGAGACGATCCTGACTACGCAAGCCTGCCGAATCACGCGTGGTACGCCTCAAACAGCGGTCTCACGGCGCACCCCGTCGGGCAGAAGCTTCCCAATCCATGGGGTTTGTACGACATGGAAGGGAACGTCGTGGAATGGTGTCAGGATTGGTTCGACTCCCTGCCTGGCGGAGTTCAGACCGATCCGACAGGCCCTGCTTCCAGTGCGAGCGGACGGAAAGTCGTGCGCGGCGGCGCCTTCGACAACTCCGAACAGTCCTCCCGATCGGCCGCGCGGCTTCTCTTTTCCGCGTTCCCGCCTCTCACCGATACAGACCTCGGCTTCCGCGTGGTGCTCGTTACAGAACCGCAATAAGGGTCCCCGATACCACCCCCGCCCACCCGCTGCGCCAGCGCCTGCGCGGCGAGTCGGATGGAAGAGGATCTGGCGCGTAGGGCTTCGCGTGAAGTGTCGAATGCAACGCAAAGCCACCAAGACGCAAAGTTTTGAACCGCTGCCTGACGCTGATTTAAAGGGCTGAAAGCCCGACAGATGATACCCCAGGGCAATGCGAGTCCGCGAGCGACGCCCTGGGTAAATGGTAAAAACCCTTCAAGTCCTGTAAGGGCGACAGAATCTTTCCTAAACGCGTTGATGTTGGTAGCCTCGCGTCGTGGCAAATACCCGGCATTCCAAAGCAGGCCGTTTCGTTCAGCAACGGCTGTTCTCTGGATTGTCCGATTTCATCGAACTGGAGCAGCGCATCGCCGACTTGCCCGACGAAAAATCTCGCGGCGATGCTTTCGAGGTTTTCGCCGAAGCTTACCTTGCCACGCAGCGTAAGCACGACGCCGAGAAGGTCGAGGCCGCGATGGTCGCCGCCGCCCTGCGAGCTGGAGCGGCGGTCACCCACGCGACGCACGCCCTGTCAAATGATACCAACACCGACTGACAACCTGTTTATAAAAAG
>DASPXS010000243.1:0-19228 GCA_035637175.1 Haliangiales bacterium | reverse complement strand
CTTCAATCCAGCCCTGGTGCTGCTTCACGATTCCGTAAACCGTTGCCAGACCGAGGCCGGTCCCTTTGCCCGCTTCTTTGGTGGTAAAAAACGGTTCGAAAATCCGTAGCAGTATCTCCGGAGGAATGCCGCAGCCGGTGTCGCGGACGCTCAGACAGGCAAATAAACCCCCGCGCGCCTCCGGATTTCGCTGGGCCTCCGTTTCGCTGAATGTCCGGGCGGCGGTCCGGACGGTCAATTGTCCGCCGCGCGGCATGGCGTCACGGGCGTTGACGGCGAGGTTCAAAAGGATCTGTTCCATCATGCTGACGTCGCCGTAGATGACCGGCAGGTCTGGCGTGGGGACGTACTCCAACGCGATATGGGCGCCCAGCAAGCGTCCGACCATCCCGGCCATTCCATTGATCACCTCGTTCAGGTTCAGGTTTTGCGGCTGCAGTTCCTGTTTCCGGCTGAAGGTCAGCAGTTGGCGGGTCAGGCCGGCCGCGCGTTTCGTTGCGGCGCCGATTTGTTTGAGCGATTCTTCCGCGTCCTTGCCTTCCACCACGCCGCCCAGCAGCAGGTAAGCATGTCCCTGGATGACCGCCAGGATGTTATTGAAATCGTGGGCCACGCCGGCGGCCAATTGGCCGATCGATTCCATCTTCTGCAACTGGCGAAGTTGCTCCTCCAGTTGCCGGCGCTCCGTGATGTCCATGAGAATCCCGATTGACCCGGTGATCTGGCCCTGATCGTCGGCGATTTCAATCGAACTGTCGGCCACCCATCGCTTCCTGCCCTCGCGCGTGGTGATCAGGCAGTCGCTGTGCCAGTTTTTGATCTTGCCGGACCGCGTGAGACGAACGGCGTCCGGGAACGTCAATCCCTTCGCTTCACCGCGCATGATAGTTTCCTGCACCAGGCTCTGCCAAAGTTGCGGCGTCATTTGCCGGGCCGGGTAACCGGTCAATTTCTGGATGCCTTCGCCAATAAAGGCGAACGATTCCGTTTTGTACTCACGCATATAGGGCACGGCATCCGCCGCCGTGATCGCCCGGCGGTACAGTTCCTCGGTCTGGCGCAGCGCTTCCTCAGCGCGCTTGCGTTCGGTTATGTCGCGGACGAACCCGGTAAAAATCGGCGGGCCTTCGACCGGCACGCGCGTGATGGTCAATTCCACGGGAAATTCCCTGCCGTCCGCGCGGAGCGCGGTCGTCTCCATCCGCTTGCCCAGCACCGCGTTTTGCTCGGCGGTCGGGTAGCGCGACAGACCGCGGCGCCAGGAGTCGCGCAACGCCGGGGGAACAATGAGTTGGGCCATCTCCTTTCCCAACACCTCCGCGCGGCGGTAACCGAATGTCTTCTCCGCCGCCTGGTTCCACTCGAAAATCCGCCCTTCGTGATCAATCGTGATGATGGAATCGAGCGCGGAATCCACGATCGCGTTTTTTCGGGCCTGATTTTCGCGCTGCACTTTCTCAATCTCTTCGTGCTCGCGCCGCACCTGGGCCGCACGCAGCGCGCGCTCGACGACCGGAATCAGGCGCGAGAGATTGTCCTTCGAAATATAATCCTCCGCTCCGGCTCGTATGGCGGCAACCGCTTCCTCCTCGCTGATCACCCCGGAAAGGATGATAAACGGAATATCCGACCCGGATTCCTGCAACACGCTTAACGCCTGAAGCGACCCAAAACCGGGCATCGAGTGGTCGGAGATTACAATGTCCCAGGCCTGCACGGAAAGCGCCGCACGCAGAGACTCCGCCGCCGACACCCGCTTCCAGACCGGCTGAAATCCACTGCGCTCCAGCCTTCGGACAACCAGCAAGGCGTCGTGCTCTGAATCTTCGACAATTAGTGCGCGTATTGGCTTCCCCATCCAAACTCCCTTCCCATTCCCGCACTGCCTTGTTCCGCGATAATACGGGCCAAGCCTCCGCGCCGGAAGGCTTCAAGTCAAGGAGAACGATTGTCGGCCAGCTCCCGGCGCATGACACCGCCGCCAGCGGAATTACGCGGGCGGGAGCGCCGGGCGTTGTGGCACGGGCGTCCCGCCCGTGTGGTAGTGGCCCCGGCTCACACGGGCGGGACGCTCGTGCCACTCCTTCAACTCCGCCCTGCTCCACCGCTCACCGGCGCGCAACGCGCGACCCGGCTGGCCGATCACGCTTTCACGGCCGCGGGCGCCCGGGAGGCAGGGTCGGACGCCGCGGCGGCTGATTCGTGGCTTTGGTCTTGAACGCCGAACGCAGCAGCCAGTGCCGCTTGAGGCCTTGCACCAATTCGTCGGTGTGAATGACGGCCTGGGAGATGGCGCTGAGAATGTTGGTGTTGGTCTGCACCTGCGCATTCAGGTTGCTCGTGATGTCAGCCAGATGGTCGAGCGACAGCGAAAGTTTTTCCGCGACGACGACCAGGTTGGTATCAACGCTGGCAAGGGTGGCGTTGGCGTTGGTTGCCGCCAGTTCAAGCTGCTGATTGAAGTTCGTGGAAAAAAGCCAGCGGCCGAGCGAACCGTCGGGCTGGCGCAACTGCGCTGTAATCTCGGCGAGGTTGCCGGCGACCGGCTGGGCCGAAATCGTCAGCAGGTCCAGGTTGGAAGCGGCGCGCGCGGCGTTGCTCAGAAGCGTCGCCAGTTGGTTGGTCAACGGCGGCAACGCCGATTCGACGGCCTTGACGATCTCGTCCAGTTTTTCCGTCGCCCCCGGAGACTCTTCCACCTTGTTCAACCAGACTCCTTTGCTTTTCTTGGTCAGCGCATTGTAAGTGTCGGAAATGTTCTCGTCGAGAATGCCGGTGATCACGCCTTCTTTTTCCACGACCGTCACCGCCCCGGTCTGCCCTTTGATGACTTCCAGGACCCGATTGCCAAGAAAATCGCCCACCGACACCTTCACGCTGGAATCAGTCCAGATGTAGCCGTAATAAGGTTCCTTGATCAGAAACCGCACGAAGATGTTGTACTGGTTGATTACAAACCACTGCTCCGGCGGCATCGGCGTTACCTCTGTGATTTCGCCCACGTTGAGACCCATCATTTTAACGGGGTCACCGGGCTTCATGCCGCTGGTATTCCGGACATAAACGTAATAAGGAACTTTTTTGAGGAACCAGCCCTTCCGCACCGCCGTGTGATAAAGGTAGTAAAAGAATCCCGATACCAACAACAGGCCGGCAAACCCGACGAAAATACCCACCGCCCGCTCCATGCGGCTGAGCCGGGTGCGCAGTTGAGGGGTCAGGTCCTGCAGTGGCATGTGCTTGCTAGTGTGTTGTCACGGAAACATGTTTACACTCCGTTGCTCCGTGTTTTCCCGTTTGGCATTGGCAAACCCGTTTCCCGCGTCGCTAACCGCTGGGCCGGCCGGCGCTGAAGTCCGCCGCCAGCAACTCATGCAACAGCGGCTCTTCGCCGCAAGACAATTCCGCCCGGCCGCCCACGGCCAGCCATCGTTTCTGTTTCAACAACGCGAATTGTTTCCCCTGGTCGGCCCAGGGCCGCAAGTCGTGGCAGGTCACCACCAGCGTTCGCGGGTGGTCGCGGAGCAACTTGTGCCCGTGGCTCAGTTGCGAAAGAAAATCGGGCCACCAGCGCGCCTCCTGCGGGCCAAGACCGGCCAGGGGGTTGTCCAGCAGCAACACTTCGGGATTCAGCGCCAGGGCGCGCGCGAGGGCGACGCGCTGGCGCTGCGCCAGATTGATTCCAGCCGGTCCGTTGTCCGCCACCGACGTCAACCCGGTTGCGTTCAAGATTTCCTTTGTGCGTTCGCCGGCCTCGGTGTCCGCCTCAGGGTGATGATACCGCAGCGGCAACGCCACATTTTCCGCAATCGAGAGATGATTGAACAGACGGCCGCCGTTTTCAAAGACCAGGCCGATCCGCAACCGTGCCGCCAGAAAGTTGTCTTCGCTCATCGCCGCGACCTCCTTTCCGAAAAATCTCAAGGCGCCGCCCAGCGGGCGATACAGCCCGGCCAGCGTCGCCAGCAAATCGCTTTTGCCCGATCCGGGCGAGCCGCCGATCACCCAATAATCACCGGATGCAATCTGCCAGTGGATTCCCTCGACAGAAGTCGAGTCTCGCCGGCCGCCCGCGCCGACGCTGACATTTGTCAGCTCAATGAGCGGCCCGGCATCGGCGACAGCGCGGGTTTCATCCCTTGACAACGTTTCGCTCACATCACGAGGTAAACCACGATGAACAGCACGTCCAAAAGCACGCACGCCACGACGCTCTGCACCACCGCGCGGGTGGTGGCCCGGGACACTTCCTCGAGCCGCAGCGGTTGAGCCAATCCCTGGTAACAGGTCACGACGGCGATGATGACGCCGAAGCTGCAAGTCTTGAGGGCCAACAGCGCGAAGTCCTCCCAGGTCAGCGCCACGGCCAGTTGCTTGAAATAGTCGCCCGGCAACAGCGGCACATCCTGCAGAAACGCGAACAGGTAGCCGCTCACCAGCGTCACAATGATGAAATAAACCGTGAGCGAAAATATCGCCAGCGCCAGTCCGATAACGCGCGGGACCACCAGATAATGGATCGGATCAATGCACAGCGCCTCCAGCGCTTCGACTTCACCCAGCGCCCGCGCCGTGCCCAGTTCGACGACATACGCGGCGCCCGCGCGCGCCAGGACCAGCAACGCGGCCGCCAGCGGTCCCAGTTCGCGAACCACCACCGTGACCATGACCGTCCCGGCCAGATTCTGCGCCCCCACGCGCGTCAACAGCGCCACCATCTGGCCGATAATCATCAGCCCGAGCGCGCACGCCAGAAAGCCGATCATCGGCAGCAATCGCACACCGGCTCGATGAACCTGGGCGCGAACCAGCGGATGAACGACCCGCGCCGAAGCGTTGAACCGCGTGAAGGCAACCCCGAGGGTAATCAACGCGAAAGCGACCAGCCCTTCGACCGTCTGCACAAAACCGATGATGTTCCGCCCGGTCGCCTCGAGCTGTCGCAACCACCACGGGGACACGGGATCGCCTTCCGCGTTCCGAATGGTTGTGGTGACGCCGCCGCTATCCACGGCGCGACAGTAGTTTCTTTGGCGCGGACGGTCAAAAGCTGAATTTGCCTGGAGCGGGCCGTCCCCGACCGTCGGCGGGGATACGCCAAATCACCAGCCCTCCAACTCGGTTTGCAACCGTTCCACCGGCAGGCCGACGACGTTTGAGAAAGACCCGGAGATTTTTTCAACGATGAGGTCGCCCTTTTCCTGGATCGCGTAGGCGCCCGCTTTGTCCAGCGGATGTACCGCACCCAGGTAATAGCGGATTTGCTTCGGTTCCAGTCGGCGAAATGTCACCTGAGTGGTTTCGGCAAAAATTCTCTGGCGAAACCGCCGCAAATGGACCAGGCAGACGCCGGTGACCACCTGGTGGGTGCGGCCCTGCAATTGTTCGATCATGCTCTCGGCCTCCTCCAGACTGGCCGGTTTGCCGAACCGTCGGCTGTCCAGATACACCAGTGTGTCGGCGCCCAGCACCAGCGCGTCGGGGATTTTTTTGGCGACCGCCCGGGCCTTGCGATAGGCGTTGAGTTGACAGAGTTCCCGCGCGGTCAATTGTTCGTGCTGAACTTCCGTCGCAGCGCTCGGCACGACGCGAAACCTCAGTCCCATTTCACGCAGCAGTTCCGCGCGGCGCGGCGAGGCTGACGCCAGGATAAGTCGCGGCAGATTCATTGGGTATGCGGCTAGGGCGCCCTCACGGGTCCGGATGGTGGAAGCGGCAGGGCATCGGGATGCGCGCAGGCGGCATTGCTTTTCATGGCTCCGTCGCTCCCATGCTTCAACACTCCGTTCTCTTGTTCGTAATGCCGGCCTGCTGATGGAAGAGTGTCGGGAACACCAGAAACCGGGAATGCTCGAGCCGGAACCCGCCGCGGCTCTCGGCCAGGCCGCCTTGGCGCAGAACGATGATTTGCTCGCCGCGCCCCAACGCGTCCACCACGATGGCCCATTCTTTAAAAGCCGCGCGCATGGCCAAAGGGTAATCGCGCAAAAACAGTTTGGCAATTGATTGAATGGTCCGTGCTCCGTTCTCGGTGGCCGGTCGTCGCCGGCTCCCGCCTTGCGGGCGACGAAAAACAACCGGCTGCGAGCCACAATACGGTCCCGCTCTTTGCTGTTTCCATGTTGAAAGGGGCCGTTCCCGCTGGCAACCTCCGTCGCACATGAGCCACCTGAAACGAGGACGCGAAGTCTTCGACATCGAACTGGCCGGACTGAAAGCGGTGCGCGCCCAGCTCGACGCGTCCTTCGACCGCGCGGTGGAAATGATCGTCCACGCGCTCCGGCAACGCGGCAAAATTGTCGTCGTCGGCATCGGCAAGTCCGGCAATATCGGCCACAAAATCGCCGCCACCCTGACCAGCACAGGTTCGACCAGCGTGGTCTTGCACGGCGCGGACGCCCTGCACGGCGACCTCGGTATCGTGGCCGACGGCGACGCGATACTGGCGCTCAGCTACTCGGGCGAGACCGAGGAGTTGTTAAATCTGTTGCCGGCGCTCAAGCGCTTTTCGGTCCGTGTGATCTCCCTCACCGGCGCGCCCCGGTCGTCGCTCGCCCGGCATAGCGACGTGGTCCTCAACGTGAAAGTCCCGCGGGAAGCGTGTCCGTTTAACCTTGCGCCCACCGCCAGCACCACGGCCATGCTCGCGCTGGGCGACGCGCTGGCGATGGCGGTGTTGCAGGCGCGCGGCTTCAAAAAAACCGACTTTGCCAAGTATCATCCTTCCGGAGCGATCGGCCGCGCGCTGCTCTTGCGCGTCGGCGACATCATGCGTTCGGGCCCGCGCAATGCGGTGGCGCGGGAAACGGTGACCGTCAAGGAGGCGTTGCTGGTGATGACCCGGGCCAAGTCGGGCAGCGTCAGTGTGGTCAACTCCCGCGGCAAACTGACCGGCGTTTTCACCGATGGCGACCTGCGCCGGCGCATCGCCTCCCAGGACAACCTGCTGGCACAGCCGCTGGCCAGGGTCATGACCGGCAGCCCGGTTTCCGTTCGCGAAGACGCTTTGGCCGTCGAAGCGTTGAAGATTTTCAACGAGCGGAACATTGACGATTTGATCGTCGTGAACGCCCGCAAGGAGCCGGTTGGGTTGCTGGACTCGCAGGACCTGCCGAAGTGGAAATTGATGTGAATGAATGAGATTGCGACGGTCCGTGACCGCCGCTGTAAAGACCCAAAGAAAGGAACATCACCTATGCGAACATTCGTCTCGCTCGTTTGTGTCGCGTGTGTGTTGGGATTGAATCCTATTATGATGGCCCAGGAATCGAGACAGGCGCAGCATGTAAAATCATTCAAAGGCAAGGTCAGCAAAAGCGTTCGCGCGGAGTTTTGGCTCTACCTGCCCGAGGATTACAGCGCGAAATCGCGCAAGCGCTGGCCCCTCATCCTCTTCCTGCACGGCGCGGGCGAACGGGGCAACGACATGTCGAAGGTCGCGGCGCATGGGCCGCCCAAACTGGTCAAGCAGGGCAGAGTTTTTCCGTTTATCATTGTCTCGCCGCAGTGTCCGAACGACCAGCGCTGGGACAATGACGTGCTGCTCGCGCTGTTGGACGAAGTCAGAGAGAAATACAAAGTCGATTCGAACCGCATTTACCTGACCGGCCTGAGCATGGGTGGTTACGGAACGTGGAGTCTGGGGATGACCCACCCCGATCTGTTTGCCGCCATCGCGCCGATTTGCGGCGGCGGTGATCTGGTCGATGTTCTGCTGGCGGAGAAAAAGAAAGCCAGCGCATTGAAGACGCTGGCAGTCTGGGCGTTTCACGGCGCCAGAGACCCGGTTGTAAAACCAGAGGAATCACAGCGAATGGTCGAAGCGTTGAAGAAATTCGGTTGCAAAGAAGTGGAACTGACGGTCTATCCCGAAGCGCATCACGATTCCTGGACCGAGACCTACAACAATCCAAAGCTCTACGAGTGGTTCCTCGCGCATCAGCGGAAGTAGTCAGACCCGCACGGCCGACTGGCGTCCGGCGCCGTTCGACAGAGGCAAGCCCGGGTCCCTGAGCGACCGGAAGTGAACTTCGTTTCTGTGGAATTTGCCCGGGCCAAAACCCGCGACATTATTTGATCCGATCGGATCAAATAATGTCGCGCTAGGTGCAAGCGGGACCGGGTTTCTTTCCGGGGGTCAGGAGCGCTGAAACTGCCGTCCGGTGACGGCCAGCGGTGCCGGATAGAGCGCCGCTACGAGGTCTCGAGGTCAATCCAATCCGCCGGCAAGACGGGCCCGCTGCAAAACCGTGCCCGCCACGGAGCGCGCCTTGGTCGCGCCGTCGCGCAAAACCTGCCGGACATAATCCAGGTTCGCCGCCAGTTCGGCGCGTCGGGCGCGCGCCGCGCCGAAACAGTTCCAATACTGCTCGAACAGCGCTTTCTTCAGGTCGCCGTAGCCTAATCCGCCCGCCCGCAGACGGTCCTCGTGATCCTTCGCGACCGCCGGCGGCGCGACCAGTTTGAGCAGTTGAATGGCAAGGTTTTTGTCCGCGTCCGGCTTCGGTTCCTGGGGCGTGCGACTGTCCATCACGATGCCCATGATTTTCTTGCGGGTGGTCTTTTCATCGCCGAAAATCTCGATCGTGTTGCCGTAGCTCTTGCTCATTTTCTGGCCATCGATCCCGGGCACCACAGCCACCTCCTCGCGAATCTGCGGTTCCGGGATGACGAACGTCGTTCCGTAGATTTCGTTGAACCTGGCGGCGATGTCGCGCGTCATTTCGACGTGCTGCTTCTGGTCGCGGCCCACCGGCACGATGTTCGAGTCGTAAATCAATATGTCCGCCGCCATCAACACCGGATACGCGAACAGGCCGTGATTGGGCGAAATGCCTTTGCCTATCTTGTCCTTGTAACTCGTGCCCCGTTCGAGCAGACCCATCGGCGTCACCGTCGTGAGCAGCCACGCCAGTTCGGTCACTTCCGGCACGTCGGATTGTTTGAAAAAAACCGACGTCTTCGGATCGAGACCGCAGGCCAGGAAATCGAGCGCCACTTCGAGGGTGTTCCGGCGGCGTTGCCCGGCGTCGAACAGGGACGTCATCGAGTGGTAATTCGCGATGAAATAAAACGTCTCGCCCTTTTCCTGCAGCTCAATGGCCGGCTTCATCATCCCGAAATAATTTCCCAGATGCAACGCGCCGGAAGGCTGGATGCCCGACAAAATTCGCATGGACAAAGAATAGTGGGAACGCGGCCCGTTGCAAGGTGCAGGTGGCACCCGCACAAACCGGCCGGAGAGGCTCCCAACCCCCTGACACGGCGGAAAAGACCTGACCCCATGCCAGGGCGGTGTGCGGAAAAATTTCGCATATGCGAAATTTTTCCGCACAGGCTTTCGGCTTAATTTTTTGTCGTGGGAGTGAAGCAACCGGATTCGGTTTACCCGGGGGCCTTCCGCGGCGCACTTTTCTTCTTCCTCTTGTCGGGTTTCCTGATTTTCTTCTCGCGCTTCGAGTGCGTGACGACCGCCTTGAGGAGAGATTTTGCCCGCAACAAATCGGGGCTGGGCGCGGCGCCGGTCGCTTCGAGCGCGGCCAGGCGCGCTTTGGCTTCGTCAATGTTCGGATGTTCCTTCAGCAGTTCGGCGATGGCCGTGGAAAGCAATTGATTGTATTTCTTTTTCCCGAGTGTCCGCCGGGCATGGGTCAAGGTGTGCGTGAGCAAATCGACCGTCGCCTTGATGAGTGGCGCAATAAAGTCCATGGCCATGCTTCAGTTAAACAATCCCGCCTTCGCCTTGTCACCCTCAATCCGCGCTCCTCCGCGACAGGAGCTTTTTTTCATCACTCCAACACTCCAACACTCCATTTCTCGATCACTCCATCCTCTTCAACGTGCCCGCTTTCACGTCCCATCGTTGCAGGTGACCGCCCAATTCACGCGGCCAGTTTTCTTCGGTGCACGTCAGCAAGACCTGCCCGCGACCTTTGTGGGTGCTTTCCAGCAGCGGGAGGAAACCCGCGCGACGTTTCGCGTCCAGTTCCCCCATCACATCGTCGATCAGCAGAATCGGCGGCGAGCCGTGAATCCCGCTCAGGTATTCGGCCTGGGCCATTTTCAACGCGATGGCGAGCGTGCGTTTCTGGCCTTCGCTGCCGAATTGCGCCGCGGACCGGTCGTTTAAGAGCAATTGAACCTCGTCGCGATGGGGACCGACGACCGTCGTGCGGCAGGTTCGCTCGCGGGAACGCGATTGAGCCAGTTCCACCGCGAAATCCCGCTTCACGCTGGCTTGATATTCCAGCCGCAATTCTTCGGCGTCGTGGGCGACGCGGCGATAGGCCAGGCGGACCAGTGGCGAAAGTTTCGGCGCCAGCTCGCGGCGGCGATCGACGATCTGATTCCCGAGCTGGATCACCTCATGGGAGAAACTCTCGAGCGCGGCCTCATCGGGCGTTGGTTGTTTGAGGAGCGCATTGCGCGAGCGCAGCGCCTGCGTGTAGCGCTGCAGCAGCGGCAAATAAGCGGGGTGGGTCTGCGACAGCAACAAATCGAGGAACCGCCGCCGCATCCGCGCCGTGCCCTTGATCAGTTGCAAGTCCTCGGTGCAAAAGACGACCACGCGCAAGACGCCGAGGTAGTCGGTCAGTTTGCGAACGGGCTGCCCGTCCAGGCTCAGTCTGCGCTCGGTAGCGGACCAATACATTTTGATTTCGTGCCGGCGCTGGCTGAGGAGCGTGGCGCCGACGAAATAGCCCTTTTGTCCGTGCCGGATCATCTGGGCGCCGCCGACGCCGCGAAACGATCGCAACGTGGCCAGCAGGTAAATGGCTTCGAGAATATTCGTCTTGCCCTGGGCGTTGGGGCCGAGCAACAGGTGGAATCCGGCGGTGAAATCGACATCCAGCCGCGCGTAGTTTCGGAATTCGCGAAGTCGTAGATGGGCCAGATGCACGGGGAGTGATTAGCCGCTATGCACCCGGACGTCAGTCATTTTTTGCAGGGTGCCTCTCCGGGATAATGACGAAGCCAGAATGTCGAATGAGGAAGGAATGACGAAGTTCAAATGCCAAATGGGACGGAACCGGGCGCGGCTCGCCGGTTCGGATTACGACGATTCGGGTTTCATTGGTCATTCGACATTCGTCATTCGGGTTTCGCGCGTTCCCGCGCTCGTCGGTCCGCCTGGATCAGCTCATACCGGAACCTGAGCGGCAGTCCGTTCATGGAGTCGCGATTGGCGCGGACGATTCCCGTCTCGACCGCCAGGAGATTGATGTTGGTATTGCCCTGATAGACGATGCCCCACGCGCCGCGGGATTGGTTGGTGTAAGTCAGCTCGACTCGGACCTCTTTGGACAGGACGAGGTGACTCAGGTTGGTTTTGCTCTCTCCGGCGCGCAACTGCTCCGCCCGATTGGCCCCCGCATAATGAGGCGCCTCGACCCCGGTCAACCGGATGGTGTAAGTCTGGCCGCGTTCAACCTTCACCGCCAAGATGTCGCCGCTCAGAACTCTTGTGACTTTGCCCGATAACTCTCCGGTCTTTTTTTGCTCGAAACCTTCTCTGATCCGCAGGGCGTCCACCAGATCGACCAACGGATAAAAGAGGGAGCGATTTTGGTACAATGCTCCCACCACGGCGAGCACGACCAGCCAACAAAACAAGACGTAAATTTTGTGAAGCAATCGAAACATGCGAAAGTTTCCTCTTGTCGGCCTGGTATTGCCTCGGCTTCCGGCTGTTTCTCTAAGCGCCCATCGTATCGGCATCCCGGGAACCCTCCGGCTTTGCCGGCGGTCGCCGATCGGGCTGACCTGCGGTTGACGCGGCGCCTGGCGAACCACCCATCGGAGTCCCCTCATCCGCGGCCTTGTGCGTTGCGCCGGTAACTTCAGTGGTGGTCCGGGGTTCGTCCCGGTCAAAAAGTTTGATGCGCCCGTCGCGTTTCAGCGGCGGAGCAGGAGAAGCCGGCGGCACAACGACCGGTTCAGCCTCAGGCCGGGCCTGCCGCTCGATCGAAACGAGGACCCCATTGATTTCGGGATTGCGATGCGGACGCGGATCGATGCCATGCCGTTTCAACGCCTCGTAAGCCAGCAGGCAGTGCCGGGCATTGTCGAACTTAAACACTTCCCGGGCGTAAACTTTCTCCAGCCACGATCCGGGTTTTGCATTCTTCAAACCGATGACGAACGCCGTGGGCCGGCTCGGATGATGGACGCCTTCGAGGAAACAAAACAAAAGCGTCCATCGCCGCAGGCGGTGGTTCTCGAGCCAGTGAACGAAGAGCAATAGGTAGTTCTTACGATCGACATACGTGCTCTTCGTGATCACGCCCGTCAGCGGCCCGCTCAACGTGTCGGCAAAGTACGGGGCCCAGACCACCGCGTTGGCGATGCCCAGGATGACGCACAGGGCCAGATAAAACGCGTAGGTAAGATCGCCGCTCTGGGGAGCGGCCTGAGCATTCTGCCAGATCTTGATGAACCCGTAGGCCAGGCCGCCGCCAAAAAGAATTCGCAGTGCGAGGAGGATCATATTCGTTTATCGGTCTTCGTCCGGTTTGAGGATCGGCGTCTGGGTCAGGATGCCGCGCAGGGCCATATCGAGCTTGTGTTTGTTCACCGCGTAATGCTGGGCCGTTTCGCGCGAGATGATGTCGGCCGCCAACAGCTCGATCAAATACTGATCGAACGTGTGCATCCCCTGGTTCAACGAAGTCTCAATAATGCCGGTCAACAGATGGAGATTGTTGGATTGGATCGCCTCTTGCACACCCGCGTCCCGTTTCATGATCTCCAGACACGGCGTGCGCCTGCCCTCCAGGTTGGGGAGGAGCCGCTGGCAGACGATCGTGTGGATGTTCCGCGCCAGCAGACTGCTGATGTTGGCCTGCTCCGGGCTGGGATAATACTCACGAATTCGACCGATGGCCTGTGCCACGGAATCGGCGTGCAACGTGGTCAGGACCAGATGCCCCGTCTCTGCCGCCTGCATCGCCGCGAAGATGCTTTCCCGGTCGCGAATTTCGCCGATGAAAATCACATTCGGGTCCTGCCGCATCGCGTTGCGGATGCCGTCGGCGAACGTGGCGGTGTCGATGCCGACTTCGCGCTGCTCGAACTGCGACAGGCAATCCTCGAACACATACTCGATCGGGTCTTCGATAGTGATGATCCGCGTTGCGCGCGTCTCGTTGATCTCCTGGATCAAGGCCCTCAGTGTCGTGCTCTTGCCCTGGCCGGTCGGACCGGTGACCAGCACCAGTCCGCGCGGTTCCTTGATAATGTCGGCCAAGGAAGCCGGCAACTGGAGGTCTTTCAGTTTTAACCGTTGCTGCGGGACGGTGCGGAAGGAAAAGGACTGTTGGCCCTTCTGTTTGCTGAAGTTCGCGCGATAACGTCGGTTGCCAAAATAGAAGCTCAGGTCCACCTCGCGTTGGCCTTCGATCCGGGCGCAGGCGGCCGGTGAAAAATTCTCGCGCACAAGCCCGCAAATCTCCCCGTTCGTCGGCGGAGTGAAGATTTCCACGGGCACCCACGACAACCTGCCGTGGACCCGGATGGAGTAAGGCTTGTCCGCCTGCGCATGGAGGTCTGTCGCGTCCTGCTCTCGACACCAATCGAGAATCCGGCTCAACGTCGTGCCTGGCTGAACGTGTTCCATGATTTGACTCCGGCCGCGAATTCCGTGCCCGCCGGCGCTTCTTGACTGCTACCACGGTTCCAGTCGGTATGCCATTGTAGTCCGCCAACCATAGAATTGTCAGCACTGTTCATACCGGATTTTGGCTCAATCAAAGAGCCGGTCTTTCGGCAAGAGCAATGGGCAGCTTCAGGATTTGATCCGCCCCCCGATCGCCGGAAAATGACGAAGCCCGAATGTCGAATGACGAAAGAATGACAAAGTCCGAACGACCAATGGGCCGCAACCGTCCGCGGACGTGGTTCGGATTTCGGGGATTCGAGTTTCCTTCGTCATTCGACATTCGGTATTCGTCATTCGGCATTCGTCATTCGGATTTCCCTCCGGCTGTCTCCCTCGGCGGTGGGTCAAAAACATGCCCTCTTGCTTGATTGAATCAACTGTGTCGCTATTATTCGCCAACCATGTTGAAATCCAGGCATGATTCGGCCCTGCGCAAGGGCTTTTTTCTGGCGTCGATCTGCGTCACGGCCTGGGCGCAACATCAACCGGGCCAATCCAACATCGTCAAAGCGCCCTTCGTGGCGCCCGCCTCGGACGAAGGCGAACTGGCCGTCAAAAAATTCCAGGTCGCGCCGGGCTTGCGGATCGATCTTTGGGCCGCCGAACCGATGTTCGCCAATCCCGTCGCGTTCAACTTCGACGAAAAAGGCCGGGCGTATGTCTGCGAAACGTTCCGCCTCCACGCCGGCGTGGACGATATCCGCGGCATCCTGGACTGGCTGGATGAAGAACTGGCCTCACGCACCGTGGACGATCGGCTGGCCGAGATGAAACGGCACCTGGGTGAGCGCTTCGCCAGGTATTCCGAACACAGCGAGCGCATCAGCCTGATCGAAGACCGCGATGGGGACGGCAAGGCGGACCACGCCACGGTTTTTGCCGACGGTTTCAACTCGCCGCTGGACGGCATCGGCGCCGGCGTTCTCGCGCGCCAGGGCGCGGTTTGGTACGCGAATATCCCGAATTTCTGGCTGCTGCGCGACACGAACGGAGATGGCGTGGCCGATTTTCGCCAGTCGCTTCACTACGGTTTTGGCGTCCGTGTTGGATTCCTCGGGCATGACGCGCACGGCGTGCACTTCGGGCCGGACGGGAAAATTTATTTCAGCATCGGCGACCGCGGTTCAAACGTGAACGTCGCCGAGGGCAAACGCGTCGGCGAGCCGGACACTGGTTGCGTCTTCCGCTGCAATCCGGACGGATCCGAACTGGAAGTGTTTTCTTTCGGCCTGCGCAATCCGCAGGACCTGGTTTTCGATCAATTTGGAAACCTGTTCACGGGCGACAACAACTCGGACAGCGGCGATCAGGCGCGCTGGGTTTACCTCGTGGAAGGCGGCGACAACGGCTGGCGGGTCGGCTACCAGTTCATGGAGCGCCCCTACTCGCGCGGACCGTTCAACGCGGAAAAACTCTGGTATCCGCATTTTGACGGCCAGGCGGCCTATCTGGTGCCGCCCATCGCGAATATCGCCAGCGGTCCCTCCGGTGTGGCTTACTTTCCGGGCACCGGCCTGCCCGAGCGTTTCAGGGACCATTTTTTTCTCGTTGATTTCCGCGGCGGCGGCGCCAACAGCGGCGTTCATACCTTCACGATCAAACCCAAGGGCGCCTCCTTCGAACTGGTGGACCCGCAGCACTTCATCTGGGGCATCCTGGCGACCGATATCAAATTCGGCGTCGCCGGCGGCGTTTATGTGAGCGACTGGGTGCAAGGCTGGGAAATGACCGGCAAAGGCCGCATCTACCGCGTGCACGACCCGGCGATCGACAAGGACCCGCTCGTGCTTGAAACGAAGCAACTGCTTTCCGACGGGATGGAAAAGCGCTCGCTCAAAGAACTCGTCCTTCTGCTGGCCCATCGCGACATGCGCGTGCGGCAGGAAGCGCAGTTCGCGCTGGCGGACCGGGGTCCCCAGGCCATCAAAACGCTGGCGGGCGCGGCTCGCCAGGGAATGAATCAACTCGCGCGTCTCCACGCGATCTGGGGAATCGGGCAGATCAGCGCCCGGTTCCGGGTCCCCGGTTCAACGCCTGAAGTCGCGGCCGCGCTGGATGTGCTGGCGCAGTTGTTGGCCGATGACGACGCGGAAGTTCGCGCCCAGGCAGCGAAGGTGCTCGGTGAACGCCGTTACCTCAACGCTCACGACCGGCTCATCAAGCTCCTGGGTGACGCGAGTTCGCGCGTCCGTTTTTTTGCCGCGTTGAGTCTGGGCAAACTCGGCAGGCGCGAAGCGTTGCCGGCAATTTTCGCGATGCTCCGCGAAAACGCAGACCAGGACCCGTACCTGCGCCACGCGGGCGTGATGGCGTTGACGTGGATTGACGACATCGACTCGCTGCTGGCCGCGGCGAAGGACAGTTCGTCCGCGGTGCGCCTGGGAGCACTGCTGGCGGTGCGCCGGCTGCAACGCAGCGAGATTGCGATGTTTTTGAACGACAACGCCCCCGCGATCGTGCTGGAGGCCGCGCGGGCCATCAACGACGAGCCGATCAACGGCGCCATGCCTGACCTTGCGGCGTTGATTGCCAAACCGACCACTTCCGAGCCGCTGTTGCGCCGCGTCCTCAACGCGAATTTCCACGTCGGTACCACGGATAGCGCCAGGGCGCTGGCCGCCTTTGCCGCGCGGGAAGACGCCGCGGAGAATATGCGCACCGAAGCGCTCGACGAACTGGCGGACTGGCCCCATCCTTCCGGCCGCGACCGCGTCGTCGGCCTCTGGCGTCCGGTGGCCGGCGTTCGCCGGCCCGAAACGGCTGTCGAAGCCTTGCGGCCCGTGCTCGCGGCTGTTCTGCGTTCGGCGCCGGACAATGTCCGCGTCGCTGCCGCCCGCGCCGTGGGCCGGTTGAGCGTCACGGACGCCGCCCCGGTTTTGTCCGAACTCGTCGCCGACACCAGGCTTTCGGGAAGAGTCCGCGTTGAAGCGTTGAAAGCACTGGCCGCGCTGGAAGATTCAAAACTCGAAGAGGCGCTCAAGACGGCTGGGAGCGACGCGAATGAAGAGTTGCGCCGGGCAGCCACGATGTTGCAGGCCAGGGTGAAATCATCGGATGCCGTCGCCAGACTGGTGGCGAGCTTGGAGAACGGAACGCTGGGCGAGAAACAGGCGGCGCTGGCGGCGCTGGGGAGTTTGACAGAACCGGCGGCTGAAAACGCGCTCACCGGGTGGCTCACCCGGTTGCTGGCCGGCGACGTGCCGAAGGAAGTTCAACTCGACCTGATCGAGGCGGCCGAGAAGCGAAGTTCGCCGGAAATCAAAGGAAAATTGGAACGGTATCAGGCGTCGAAACCGAAGGACGACCCGCTGGCCGAATATCGCGAGGCGCTTTATGGCGGCAACGCGGCGGAGGGGAAAAAGATTTTCTTCGAACGCCCCGAGGCTTCCTGCGTCCGTTGTCACAAGATCAACGGCGAAGGCGGCGAAGTGGGGCCGGACCTCAGCCATGTCGGCGGGCAAAAGGACCGGCAATATTTTCTTGAATCGATTCTTATTCCGAACAAACAGATCGCCCCTGGATTCGAGAGCGTGCTGGTGACGTTGAACAACGGGGCCCTTTACGCCGGCGTGCTCAAGAGCGAAAACGCCAACGAACTGGTGATCAACTCACCCGAAGACGGCCTGGTAACAGTGAAGAAAAGCGACCTTAAAACCCGCGAAAAAGGCCTGTCGCCCATGCCGGAAGGCATGGGCCAGACTCTCTCGAAGCAGGACCTGCGCGACCTGGTGGAGTTTTTGAGCATTTTGAAATGAGTGGCAACATAAATCACTCTCGTCTGTAACTATTTCGGATCCTCTGCAACTTGGTCGCAAGCTCCCGCTCGTGCTTGAAATGGACGACGGCTGTAAAAAGACTGAGCACACAGAGCGAGATACCGAAAATGCGAAGCAGACGCGAACCCCAAAGTGCTGGGAAAATAAAAATCACCGCCGTGAAGACAAACCAACCGGCACAATCGCACGACATCATGTCACCGAGTATGAAAAGAAGAACTCCAACGCCAATACCATATCGAGCGGCCTTAGCCTTATCGGCGGTGGTCATGTGGCAGCTAACGTCAGGTGAGGTGAGCGACGGGGATGAGCCGCCACTGACGTTGCAATTGCCACTGGGCTGACCGGCTCATCCCGGTTCGCTCCACCGACTTGTTCGAAAATCCACGATTCATCACTCAAAACTCTCCGGCAAAAATCTCCCGACTCGCAACCGCGGCCGGCGAGGCGACTGCGCATCCAATTAGAACACGGATGCCACGGATGGACACGAATAAAAGCGTCCGCGAAATCCACGAAATCCACGAAATCCGTGGTCAAGAATCCCTTCGCCGAATCAACATCACGTTTTCACCGCGAACGTGCGCACGCCGTCGAACGTCCGAGGTGAGCGACGGGGATGAGCCGCCACTGACGCTGACATTGACGCTGACCTGACCGGCTCATCCCCGTTCGCTCCACCGGCTGGTTCGGCAATCCAACGCTCATCACTCAAAAAATCTCTGGTCCGACTCTCTTCGAAATCCCGATGACGACCGAACTCGTCTCTCTGCTGGAAATGTAACAGCGAACCACAGGAAACACACGAAAAGAATCCGCGTATTCCGCGTGGTCCGCGGTCAAAAAAACTCTCCGCCAACTCAACGTCAAATTTTCACCTTCAACCTGCGGATGCCGCCGAACGAAAAAGGTGAGCGACGGGGATGAGCCGCCACCGACGTTGGAATTGACTCTGAGCTGATCGGCTCATCCCCGTCCTTTGTACTCTGACCGAAGTGCGAGTGCATCAAGCGGTTACGCATCTGGACTCTCGGGAATGCCAGCAGTTGTGCCAGCAATTAAGGTATCCGGCAGAATTCTGCTTAATCCAACTTAATCCGCCCACAATCTGCTAACCGATTCCCAACCTGCCGCGTTAGCCTCATAACCGAAAGAATAGTTATGAAGCAGAGATTCCGATTGTATCGCCGCTCGTGCACCGGTCGTTTCTACATCCACGACAGTGTTACGGGCAAGCAGGAAAGTCTAGGCACCGCAGATCGGATCGAAGCAGTGCGCCTGTTGCACTCCAAGAACGAGGCCGACCGTCAACCCGCGATCAACCTGCAAATCGCCCGCGCCTATCTTGCCGCCGGTGATCCCGACATCATGACGCGGACGTGGCAAGTCGTCATGGACGAAATGGTCAAAACCAAGCAGGGAAGCACACGCGAACGGTACGTCCGTTCGTTCAAAGAGCGCGCGCTTGATTCACTCCGCTCCTTGCCGATCTTGCAGACGCGGCCCGAACATTACTTGCACGCGCTGGAGGTGGGCACTGTTTCGACCAACGACATCCTGCGCCGAGTCCACAACTTCGCCCTGTCCATGACGTGGTTGCCTTGGCCGGTGTTGACCAAGAAGCAGTGGCCCGCTTTGCGCTACGGCGAAAAGCGCGGCATTACCTGGGAGGAACATCAGGCGATCGTGGCGGCTGAGAAGAACGCGGAACGCAAGGCGTTCTTTGAACTGGCCTGGCACGTGGGCGCAGCGCAGACCGACCTGGTTTCGCTCAAGGCCGAAGATGTGGACTGGC
>DASPXS010000242.1:0-12400 GCA_035637175.1 Haliangiales bacterium | reverse complement strand
ACGTGAAAACGAAGGATCGGTTGTCCGAGAAAGCTTCCCAGGTTGTCCGGCAGCAGCATCAGAATTTTTCCGCCCAGGATCGGCCCCAGCGCGGTCAGGAGGCTGGTGGCGGCAAGAAATACCGAGATATACGGCGCTTTGCTTCGGGCCGGCACCATTTTGACCATGAGATTGAATTGGCAGAGTTGAAAGCCCGCAGTGGTGCCGCCGACGAGGAAATAATTCACGAACAGGTGCAGGTAATGATGCGGCCCGGCGAACGACCAGGAGAGCAATCCCACCATCGCCCAGAGGAAGGCGCAGGCCATCAGCACGGGTTTGTTGCCGAAGCGATCGCTCAATGCGCCCCAGGTGGGAAGAGATAACAACCCTCCCAGGGTCGCCAGCGTGGTAAGCAACGTCAGACCACCCATCGAGAAGTGCAGCTCGCGCAAAACGTAAACGCTGTAGAACGGCACGCCGAGGTTGAGCGCCAGTCCCCACAGACCGATGAACAGGACGAGCCAGAGATAATTCCGGTTGCGCAGTACCGACAGGTATTCGACGAGGGTGTCGGGCTCCTGGCGCGGCGTCAGGACCTGCGCCGGGAATTTCATCCGAGTGAGAAAAAACAGACCCAGGAGGCGCAGCAATGCCGCGACCGCGAAGATCAGGCCGAATATCTCCACCGAATTGTCGTAATGTTCGGCCAGATAACCCGCGCCCAGCACCACCACCAGGGTCCAGAAACCGAAAATAGTGTTGCGGCGGCCGAAGTATCGGCCGCGAATGTGCAGCGGCACCAACTCGCTCATGGATGCCGCCCAGGCCACGCCACAGACGCTGTTGGCGAGCGTCGCGACGGTGACAATCAGGGCAAACACCCAGTGGCGATGTTCCCCCAGCCAGGGGAAAAAGCTGATGAAACACCAGGGCAGCGCGTTGAGCACAAAGCCCAGCACCATGATTTGGCGGAGCGACAGGCGTTTTCGCAAAAGGTAGGTGAGGGGCGGCTGCAGGGCATTGCACAGATGAGGAATGGCGGCCAGCCAGCCGATGGCGCCGGAGCGCCAGCCCAAAGCGGTCACCGCGAATCCCACCGCGAACGCAAACTGCGTCAGGGTGAGATTGAGCATGGGCACGCTGAAGGACGCTTCAATGGTGGCGTACTTCAGTGAAAGCAGCAGATCGCGTTTGCGCAACGTGTTCATCGATTGACGCGCCCGGAGAATCAACGCGCCGTCGATTCTCCGGGAAGAAGGGACCGACAGTCAAGTGAGGCGAACCGGGGGAGGGGGGAGGGGGATGGGGTGGGGTGAGGGGGCCGCTCTCACCTATACGCAGTCGGTCTTTTGAATTGAACAGACTGTAATTCTCAAACCCGAATGACGAATGACGAATGACGAAGTCCGAAGGAATGACTAAATCCGAATGACGAAACCGGCGATCGCACAACTCAGAGCATTTCGACATTCGGGCTTCGGATTTCTTTCGTCATTGGTCATTCGTCATTCAACGACGGGTACAAAATTTGTTATAGGTATAACAAATTCTGCTCCCATTCGTGCCGATCCTCTCAGCGAAGCTGCTTGTAGAACATGACCGCGGAGATGATGAAGCCCACGCCGGTGATGATCTGGCGGACCCGTTGTTGCGGGATGCGTTGCGAGTAGTGCGCGCCAAAAAAATAGCCGGCCAACGCCCCGACGGTCATCACCAGCGTTTTCTGCCAGTCAATCAACCCGGCGAAGATGAAATAAATGGCCGCGACCTGATTGATGAGCGAGCCGAGAACGGACTTGAGCGCGTTCATCTCGTGAATGTTGCTGAGCCCAAGATATCCCAGCGAAGCCAGCATGAGAATGCCGATGCCGGCGCCGAAGTAACCGCCGTAAAGCGCCACAAAAAATTGGAACAGGATCGCCGCCCAAATCGCGCGCCGATGCGGCGTCGGGGTGGTCTCGGACCTGTCGGCGAACCCGGCGAAACGACGAAACGCGCCCTGGGCCACAAAGAGGATCGTGGCAAACAGGATGAGAAACGGCACCATCCTGGCGAAAACGCTCTCCCGGGTGCGGGTGAGGAGAATGCCGCCCGCCAACCCGCCCAGCAGGCTCACCGGCAGAAAGCGTTTCAGCCAGGGTTTCACGGCGGCGATTTGTTGGCGGAATCCATAGACGCCAGCCGCCGAGCCGAAGACCAGCGCGAGCGTGCTGGTGGCGTTCGCCGTGAGCGGAGGCGTCCCGAAAAACAGCAGCGCGGGAAAAGTAATGAGGGTGCCGCCTCCCGCCACGGCGTTGATCGCGCCGGCGGTCGCAGCCGCAGCCGCCAGAGCGACGATTTCCGTTTCCGACATGTTGCGCGGGAGTTTGGCGGGTTATGGGTGTAACTCAAGAGGACATTGCGGACGATGGACCGGGATCTCTCCGGGAGCGCGGACCTTCCGCAGGCTCGCGAATCACAGCAAGAAAGGCGAATCGTTTGGCAAATAGTGGTGAGCGCTTCTGCCCGAACGGGCCTTCACTAACTTTAGCATCATCTACCCAAAGGACGTTATGCAATATGAAGATCAGACGGAAGTATTGGTGGTCGGCGCCGGGCCAACCGGCCTGCTGACCGCGCTGCTGCTCTCGGAGAGCGGCGTGAAGGTCACCGTGATCGAGCAGGAGTCGCGCGCCTCGGTGCACAGCTACGCCTGCGCCCTTCATCCGGTGACGCTGAGATTGTTGAACCGGATCGGATTCGGCGACGATGTGCTGGACCTGGGACGGCGGATCGAGACCGTTGCTTTTTATGAGGGCAAAGCGCGACGGGCCGAGTTGAAATATTCGGACCTGCCCGGAGATTTCCCCTTTCTGGTGATCCTGCCGCAAAGCGCGTTGGAACAGCTCCTGGAGCAAAGGCTGAGTCGAGACGGCAAGGTCAGGGTGAAATGGAACCATCGGCTCTCGGACGTGCAACCGTCCGGAAACGGTGTGGTTGTCTCCATCGACAAGCTGGGCCAGACCGCACTGGGTTACGCGGTGCCGAGGTGGGAATGGGCCGTGGAAAAGACGCTGCGGACGCGGGCGAGTTTTGTGGTGGGCGCCGACGGGCACAATTCGTTGGTGCGGCATTCGCTTGGAATTGAATGCGAACCTGCCGGAGAGTCCGAGCGCTTCGCCGTTTATGAGTTTGAGACGGACGCGAATCCGGGCAGCGAGGTGCGCATCGCATTTGACGAAGCGACCACCAACGTGGTGTGGCCGCTGTCAGACACGCGATGCCGGTGGAGCTTCCAACTGGGCGCGTCCGGTGAGCAGGATGACTTTCCGGCCAAAGACCGCACGACGTTGGTTTTCGAGCAGGAGGCCACGGACGAACTCATCCGGCGCGACGTGCAAAAATTCATCCGGGAGCGCGCACCCTGGTTTGAGGGAAACATTGGCGAGATTGCCTGGTCCACCGACGTTCAATTCGAACATCGGCTGGCGAAGCGGTTTGGCCGGGATCATCGCTGGTTGGTCGGTGACGCGGCGCATCAGACGGGGCCGGTGGGCGTGCAGAGCATGAACGCAGGCCTGCTCGAGGCCGCCGAACTGGCCGGACACCTGACGAAAATCCTGCGCGAGAACGGTTCATTAAACCTGCTGGAAACGTACGACCGGAATCGCCGCCAGGAATGGGAGCGCCTGCTGCAACTCCAAGGGCAACCGCAGCCGGGCAAACAGGCGGATCCCTGGACGAAAAAACATGCGGCGCGGATTCTCTCGAGCATCCCCGCATCAGGCGAGGATTTCACGTGTCTGGCAAGGCAATTGGGCTTCGACTGACACGAAAGAAGAGACAAGACTTGCGGTGTCTCCGGGCCGAGCGTGGCGTCGGGCACGCGATCTTATCGTGTGCTGTCAATTCTCGCAATTGACCGGGAAAGCGAGAACGGCTATCTAACCGGGCGACATTTATGACAACACCTCTATTCCCTCTGTGTTCGTTTCGTCTTCCCTATCTCGGTTTTGTTGCCGGAATTTGTTTTACGGCAATCGCGGCGGCGCAAAGCCTGGCACCGGCCGGTTTCACGACGCTCTTCAATGGCACAGACCTCGCCGGTTGGCGTGGCGGGGAGACGTTCGACCATCGCAAATGGCTCGCGATGCCGGAGGCCGATCGCGCGGCAACAAACGCCGAATGGACCGCCGACATGAGAAAACACTGGCGCGTCGAGAAGGGCGAACTGATCAACGACGGCAACGGGAAATATGCCACGACCGGGAATGACTATGGTGACTTCGAGTTGCTGGTTGAATACAAGACGGTGCCCAAAGCGGATTCGGGGATTTATCTGCGCGGCGTGCCCCAGGTGCAAATCTGGGATCATACCAATGAAAAAGAGTTCAGGAATGGCGCCGACAAAGGTTCGGGCGGCCTCTGGAACAACGGTCCAGGCGCACCGGGCAAGGACCCACTGGTGCTGGCGGACAAGCCGTTCGGCGAATGGAACGCATTCCGGATCATTATGGTCGGCTCGCGCGTCACGGTTTGGCTGAACGGCAAACGGGTGGTGGACCACGCGAATCTGGAAAACAATTACGACTGGAAAACACCCATCCCGGCCAAAGGCCCGATTGAACTGCAGACCCACGGCGGCGAAATCCGCTGGCGGAATATTTTTCTTCGTGAAATCGGACCGTCCGAGGCGCAGCAAATTCTCGGATCGCACGGCGCCGCGGGTTTTCAATCCGTATTCAATGGAAAGAATTTCGACGGCTGGGCCGGGCCGGTAAATGAATACGAGGTCAGGGACGGCGCGATTTGCTGCCAGAAGGGAAAAGGCGGGACGATTTATACAAAAGACGAGTTTGGCGATTTTGTCGCGCGACTGGAGTTCAAGCTGCCGCCGGGCGGCAACAACGGGCTGGCAATTCGTTATCCCGGTGAAGGCGACACGGCGTATGTCGGCATGTGCGAGTGCCAGGTCCTGGACGACAACTACGAGAAGACCACCGGCCAGAAAATCGACCCGCGCCAGGCGCATGGCTCCGCTTATGGCATGGCGGCGGCCGCCCGCGGTTACCAGCGTCCCATTGGCGAGTGGAATTTCGAGGAAGTGACGGTGAAAGGTTCGACCATCAAAGTGGAACTCAACGGCACGGTGATCCTGGATGCCGACCTATCGAAAGTGACGGAATTCATGGGCAGCCATCCGCATCCGGGCAAAGACCGTACGAGCGGCCATTTCGGTTTCGCCGGTCACAACGACCCGGTTTGTTTCCGCAACATCCAGATCAAAGGGCTTTGACCGGAGTCGTTGCGCGCGATGGCCGCTGGCCGTCCACGCGGACGGTCGCGGTCTGGAGGTGGAAAAGCGCTTTGTTCCCGCGGCGGCGGGCCAATTGAGAAGGGAGAACCGGCGCGCGTGTGAAATGTCTGGTTCAGGCCGTTTTCAATTCCCGTTCCTTGCGCTCGCGGAGGAGCGGAAAGAATTCCTCGGCGACGATGTAACCGACGCATTCGGGCGCGCCGCAGTGACAGGGATGTTCGCGATAATCCTTCCCGTCGTAGCCGTAGTTGAAGGTCAGCTCTTCACCCGGGGCGATGTCGCGCGTGGCGACAATCCAGATATGCCCGTCAATGAGTTCGGCCTCGCAATTCGGGCCGCAACTGTGGTTGAGAAGACGGGCGGGGTTCCAGGCGGCCGCGCCATCGAGGTCCCACCGATCGTCGAGTTCGAAAATAAACGTATTGTCGGCTTCGCAACGGCGGGCCGATTCCGCTTTGGAAATCCTTTCACCGACGTATTCGATGACGAGCGTGCCGGCTCGAATCGGCGCGGCGGCGAAACCGCCGGTTCCATGGATGACCGAAGGTCTGAATTCCAACGTTGGCGCGGACCCGCGCACGGGCATGGCTTGCGAGTGAAACATGGTTCACGACGCGGCGTCGTCGAGTCGTCCGGCGACCGGCCCCGCACGCCGGAGGATGGTTTTTTTGCCTGATTCGGCGGAGGCGCGTCGGGGCGCGCCGGATGGCAGTTGTATCAATACGTTTGCCGCCGTGATCCATGCGCCGCCGAGGAGCAGGTTGCCCGACAATTTCTCGTTGGCATACTCGACGGACGCCCAGGCGGAAATCCACCCGGGCAGGAACAGGGCGAAACCGCTGGCGAAGATGGGTTCAAAACAGTAAATGAGGCCGGCCTGCGTCGCGGTGAGATGCGGCTGCCAGCGGTTCATCAGCAAATAACCGCCGAAAGTGCAGAAAAAAATCAGGATGCCCAGCAAACCCAACGCCGGCCCGGAATGGTAAGCGCGCAGCCAATCTGCCGGTTGTCGTGTTGTCAGCAGCGCGACGGGCAGGCACACCAAGGCCATGACGCCAAACATCACCAGGGAAAAATGCCGGAGGTTGTTGTCTATGTATTTCGGGCGCTCGAGCCAAAGGATCTGTCCGGTGAATACGAACGAAGCGGCGATCGTTTCCAGTTCACCGCGGCCCAAACGCAGGCTGTGCCAATTCACCCCGGCCAGAACGGCGACGCCCGCGATCACGAGTGTGCAGCTCAAAAACACCCTCGCGGCTGGCCGGCGTCGTTGGCGCCAGGCGACCCAAAGCGGAATCACAACACAATAACATTGTGTCAGGAAGGCGGAAGTCGAGGCGGACGTGTAGGCCATCCCGTCCACCTGCAGCAGGATGCCCGCGCCGGCGAACAGGCCGAGGCCGAGGCCCTCTTCGATTTCGAGCCGGGTCATCCCGGGCAGCGTGCGCGCGGAGAGCAACAGCAGGAAGAACGCGGCGGCCCCAAAACGATAAACTACACACAGCGACGCAATGAACCAACTGCTGCCGGCGGGCAACAAGGTTTGCTGGGTCATCGCCAGCGCTTTGGTCGCGGGAAAGCTCAGCCCCCAGAACACATTGGCGACAATCAGCATTTGGATCGCCTTCAGACGTTTTGCCTCGCGCAACATGCGGCCACCATATCGGGAGTCTTGCGCCGCCGGAAAGCAAAATGAAGAAATCGCCATTGCGGGTCCGGCGAGTTTTGGACTATTCACCGAATATGGCCCGCACGGGTCGAGCCATCCGCCGGGCGATGATGATTACCTGCGATTCATTCAGGGCATCGAGAAGGATTTACCGCGTGCGGTATTCTTCATGAGTTGGAACGCGACATGGAGTCTGGCCAGCAACAACCACGCGAAAGAGCTGCTTGACCATCCTTGGATCGTCAATCGGGAGGACCTGCCAGCCAGCCTGGCGGGAACCGGGAGATGACCACGTTGTTCTGAGCGGGCGGACTTGGACCCGGCGCCGATCAAAGCTCGTTACTTATTGGCCGCGATTCGAATATCAGCAGGTTGACGTTCGTTGGGGCCGCTGGGCGAAAATGCGCTCAAGTCGAACACGTCCAAATCCACCGGGATGGACGGATTCTTCAGAGTCGTGTCCAATTCAAATTGTTTCCCCACACGGCTGATCCATCCGCCAAAAGCGCAATCGGGACTTGTCAGGGGGGGTTGGTTGAGGTCATCGCCTCCGGTCGTTTTTGGATGCCAGAGCGGAATGTTTTTGAATTGTTGACTGTCACCGGTTACCCGCTGCCAATCCCCCTTTTTCGTGTAAATGACCGCGCGCAGTCCCGCCTTTTGCACCTCTTCGACGGCTTCACTGATCCGTGCCAGCGCTTGTTGCTGCGCCGATGCATCTGGAGGTTCCCGGTGCAGGCCCTGCGATAATTGATTGCGGGCGCTGGTCTCAACGTCGATCGCCACGAAGCCAAGGCCGGGGGTTTCGCTGCCGAACGCGCTGAGCGCCTCGCGAACCTGGCGGCCCCCATCCAATGTGCTGGCAAAATTCAAATAGCAGTAACCGGCGGTAAGCAGGCCCGCGCGTCGGGCGCGGTTCAGTTGAACCTCGGCATGGCGATTGGGATTAACTCCACCCCAGCCGCCAACGATAACGAAACAGTACCCTTTTTGTTTGATGTTCGCGAAGTCCTGCAAACTCGGTTCCCCTGCCGACCGCGAGATGTCGATTCCCAGTGCCATCGCTGTTTCAACGGGCTTTATCGTTACTGGAGATGACAGATCTCCGGTCGCAAGCTCAGGAGTCGGACTGGGCGTCGGCAGCGCGGCTGCGCCGGAGTCCGGACAAAACCACAGGTAAATCGCGACGAAAAAGAGAATCGAGCCTTTGCATGGCGCCGTCCTGGTTGTTGATTCTCGATAATTCACAACGCCCCTCTCTGCACAAGGTGTGCCACGTGCGCCGCGTCTCAATTTTGTGGCCAACTGGATGGGGCGGGGCGAAGCAGCATACGGAATCGCGACACCAGTGTCTGGTTTGTATTCGGGCAATTTGGAAACCTGGACAGGAACGTCGGACTGGCAGAGCTTCAAGGTCAGGCAAATCCCCAGGCGAACGGGTCTGCGCGGGCAAACGCGCAACCGGAGAGTATTGCGCCGCGCAAGCAAAGCGAGTTAGACTCCCGCATTGACCGAAGGACCCTGCATGCGAATTCAGACTGTTGCAAATGCCCGTTTGCGCTTCAGCCGGCGCTTTCATGTGCCGCCAGGGCAGACAACCCGAGCGAGCGACGCTTTACCCGCCCGCAGGAAGCAGAACTCGGCCCGACAGTTTATCGTTGCCTGGACGACTATCCTGGGTGGATTGGGTTCCTTTGTCGCCACGAGCAACGATGCACCGGCGCCGTCGCAGCGGCCGGCTGCCGCCCGCTCGGACGCAAGGCCGGACGTTCGGAAGGACAACTCGTGGACCAACGACATGGTCTGGATCCGCGGCGGCGCGTTTTGGATGGGTTCAACGGGCGCCAATCCTGATGAACAACCCCTGCATGAAGTCACCGTCAACGGCTTTTGGATGGACAAAACCGAGGTTACGAACGAGCAGTTTGAAAAATTCGCGCGGGCCACGGGCTTTGTGACGATGGCCGAGCGGAAGCCCGATCCGAAAGACTTTCCCGGCGTATCACCGGAAAAACTGGTGCCCGGCTCGGTCGTCTTCCATCCGCCGGAGCACGCAGTGTCCCTCGACAACCATTACCTCTGGTGGAAATGGACGCCGGGAGCGAATTGGCGACATCCGGAGGGGCCGGGCTCCGACATCAAAGGCCGGGAAAAACATCCGGTTGTTCACGTCTGCTGGTTTGATGCCGCGGCCTGCGCCAAATGGGCGGGCAAACGACTGCCGACCGAGGCCGAATGGGAATGCGCCTCGCGCGGTGGTCTGGACCGAAAACCGTACGTCTGGGGCGAAGAGCAAACCCCGAACGGCAAATGGCGGGCCAACATCTGGCAAGGGCGTTTTCCCGGCGAAAACACCGAAGCGGACGGTTTCCGTGGCACCGCGCCAGTTGCCAGCTTTGCGCCCAATGGCTACGGGCTCTACGACATGGCCGGCAACGTCTGGGAGTGGTGCGACGATTGGTATCGGCCCGATTATTACGCCCACAGCCCGACGAAAAATCCCCAGGGTCCGCCCGAAAGCTACGACCCGGACGAACCGGGCGTTCCGAAAAAAGTCCTGCGCGGCGGCTCTTACTTGTGCAGCGATGTTTATTGCACCGGCTACCGGCCCAGCGCTCGAATGAAATCGTCGCCCGACACGGGCCTGTCACACACCGGTTTTCGGTGTGTCAAAGACGCGCCGTCACCCGCGAATTAACCGGCTCCCGATTCATTTCGTGGACGGTTTGGAAGAATTGTCCGGCGGATTTTCCTTGGCCGCTTTAATCGGCCAGTGCTTCGACTCGGTACGCGCGGTTTTCAAATATTCCTCAATCTTCGCCACGATATCGGGGTGTTCGCCGGCGACATTCTCCGATTCACCCGGATCTGTTTTCAAGTTGTAAAGCTCCGTAGGTTTGTCGGTGGCGGGTTTCACCGCCTTCCAATCGCCCGTGCGGGCCGCCTGTTGGAAGCCGCGCTCGTGAAACTCCCAGTAAAGAAACTCGTGTTGATTCGTCTGTTTGGACCCGAACAAAGTCGGTGCCATGGAAATGCCGTCGATGCCCGTCGGAGGCTTGACTCCGGCCAGCTCCGCCGCCGTGGGCAGGAAATCCCAGAACGCCCAGACCTGGTCGTTGGTTGAACCGGCTTTGACGCGACCCGGCCAGCGAACAATCATCGGCACCCGAATGCCTCCTTCGTAAAGGTCGCGTTTGATGCCTCGCAGCGGGCCGCTGCTTCCAAAAAACTTCGGGTCCACCCCGCCTTCCTTGTGCGGGCCGTTGTCGCTGGAGAAAAAGACAATGGTGTCCTGATCCATCTTCAGTTCCTTGAGCTTGTTCAGCACCTTGCCAACGTCGGCGTCCAGCCGGGTGATCATCGCCGCCTTGTTTTTCTCCGCCTGCGGCCAGGTTTCCCTTGAATAAGGCGAGGCGTCCGGCACTTCCATGCCGTTGCCGGTTTTGTTGGCCAATTCGTTGTTCGCGTGGGGAATGGTATAGGCGAGGTAAAGGAAAAACGGGTGTTTTTGATTGATCCGAATGAAATTCAGCGCCGCGCGAGTGAAAAAGTCATGCGAATAATCGCCTTTTTGTCCGTTCAGATTGCCGCGGAGTGGCCACTTCCGTTCATTGCGCCAAAGGAACTCCGGATAATAATTATGCGCATGCGTTTGATCCAGATACCCGAACCATTCATCGAACCCTTGCCGGGTCGGCACGCCCGTCGTCCCTTCGTCGCCCAGACCCCATTTCCCAAAGATTGCTGTGTTGTAAATCGCGGGTTTGAGGATTTCCGCTACCGTCACATCACTCGGATCCAGCGGCACGCGCGCGTTGCCGCGAATGCGCGCATGGCCGGAATGCCGGCCGGTCATCAGGCTGCATCGCGACGGGGCGCACACCGTGCTGCCGGCGTAGCATTGGGTAAACCGCATCCCTTCCTCCGCCAGCCGGTCGATATTCGGCGTCTTGATCCTCTTTTGTCCGTAGCAGCCGAGGTCGCCGTAGCCGAGGTCATCGGCGAGAATGAAAATAATGTTCGGTTTGCCCTGGGCCTTGGCCCGCAGACCGTCCAGGTACGGCGACTGGGCGTGAGCGAATGACAAACCGGCGAACAGAGCAAGGCAAGTCCCGAGGCGACAGCAGAGTTTCATGGCGCGATGTTACAAAGAACGTCAAGGAGACGGCCAATAAAATAAAGTGATGGTTCGTCAGGTTCGTCATCTGGAAGTCGCGCGCTTTCCGGACCGCCTCGCGTTTCTCCTTTACGCCGGCCATGAGAATACCTTGCCAGAAGGCGAAGCCGGCCCTAAGACATGCCTGATGCAGATCACGCTGGTGATGACAGTGATTGGACGGGATCGCCCCGGATTGGTCGATTCCGTCGCCGGCCTGATTGCACAACACGGCGGCAACTGGCTGGACAGCCGGATGGCGCGATTGGGCGGCCAGTTTGCCGGCATCCTGCGGGTCCAGATTCCCGCTGAAACGGAGGAGGCTATCCTCCGCGCTTTGCAAGCGCTCAAGCCGGAGGGCCTGAACGTCGTGGTCCACTCCGATCACCCGGGCGCCGAAGAAGCGGCGAGGGCCATGGCTTTTCTTGAAATCGTGGGACAGGATCGCCCGGGAATCGTCCATCAAATCTCCCATGCCCTCGCCGGTCACGGGGTGAATGTGGAAGAGCTCGACACCGAGTGCGAAAGCGCCGCGATGTCCGGGGAGACGCTCTTCAAAGCGCGGGCCAGGCTGATGATTCCGGAATCTTGCGACCTCGCCACGTTGCGAAAGGAACTCGAAAAGATCGCGGAAGATTTGATTGTCGATGTGACGCTGAAGGAATTGCCCTCCAGCCAGCCAGCCGCCTCAGCGTGAATCCAACTCAAGATCGGACGGTTTGACGCCCCGCTTGAATTTGTTCGGCGCAAAAATGGTTGGCCTGTATTCCCCGACGTAATCCACACTGGCTTTCGCCGGAATTCTTCCCTCCATTCTCAGACCCCAGTAGATGGCGTTTACAAAAAGGCGTCGCAGACCTTCGCTTTCCAAATCCACGGCCGCGCCGATGGTGCTGCAGAAGATCCGCGAGCTCTTGCCGCCCTCGCCGGTGTAATCTCGAATCCAGATCAGCGGCATCATGGGATCGTTCTTCGGGCCGGCCACGGGTTTATCGGTCGGTTTCATCCCTTCGAGAACCTGGCCGTAAACCAGCACCTGCGCGTCCTTCGGCAGATGAACGATCCCGTAAACGTCCGTTGGTCCCCAGATGTCTTCGACGCCGCGCAGGATTGGGTGGTCTTTGAACTGTCGATTGAGGACGCCGCGTGTGCTTTCCTTGCCGTGGCTGCCGTGGTGGCTGACCCAGGTCTCGCCCAGGACCTGCTGACCGAAGCCGCCGGGCCATTCCTTGCTCTGCCAATCGAATTTCGCGTAGGGACTCTGCTTGTTCCGGCTGTATTGGAAGGCGTGCGTGGC
>DASPXS010000241.1:0-8383 GCA_035637175.1 Haliangiales bacterium | reverse complement strand
TCAGCCACAGAGCGACCTTCGGTCCGGCTCTCTGAGTTCTGTCAGTCATGGCGCGCTGCGCAAGCGCACGGGTCAGGGCCATTTGAGGAACAGCGGGTTTCAACTTCCACCTAAACCAGATCGGGTCATTATTCAATTGTTTTCTGCAAGGGCGCCTGAGGTTGATCCGGAGGGCAAAGGAGTGTTGATTCCGGAAGACGAAATGGTTCCAATCAGCCGTGGCCGGTGTCAGTGATGCCGGAAGGACTGGAGCGCGGGTGGACCGGGCAGGATATTCGCGACTTGCCGGCGTTCCTGCTTTCACGAAACTGAAGTATCGTGGGTGTGTTCAAATTGCTGCCGTGCAAGCCGAGGTCAAGAAAAACCCTTCGCTGGAAGTGACTTCCTGGTGGGGAAGACTTCTGGTCGGCCGCCGTCCGCGCCGGACGCTGGCGCGCGCCGTGGCGCTGATGGGCGTCAGTTTTATTCTGTTCAAGTTTGTCTTCATTGCCATCCGGGTGCAGGGCAACAGCATGTCGCCCACCTACCGCAACGGTCGCATCGACCTGGTCAACCGCCTCGCTTACCGCCGGCACGGTCCCAAGCGAGGTGACGTGGTGGCGGTGCGGCAGAAAGGACACCTGCTCGTGATGATGAAACGGATTGTTGGTCTGCCGGGAGAATGGATCACCGTGCGCCACGGACAGGTGCTGGTCAACGGTCAGCCTTTGAACGAACCGTATGCGAAAGGTTCCGACGTGCCGCCGATGCGCGACGAAATCCTTCTCGAGGAGAATGAATACTTTGTGATTGGCGATAATCGCGACGTCTCGGTTTACTTCCAGGTTCGGCTCAACGAGATCCTGGGAAAGGTTGTATTTTGAAAAGGGCCTGCCAGATAACGGCTGCCGCCGCGGCGCTCGCGCTGGGCATTTGGATTTTCCTGACTCTTTTTCCCGGCGACGAAAAATTGATTCGCAAATTGCTCGCCGAGGTCGCGGAAACCGCCGGGGTGAAACCGAACGAAAACGCGCTCTTCAAGCTGGCCGGCGCCAACAAACTGGTCGGCTTCTTCAGTCCGGATGCCGCGCTGAAGGTGGATGTGTCGGGCGTGGATGTTCGTTCGATAAACGGTCGGGATGAGCTTTTGCAGGCGTTCACCGCGGTGCGCGCCGGCTTGCAGGAGGCGAAAATCCGGTTGCACGAAGTCCAGGTGAATCTGGGTCCGGACAAGCGAACGGCCACGGCTCAACTTGTGGTTTCGGCCTACCTCAACGGCGGCGGTGATCCGCTGGTGCAGGAACTGAGAATGCAGTTAAGGAAAATCGACCGCCGCTGGAAGATCGTGCAAGTCGAAACGGTCAAGACCTTGGGAATGTAAGGAGACCATGTCGCACAAAGTGCTCGCGAAGCTTTTCTGCTTCTCCTCTTAATCCAAATCTTAATCTTAATCGTAGTCGTCATCATCGTAATCGTAATCCCGGGTGTTTGAGCGCCTTCCGATCCGGGGCTCCTTCATGATCGCGCTTCCCACTGCGCGTGGCGCGGTTAAGCTGGCCCCGTGCACTTGCTCACCTCGCAACCAACCACCGACCCGACGTCCATCTACCGTTACCGCGACGGCCTTTACGCGGCCGACCTGCTGGCGACGGCCATCGTCTGGCTCGATTTCTTCACCTGGCTGGACTCTCATCCGTCCGGCCAGGCCGAAATTTGTCGCGCGCTGAAAATCAAAGAGCGGCCCACGGACGTAATGCTGACGCTGTTTGTCGCGATGGGATTTTTGCAATCGGAGAATGGGATTTTCAACCTGACCGCTCTGGCGCGGGAACATCTCGTCAGCACTTCGCCATGGTTCATCGGTCCTTACTATGCTTCCCTGAAGGAACGGCCAATCTGCAAAGATTTTCTCCAGGTGCTGCGCACCGATAAACCGGCGAACTGGGGCAGCCTCAAAAACGAAAAGGAATGGGCCCGGGCGATGGAAGACGAAACATTCGCCAACCAGTTTACCGCGGCGATGGATTGCCGGGGCGTTTACCTGGGCCAGGCCGTCGCGAAGGCGCTGGACTTACAAGGTCACAAACGGCTCCTCGACATCGCCGGCGGTTCCGGCATCTACGCCTGCGGCCTCGTCGCGCAGCATCCCCATTTGAAAGCAACGGTGTTCGAGAAACCGCCGGTGGACCAGGTCGCCCGAAAAGCCATCGCCGGACGCGGCTTCAGCGATCGCGTCTCGGTCATGGCCGGAGACATGTTTGCTGGATCGCTGCCGACGGGTTTCGACCTTCATCTCATTTCCAACGTGCTGCACGATTGGGATGTGCCGGTGGTGAAAGAAATCCTGGCCGGTTCGTTCCAGGCGCTGGCACCCGGCGGATTGCTCGTGATCCACGACGCGCATCTCAACGCCGACAAGTCCGGTCCGTTCCATGTGGCCGAATATTCAGCGATGCTGATGCACTCGGCACTCGACCGAAGGGAGATGTTACTCCGTTGCCGAGATGAAGGAGTATCTCTGTGAAGCCGGCTTTGCGGGCCTGCAGTTCACGCCGACTGCCGCCGGCAGGAGCATCATTTCGGCAACCAGGCGGGCGTGAATTGTTTCCGCCCTGGCGCCGCTTCCGGATCCAGACGGGGCGGCTCAACTGGCGGTCAATAAACCCATCGGGACTTGACCGGCGCTCCGCGAAACGATTTGCTGAAAGGACCCGACGGCATGAATCCGGATAAACAGACCCTGGACCAATTGCGGATCGATCGCACTGCGGCGCCGAAAAGCCGGCCACGGCCCTGGCCGGCAGCGGCCGGGTTGGGGCTTGTCGCGGCAGTCGCCGGCGTGGCCTGGTGGGTAGGCCGTCCCCAGGCGCCCGTTGTCCGGACCATCGTGGCGCAGGAAATCGTTCCCGGCGGACAAAAAACGCTGCTCAACGCCTCCGGCTACGTGACGGCGCGGCGGCAGGCGACCGTCTCCTCGAAGGTCACCGGCAAAGTTGTGGAGGTGATGGTCGAGGAAGGAATGAAAGTTGAGGCCGGACAGATTTTGGCGCGAATTGATTCATCGAATGTCGAAAAGAGCCTCCAGCTTACGGACGCGCACCTGGAGGTTGCGCGCAAAGCCCTGGATGAGACCAAGGCGAACCTGGATCAAGCGGAACGCGAGTTGCACCGTGCCTCCGAACTTGCTGCCAACAAAGTGGCGAGTCAGTCCGATCTGGACCGTGCCGAAGCGGACGCGAAGTCTCTCAGAGCCCGGCTGGAAAGGCAAAAGGCTGATGTTGTGGTGGCTGAGCGGGATGTCGCTCAATGGCAGCAGCAACTCGATGACACCATCATTCGCGCGCCGTTCACCGGAATCGTCACTTCGAAGAACGCGCAGCCGGGCGAGATGATTTCGCCGATGTCCGCGGGCGGCAGCTTCACCCGCACCGGCATCTGCACACTCGTGGATATGAGTTCCCTGGAGGTCGAAGTGGATGTCAATGAGAGTTACATCAATCGCGTCGAGCCCGGACAGCGCGTCGAGGCGACGCTCGATTCGTATGCGGACTGGCACATCCCCTCTAAAGTCATCGCCATCATTCCCACGGCGGATCGTCAGAAAGCCACCGTGAAAGTGCGGGTCGGGTTCGAGAAGCTTGATTCGCGGATTCTCCCCGACATGGGAGTAAAAGTGGCGTTCCAGGGCGCCGACGCAGCGCGGCCGGCAAGCCAGAACGTCTCGGTCCCAAAAGCGGCTGTTCGACAGCGCGACGGCCGCGACATCGTGTGGATCGTGAAGAATGACCGGACGGAACGGCGCGCCGTAACCGTCGAAACAACGCGCGCCGATCAGGTGACCATCGCCGCGGGGTTAAGCGGCGGTGAACGAGTGGTGATAGATGGGCCGGAGAATCTGGCCGATGGCGTTCGAGTAACGGAGGCAAAACGATGAGCGCAAGCGATGGGGTCCTCGTTCGCGTTCAGGGCATCGAGAAAGTTTTTCGTCGCGGATCGGAAGAAATACACGTGTTGTCCGGGTTGAATCTCGAAGTCCCGAAAGGCGATTTCCTGGCGTTGATGGGTCCGTCCGGTTCCGGCAAGTCCACCCTGTTGAACCTGATCGGCGGCCTGGACCGCGCGACGGGAGGTTCGGTGGAAATCGGCGGTGAACACATTGACCGGATGTCCGACCGACAGCTCGCTGCGTGGCGCGCGCGGCACGTCGGATTGGTGTTCCAATTCTACAACCTGCTGCCCGTTCTGACCGCCGAGCGCAACGTCGAACTTCCCCTGCTCCTGACGCACCTCTCGAAGACGGAGCGCCGCAGGCACGTCGAAGCCGCGCTCAAAATCGTCAATCTGTCGCATCGCACGCGACACTATCCCCGCACTCTGTCGGGCGGCGAACAACAACGCGTCGGCATCGCGCGCGCCATCGTCACGGACCCGAGCATCCTGCTGTGCGACGAACCAACCGGCGACCTGGACCGCAAATCAGGCGATGAAATTCTGTGCCTGCTGCAAGCGCTCAACCGCGAGCAGGGCAAGACCATCATCATGGTCACGCACGATCCGCACGCCTCGGCGCGCGCGACGCGGACCCTGTATCTGGACAAGGGACAGCTCAGCAATGAACCGGTGAAATGAAGGCCAACGTGGCAAACGGAATGATGGAGTGCTGGAGTGATGGAGCGTTGGAAATTTTTGCTGCTCTCCATTACTTCCATACTCCATCACTGCAACACTCCCTCACCCGATCACCCCGGTTTTCCCAATGAAATTTCTCCACCTCATCTGGAGCAACCTGAAACGAAAGAAACTGCGCACAGCGCTGACGCTGCTTTCGATTCTGGTGGCCTTTGTCTTGTTTGGTTTTCTCTCGTCCATCAAGCAGGCGCTCACCGGCGGCGTGCAGATGGCAGGCGCGGACCGGCTGGTTGTGCGGCACAAGGTAGCCATCATCCAGATGCTGCTGGCGAGTTACAAAGCGCGGATGGAACGAATTCCCGGCGTCGCGTTGGCCACGCATCAGACCTGGTTCGGCGGCGTTTACCAGGACCGCAAGAACGGTTTCTTCATGCAGAATCCCGTGGTGCCGGAGGAGTTTTTGGACATGCACCCCGAGCTGATTCTCGCGCCGGAACCGAAGGCGGCCTGGCTGCAAACGCGCACCGGGGCCATCGTGGGTCGAAAAACAGCGGACCACTTCCATTGGAAGATCGGGGACAAGGTCCCCATTCAATCCTCTATCTGGGCAAAGGCCGACGGAAGCAGGGTTTGGGAATTCGATATTGTAGGCATCTATGACGGAAGAAAAAAGGGAACCGACACGACACCCTTGTTTTTTCGCTACGATTATTTCGATGAAGCGCGGGGGTTCGGCAAAGGAATGGTGGGCTGGTACACGATCCGCGTGAAAGACCCGGCGCGGGCGGCGGAGGTGGCGAAACTGGTGGACCGGGAATTTGAGAATTCGACGGCCGAAACCAAGACGGAGCCGGAAGGCGCGTTTGCGCAGGCATGGGCGAAACAGGTCGGCAACATCGCTTTTATTGTCGCGGCGATTCTTGGCGCGGTATTCTTCACGATTTTGCTGGTGACCTTCAACACCATGGCCCAGGCCGTGCGCGAACGGACGGGCGAGTTGGGCGTGCTCAAAGCCATTGGCTTCACCAATGCGCAGGTCGTCTCGCTCGTCCTGGGCGAATCGTGCCTGCTCTCGGTCTGTGGCGGAGTCATCGGTTTGGGATTGGCGTGGCTGATGATTTCGCGCGGTGACCCGACGGGCGGCCTGTTGCCGCTGTTCTTTTTCCCCCCGCGGGATTTACTCATCGGACTGGGAATCAGTTTTGCGCTTGGCGTCGCCACGGGAATTTTTCCCGCGCTGCAAGCGATGCGCCTGCGTGTGGCGGATGCTTTGAGGAGGATGTGACATGGCGGGCCCGATCAATTGGTTTTCACAAATTGTCTCAATCACGAAGTTCGGCTTGATGAGCATTCCACAACGAGCCGTCTCTGTCATCGTGACGGTCATCGGCTGCATGGGAGTCGTCGGAGTTTTGGTGGCTGTGCTTTCGATCGCTGCCGGCTTCCGCCGGGCCATGATGGTCTCCGCTTCGCCAGATTCGGCAATCGTTCTGAGGAGCGGCGCGGACAGCGAAATGGTCAGCGGCTTCGGGCGCGAGGACACGCGCGTTATAGCCGACGCGCCCGGCGTGGCACGCACGGCGGAAGGCCCGCTCGCTTCCGCGGAATTGTTCGTCATCATCAACCTGCCCAAACGGACCACCGGTACGGACGCGAACGTGCCGCTGCGCGGCGTCGAGCGCGCGGCCCTGCGGGTGCGCGACAACCTCAAGATCATCGAAGGGCGGATGTTTGAATGGGGCAGGAACGAAGTCATCGTCGGTCGCGGCGCGGCCATGGAATTTGCCGGAATGAGCGTGGGCTCGAAAATAAAGGTTGGCCGCTACGAATGGCCGGTCGTGGGAGTCTTTTCCGCGAACGGTGGAATTTCGGAATCGGAAATCTGGACCGATGCAACGGTTCTGCAGGCAGCCTACAATCGCGGTGACTCGTTCCAATCGGTTTACACGAGACTGCGCTCGCCCGCCGCCTTCACGGAATTCAAAGACTCACTGACCACCAACCCTCGCCTCACTGTGAAGGTCCTCCAGCAATCCGAGTATTACGCTGAACAATCGGAAACCGTCACGCGGCTCATTACGACGCTCGGTTTTTGGATCGCGCTCCTCATGGCCGTTGGCGCGGTGTTCGGCGCGCTCAACACCATGTACGGCGCGGTTACGGCGCGAACGCGGGAAATCGCGACATTGCGGGCGCTCGGATTTGGCGGCGGCGCAGTGGTCGTGTCGTTGATGATCGAGTCATTGCTGCTCACGCTGGTCGGCGGAGTTATCGGCGGCGCTCTCGCCTATTTCGCATTCAATAATTTTCACACCTCGACCATGAACTTTCAAAGCTTCAGCCAGGTCACGTTCGCGTTCAGAGTCACTCCGGAGTTGTTGGTGCGCGGAGTGGTTTGGTCGGCGCTGATTGGATTGATCGGCGGCTTGTTCCCGGCCATCCGGGCGGCGCGGCTGCCCATCGCCGCGGCGCTGCGAGAAACGTGACCGTTCAGTTCCGCGAGTGACCGGGAGCAGTGAGTGTGTTGGAAAATTGAATACACGAAGCTTCGCACGCTGTTCCCTCTCCTTGAGGGAGAGGGTCAGGGTGAGGGGGTGCTATCGTTCGACCGCCGCGCGGAGAATTCCTCACGGACGTAAACCCGCATCAAATCCCGCACGCTCGCCTCATACGCCTGGCCTTTGAGACGCTCGACCAGTTTCTGGTCCGTCACCGCCCGCCGTGTTCCGACGCTCAGCGCTTTGGAATCGAACGGTGGCGGGCTCAAAACCGACCAGTCGCCGGTGCGCACATCGATCAACGCCAGCTTGAGCCGGAGGCGCACGTGCTCGCGTTCATCGGGCACGAACCAGGTGACCACCGGCACCCACGAGACGGCTTTGGTGGCGATTTTTTCCTGTGCCGTCTCCAGGACGCCCCAGTAACACAGGATTGTTTCCGCCCCGGCGCGCGCCGCGGCCAGCCGCAACGATCTGGAAAAACCGGCGGAATCCCGGGTCTCCTGACTTCCGAGGAAATCTTTTCCCGGCGGCACGCCGGAAAAAGGCACGACCGTGAAGTGCTTGCTCAATTCACCTACCATGGGTCCATCGGGAAACATCGCGCCGGACTGGATCAGGAGAATGGCGGTGCGCGGCTTCAATCGAACCGGCCGTGCTTTCTCCAGCGCCTGTTGGATGTCGTCGTCGAACGCGGTCTGGTCGCGGGCGACGCCCAGCACGTCGAACTCGCTCAGCTCGCCGCGATACTCGAAGCCCGGGTCCGTGGGCTGACCGGGCACGTGTCCGGAGGCAGGTCGGGCGTCGCGGTAGCTGGAATTGGATATGGAGCGGGTTGAAGTGCAGCCGGCCAACAGGGCCCAGGCCGCTGCGAGAAATAGCATATGATGGTTTTTCATAATGAATGAATAGAATCGGGCACATTACAGATAAGTCTTTTGAATTGGCTGCATTCTGTTCCCCTCACCCCGGCCCTCTCCCCGAGGGAGAGGGAGAACCGTCCTCCGCTGTCTGGAATTTCCGAGCGCGGAGTTTGCCGCAAGGGCATCAAGCCACACGAAGCTTCGCAAGCGGTTCCCTCTCCCTGGGGGAGAGGGTCAGGGTGAGGGGGCCCAACCGTTCGACCGCCGCACCGTGAAGCAGATTCCAAAGACTCGATGGCAAACATCACTTCTCGATAACCGTCGTTTCGTATTTCACGCCCTCGGGCACGGGCACGGCCACCGGAACCGTCGTGCCTTCTTTGCCCTCCGTGCGCTGCGTGGAATCGACCGCGA
>DASPXS010000240.1:0-5509 GCA_035637175.1 Haliangiales bacterium | reverse complement strand
TGCCGCCCGCCGGCCAAAGTCGCGCGCCGACGTTTTATCAGCGACACGGCGATAGCTTCGGATGGGTTTGTGTGGTCGTGTCGGCCCTGGCTTGCGCGATGCGACGGGTCGGACGAAGGTGACTCGGCTGCTTTCCGGTCTCTGCCCCTCTGCCCCTGCCGATCCAACAGATTCGCGGGTGTAATTTCGCTTTGCCATGGGATCGATTCAACGGTATTGAATACGGGTTATGTTTGATGCCATTAAAGCGCAGTTGACGACGGCCGGTAAGAAACTTGCCCACTTGCGGAGGTTTCTTTGACGTGGCCAGGGCGCAAAGGCGCCTCGGCGAACTCGACGCCGAGATGGCCAGGGAGACGTTCTGGGACAACCGTGAGCATGCCCAGAAACTGATCGACGAGGCCGGTTCCCTCCGAAAAAAAATCGATCCGCTGCTTGCCGCGGAGAAGCAACTCGACGACTTCCGCGTCATGGTCGAACTGGCCGAAGGCGAGCCGGAGACCGAGCAGCTCAAGCACCAGCAGGAGTTGGATCGGGATTTCGCCAGGTTTTCCCGGGAACTTGATGCGTTGGAACTCACGGTCCTGCTCAGCAGTCCGCACGACAAAAACAATTGCATCCTCAGCATCAACGCCGGTGCGGGCGGCACTGAATCGTGCGACTGGGCGAACATGCTGATGCGCATGTATCAGCGCTGGTGCGAACGGCGCGGGTGGGAGACGGAAGTCACCGATGCGCTCGCCGGCGAAGTCGCTGGCATCAAGAGCGTCACCTTGTTGATCCAGGGCGAAAATGCCTATGGCTTTTGCAAAGCCGAACGGGGCGTGCACCGGCTGGTGCGGCTCTCGCCGTTCGACTCAAACAAGCGGCGGCACACCAGCTTTGCCAGTGTGGACGTGATTGCCGAAATCGAAGAGGAAGGGGAACTCGTCGTTCCGCCCGGCGACCTGCAGATCGACACGTATCGTGCCGGCGGCAAAGGCGGGCAGAATGTGAACAAGGTCGAGACGGCCGTGCGCATCACCCATCTGCCCAGCGGGATCGTCGCCGCTTCGCAGGCGCAGCGCTCGCAGATGCAGAACAAAGCGGCGGCGATGAAATTGTTGCTCTCGAAACTGTACGCCCTGCGCGAGGATCAGAAGCGCACAGAGATGGAGCGGTTCTATGGCGAGAAAGGCAGCGTATCCTGGGGCAACCAGATTCGCAGCTATGTCTTCCAGCCGTATCGCATGGTGAAGGACCTGCGCACCGGCGTGCAGACCAGCGACGTGCAGGCCGTCATGGACGGCGATCTTGATGAATTCGTGAACGGCTGGCTGCGCGCCGGTTGTCCGACGAAGCGGTTGCAGGGGATTAAGGATGAAGATGAGTAGTTTTGTGAGTGGTTCGTTGTCAGTTGTCAGTTGTCAGTTGTCAGTTGTCAGTTGTCAGTCGTCGGTCGTCGGAACCGACCGACCGTTGACCGTTGACCACTGACCACTGACAACTGACCACTAACCAACCAGTGAACATCCTCGACACCATCGTTGAGCAGAAAAAGCTGGAGATTGCGCGGTTGCCGAAGCGCGCGTTGACGGTCGCGGACTTGCAAACCGCGGCGCAGAAGCGCGGCGATCGGCGGGATTTTATGGCCGCGCTGCGGTCGCCGAGGCGCGGCTCCCTTGCGCTGATCGCCGAGGTCAAAAAGGCTTCGCCGTCGGCGGGCGTGATCTGTCCTGACTTCGATCCGGTGCGGATTGCGAAGGCGTATGAAGAGGCGGGGGCGAGTTGCCTGTCGGTGCTCACCGATGAAAAATTCTTCCAGGGCTCTCTCGATCACCTGCGCCGGATTCGCGCGGCCGTGAAGCTGCCGTTGCTCCGGAAAGACTTCCTCATTGATGAGCGACAGATTCTGGAAGCCATCGAATGGGGTGCGGACGCCGTTTTGTTGATCGTGGCCATTCTCTCCGAGGCGCAATTGGGGCGATTGCATTCCCTGGCAACCGGCGCCGGCCTGACCGCGCTGGTCGAAGTGCATGACGAACTTGAGTTGAAACGCGCGCTGGCCGTCGGCGCGCAGCTCATTGGCGTCAATAATCGTGACCTGAAGACCTTCAAGGTGGACCTGGCAACCACGGAGAGTCTGAGCGCGAAGATAGGCCATTCTGACCTCAGGAAAGAAATTCTGGTCGTGGCCGAGAGCGGCATTCGCACGCGCGCGGACGTGGAGCGATTGGCCCGGAGCGGCGCGAAGGCGATCCTCGTGGGCGAATCGTTGATGAAGCAGGGGAACATCCAGGCGAAGACCGGAGAGCTGTTGGGAACTCATCCGTGAGCGTTCGTGTCAAAATCTGCGGGATCACGAATCCCGCCGACGCGCTGGCGGCGGTGGAGGCCGGCGCCGACGCGCTCGGGTTCATGCTTTACGAGAAAAGCCCGCGCCACGTGCCGGTCAAAGCGGCGGCGGAGATCATCCGGCGCCTGCCGCCGTTTGTGGCGAAGGTCGGCGTGTTCGTGAATGCGACGGAGAAAGCGGTTTTGAAAACCGTCTCGGTGTGCGGTCTCGACACCCTGCAATTCCACGGCGATGAAACGCCGGAGTTCTGCCAAAAATTTCCGCCCCTGAAAGTCTATAAAGCCTTTCGCATCCGGAATCTCGAATCGTTGCAGTCGTTGTCAGCCTACGAAACCGACGCCTGGCTGCTGGACAGCTTCCTGCCGGACACTTTGGGTGGAACTGGCGCCACGTTCAACTGGGACTGGGCGGTCGAGGCGACAAAGCTTGGCCGGCCGATCATCCTCGCCGGTGGATTGACGCCGGAAAATGTCACCGGCGCGGTGCGCAATCTGCGGCCTTACGCGGTGGATGTTTCGAGCGGCGTAGAGTCGTCGCCGGGAAAAAAAGATCATGCGAAAATTCGCGATTTCATCCTGGCCGCCCGCGCGGCATCGTAAAGTCCGGTTTATGGCGGGGGAGAGGGACGGGGTGAGGGGGTGCGCTGGTTCATGGGTAGCCCTCACGACTTTTTCGTCGCGCATTGGGACCCCGAACCGATTGGACAATTTCATGTCGCATATGCGACACGAATCTGTCCGAGCGCTTTGTACGGTTCATGGGTAGCATGGAGAGCCCCCCGCCCACTTTCCGGCTTTCTCATCGGCCCGCTTTCCACTAGCCTGCTTCCATGAACGCGGTGATCACCCGGGACCTGCCCGACGGGCAGGGGCACTTTGGTCCTTACGGCGGGCGTTACGTCCCGGAGACGTTGATGCACCCGCTGCAGGAGTTGGAGGAGGAGTATCGGCGCGCCCGGACTGACGCGGCATTCCAGCGGGAGTTGGAGTATTACCTGAAAGAATTTTGCGGTCGCCCGACGCCGCTTTACTTTGCCGAGCGGCTCACGCGCGAACTGGGCGGCGCGAAGATTTATCTCAAGCGCGAAGACCTGCTCCACACCGGAGCGCACAAGATCAACAATTGCATCGGCCAGATCCTGCTCGCCAGGCGCATGCGCAAGACCCGCATCATCGCCGAGACCGGCGCGGGCCAGCATGGCGTCGCCACCGCCACCGTGGCCGCGATGTTCGGTTTGAAGTGCGTGATCTACATGGGCGCGGTCGATTGCGAACGGCAGGCGCTCAACGTTTATCGCATGAAGATGCTCGGCGCCGATGTCGTGCCGGTGAAAGCCGGGCAGCAAACGCTCAAGGAGGCCATCAACGAAGCGATGCGCGATTGGGTGACCAATGTCCGCACGACCCATTACATCCTCGGCACCGTCTATGGCGCGCACCCCTATCCGGTCATGGTGCGGAATTTTCAGCGCGTCATCGGCGACGAAGCGCGCCGGCAAATCCTGGAAAAAGAGGAACGCTTGCCCGATCTGCTCGTGGCCTGCGTGGGCGGCGGGTCGAATGCGATGGGTTTGTTTTATCCGTTTCTCGAAGATGCCTCGGTGAAGATGGTCGGTGTGGAGGCGGGCGGTGAAGGAATCCGGCCGAACAAACACGCGGCGCGTTTTCAAGGCGGCTCGCTCGGTGTGCTGCAAGGGACGCGCTCGTTTCTGTTGCAGGACGAGTACGGCCAGATTCAACGGACGCACAGTGTCAGCGCCGGACTGGACTACGCCGCGGTGGGGCCGGAGCACGCCTGGCTGCGCGACCAGGGCCGCGTCGAGTACACCTATGCGACCGACGAAAGAGCGCTGGACGCGTTCATGAAACTGGCGCGGCTGGAGGGGATCATTCCCGCGCTCGAATCAGCCCACGCCATCGCCGAAGTCATCCAGCGCGCGCCGCAATTGGGCAAGGACAAGCTCATCATCGTCAATCTTTCCGGCCGCGGCGACAAGGACGTGGCGCAAGTGGCGGCGAAGGTGGGATTGCAGATGCCGAAGTGATTTTTTACGCGAATTTGCGCGAATGGGCGCCGATTCGCGAAAATCGCCGACGCGGCTTCAGACCTTTTCGCGGCGGATCGGAGGTCGGCGCTCCAGGGCGGTGCGGTTGGTGACTGTGAAAACGTTGCGCTAGGCTTGAAAATCAGCGAGGGCGATCAGGGTTCTCAGCCGAAAAAAGGTTCGCCTGCCGCGCGTTCCTTCCCCATATTCCCCGCACGCATGAAATCGATGACGGGTTACGGGCGCGGCGAGCGCGCCCAGGACGGCTTCAAGATTACCGTGGAGCTGAACTCGGTGAACCGGAGGCAGAGCGAAATCTCGGTTTGTCTCCCCCGCGAACTGGAGGCGCTCGAGTCGCGCATCCGGGATGAAATCAATCGCCGCGTTGCCCGCGGGCGGCTCACGGTCAAGGTTTCGCTGCACGCGTCGGACGGCGCCGCGCCCGGACGGGTGCGACTGAACGCGTCGCTGGCCAGGGCCTACGCGCGGGAGCTGAGCCGACTGGCGAAGGAATTGAAGTTGGCGGGGCAGGTCACGCTGGAAACCCTCGTGCGCGCGCCGGGCGTGTTGCAGACCGACGAGGAACTGACCGACTCCGAGACGTTCCGGCCGGCCGTGGAGAAGGCCTTGAAAAATGCGCTCGACGCGTTGATTGGCATGCGGGAGCGCGAGGGGGCGCACCTGACCAGGGATTTGGAGAAGCGAATTGCCGTAATCCGGAAATCGGTCGAACGCGTTCAGAAACAGGCGCCGGAGGTTCTGAAGCGTTATCAGGAGCAGTTGCGCGAGCGAATCAAGAACGCCGGCCTGGAAATGCCCGGCGTGGAGGATGAGCGATTGCTGAAGGAGATCGTTTACTTCGCCGACCGCTCGGACATTTCCGAAGAGTTGACCCGTTTGCAGAGCCATTTCCAGCAGTTCGACGATTGCGTGAAGTCGAAGGAGCCGGTCGGCCGCACGCTCGATTTCCTTGCCCAGGAAATGAACCGCGAAGTGAACACGGTGGGCTCGAAGGCGAATGACAGCCTGATTTCGCGCGAAGTCGTCACCTTGAAGGCGGAGCTGGAGAAGTTCCGGGAACAGGTGCAGAACGTCGAGTAGATTCGTGCCGCAGGCAAAATGAACCGAAG
>DASPXS010000239.1:0-4306 GCA_035637175.1 Haliangiales bacterium | reverse complement strand
TTATAGTGGTTGTGAACGGCCACAGCCAGCGCCTTCTTGGCCTGTTCCTGGCCTACACAATGCAAATCGAGGTGGCGCTTAATTTCGGCGGGCTTGGGCACCTGCTGGACCGGGACGGCCTTTTTCGGCTCCTGCGTCAGTTCCTTGTCGAGGACGTTTTTGCAGACGATGATGCAACTGTCGCAAATGTAAACGCCCGGCCCTTGAATCAGTTTCTTGACTTCCGCGTGTGATTTTCCACAGAAGCTGCAAAGCGTGAGCTGGGTTGGCCGGGCCATTGGATTTTTTAGAGGACGATAATTTCAGCCGTCGCGCCCCAGCTTCAACTCTATTTGGCCATCTCCTGTTTCAATGCCTCTTTGCCTCCATCCAGGCCCGGAATTTCTTTGCGGGATTTGACGACTTCATCCACCAGGCCATAGTTCTTGGCGTCCTCGGCGGACATGAAGCGATCGCGATCCGTGTCTTTGGCCACGCTATCGTCGGTCTTGCCGCAATGTTTGGCCAGAATTTCGTTAATCCGGTCTTTCAAGCGAAGAATTTCCTGCGCCTGGATGCTGATGTCCGTCGCCTGGCCCTGCACGCCACCCCAAGGCTGATGGATCATGATGCGCGCGTTTGGCAGCGCGTAGCGTTTGCCCTTGGTGCCCGCCGCCAGCAGCACGGCGCCCATGCTGGCCGCCTGGCCGATGCAATAGGTGTTCACATCGCAGGTGAGAAACTGCATGGTGTCGTATATGGCCAGGCCCGCCGTCACGCTGCCCCCGGGCGAGTTGATGTAGAGATGAATGTCCTTCTTCGGATCCGTCATCTGCAAGAAGAGCAACTGAGCGATGATGACATTGGAAACCGTGTCGTCCACTGGCATGCCGAGGAACACGATGCGGTCCACCAGCAGGCGCGAGTAAATGTCGTAACCGCGCTCGCCGCGACCGGTCTGCTCGACGACCATGGGGATAAGGAAATCGTTCATAGTTGAATCAAACCGTCGGCGCAACCTAACGGAGCGGCACAGGGGCGTCAAGCATGTTGGATGTTCGATGTTGGATGTTCGATGTTTTTTCCGCGATTTCGTTTCGGCCTTGCCGCGCCGGGAAATAACCGGGTCAGGAAGGGCTAGGAACCCTTCGGCGCCTGGCGTCTCAAATTCTCCAGCGCGACGAGCGCCGCCTGGCTCTCCGCCTCTTTCTTGCTTTTGCCTTTGCCCCGGCCCAGTTCGACGCCCTGATGATACACCGCGCTTTCGAACAACCGGTTGTGATCCGGGCCGCTGACCGACTCCAGTTGGTACTGCGGCGCTTCGGTCGTGTTGGCCTGCAGCATCTCCTGCAATTCGCCCTTGGGATTTTCCAGATTGGGGATGACTTCGAGTTCTCCGAATTCTTCGCGGAACTGGCGGAGAACAAAATCACGCGCGGCCTCAAAACCCGCGTCCAGAAAAATCGCGCCCAACAGCGCCTCAAAGGCGTCCGCCAGCGCGGACGGACGCTCGCGGCCGCCGCTGGCTTCCTCACCGCGGCTGAGCACCAGATGGTGGCCCAGGCCGAGCCGGCGGCCCTGATCGGCCAGCGTGCGGCGATTGACCATTTGCGCCCGCGCCTGGGTCAACGGCCCTTCGCCCAGGGCGGGAAATTTTTCGTATAACTCGCCCGTCAGGATCAGTTGCAGCACGGCGTCACCGAGGAATTCCAGGCGTTGATTGTGTTGCACGGCGGCGCCCTGTTCGTGGGCGAGGGAGGGATGGGTCAACGCGAGGCGCAACAGGTTTTTATCCTGGAACGAATAATCCAGCCGGGCCTGTAGAGTGTCGAGGGCGGACACGGGAATAAGTCAACAAACAGCCGATTGTTCGCCGGTATTTGCCGGTGTCTCCGCTTCCCCGTTGTCTGCAGGTTGCGGCTCGCGGTTTGCCGTCGAGACACTCCCCGCGGGCGGAGCTTCGGCGGGCGGATTCAGGCCCTGCTCGAGCAGTTGGGCCACGTCGCGTTGCACCTGGTCCAACTGGTCGAGCCGCAGGTCCGGATCCGCGACGGTGAAGACGTCCCCCGACGCCGGTTGTTCGTAAATGAAAATGCGCCGGCCGCCCCGGTGCGTCTGATCCTTCACCTTCAGAAGGCGTTTGCGTTCCAGCATCACCGCGAGGATGAAACACGCCGCGCCATATTTCGGGTCGTTCAACTCGACCAACTTGCGCAGCAGCGATTGCGCAGTCTCCTTACGAATCGGCTCCGGCTGCGCCGGCGGCACTTCAAAAACGCCCTGCCAATGCGAGACAAAGCCTTTGCGGTCGGTCGCACCCTGACTGTATTGCGCCGACCAGCATCGTTCGCAGACATCGAGCCGTTCGTAGCCACTCTTCTCGTCGAAGAGCAACGTGTGATAGGGCTGTTTGTCCGTAAACGGGCGGCCGCATGCCAGACAGGCATGGGCGCGGGACTGTATGTTCCAGTCGATCATGAAACTTTCGTTAATGCCGTCGCTTCGCTGATTCTCGTAAATATTATTGCTGGTCGCAGGGCAACTGCAATCCGATTTCATTGGGTTGAAAACCTGCCCGCTCCGCCGGCGATGAAACGTTCGGCCCCCGGGCTGTCGGGAACGATAGTGAAGCCGGTGACCTTTCCGTGTTTTGCCGCCCTTCTTTGTTTACCCGACGCGGAGGAGCCCGGGATGCGAATCCAATTCTCGCTGAGACAGCCTTTGTCCGTGCCGGGGGTGTAATCTTCCGAAAATTTCGGTTTGCAGGCCGGCAATTTGAGCTACCTTTGCTGCCCGGCCACTGACCGGACGTTGTATGCGCGCGGCTGCTACCATCGTCGAATTGCGCCAGCTTCTGTCGGAGCGGTTCCCGCAGGCGCAGCGGGCAAAGCACGCAAGAAACGGCGCCGCGGTCGTTGCCACGGGTATCCCGCGCCTCGATGCGCTGCTGTGCGGCGGATTTCCCCGGGGCGAACTCTCTGAACTGGTCGGCCGGGGATCCGGCTCCGGCAGCGCGCAACTCGTTCACGCGCTGTTGCGCCGCGTCGCCGCCAACGGCCAATACCTCGCGCTGGTGGACGGCGCCGATAGCTTCGACGTGGACGCGGTCGAACCCGAGGTGCTGTCGCGGCTTCTGTGGGTGCGTTGCGCCAAAGCCGACGAAGCGCTCAAAGCCGCCGACATTTTGCTGCGCGACCGAAACCTGTCCCTCGTTGTCCTCGACCTGAAACTGAATCCGCTCGCGCAGCTCCGCAAAATTTCGCCGGGCGTCTGGCACCGCTTTCGCCGCCTGTTGGAGCAAAACGGCGCCATCGTGCTCGTCATCACACCGGCTCAACTCGTCGGCGGCGCCACCTGTCGCGTGCGTGTGGAAAGCTGGCTGGACATTAACGCGCTGGCACGACCGCCGGCGGAACTGCTCGCGTCTCTTCAATTCGACTTGCTGCGCGCGCCGGAAACGGAGGGTGAAGAGGAAGGAGGCACTCTGGCCGGAGCGGGGTGAGCCGAACGGTTGAAGAATCGCCCCATTCAACCAGGGAGATTCGCGGTTCAACGGTTCCACGGTTCAACAAACCATGTTCGCCGTCATCCATCTGCCACAATTCTCGTTGCAAGCCGCGCTCCGGCACAAGCCGGAACTGTGGACGAAGCCCGTCGCGCTGGTGGACCCGGTGCTCACCACGCCACGCGTGTGTGATATCACCGAAGCTGCCCGGAGGATCGGCGTGACCGCAGGTCTGACGCCCACGCAAGCACTCGCCCGATGCCGCGAGATCATCATCCGACATCGTTCGCCCGGCCAGGAGTCCGCCGCGACCGACGCCGCCTTGCAATGCGCCTATGCTTTTTCGCCCAACATTGAGAACACCGCGCCCGGCACCGTAACGCTGGACTTGCGCGGACTGGCTGAATTCACCGGATGCACGCTACCCGCCCGGCGCGATGGCGAAAGGCCGGAGGACGCCGAACCCTGCCGGACATTCCAACGTTGGGCGGAACGCCTCCGCGCCGACCTGGCCTCGCTGAACCTGCGCGCCCGAATCGGCATCGGCCCCACGCCGAACGTCGCCCGCCATGCAGCGTGGTGGCCGGTGACCGATCCCCGCCCGGACGAGGACAGCCGGCACGACCGCCCCGCTCTCCAGGAACCGTCCTTTCGTCCTCGTCCTCCTTCTCGTCCTCGATTGGATGGCTTGGCTTCGAGAACGAGGACGACGACGAGCACGAGGACGAACGGGTTCATGGTCTCAGTGCATGCGCAGAAGCGAAAGGAGGCTCTCCATGAACCAACGCACCCCCTCACCCCGTCCCTCTCCCCCACTGGGGG
>DASPXS010000238.1:0-17879 GCA_035637175.1 Haliangiales bacterium | reverse complement strand
CGGGGTCGCCCATCAATTTGTAAAACCAGGTCTGCCCTTCTCTGGGCACAATGACGCCGATCAGACGCGCCGGTTGCCCGGTCTTTGCATTCTTGCCGCTCACGTCCACTAACATGGCCCGGCCACCCATCACGTCAAGGGAAGTCGCATGCTTGTTGGCTTCCGCCTCGTCCACCGGCGCCAGGCCAACCTGACCGCGCCAACGATTGACGTTGGCCAACACGCCGCCGGTGCTGCCGGGAAAGGCGCTGACCGTGACCTCGGCACCGCCCTCGCTGCCGCCGACGAGAAATTTCGCCAGCAACAACTCGCCGGGTGAAACCTCGCGCCAACCGGCGGGAACTTCCCACGACGGTTTGCCCGTCAGAGGGTCCGCCGTTTCCATTCCGCCCGAAGGTTCGGTGGGGATGCGTTTGGCGTTCGTGCTGGCGAAGTGAACTCCCCGGCCGATCGTTCCACCACCGGAGTCGGCAAAGGTGACCGACTTCAGAAAATCGAGAAGGACCGGCTTCTGCGCGGTGACCACGCCCGCGTCTCCCGCCAGCTTGAAAAACCAGGTGATGCCGCCGCGCGGGAAAACAGTCACCAGGATGCGATTCGGCGAGGTGTTGCTGGCCGAATTCATCGGGCCAGTCAGATCAACCAGTTTGGCCGCCGCCGGGCCGACACTGACGATTTCAACCCGCCTGGCCATTTCTTCGTCGCTCAACGGTCCCAGGCCGGCCTTCTCGCGAACAATGTTCACCAGGTTCAGTTCGCCGGCGCCTTCGCCGGGAAACGTCATCAACGAAAGCTGGGCCTTGCCGCCCCCGTCGCCGGGAATCAAAAAGCTCGCGATGCTCATTCCGCTGGGCGTTTGCGCTTCCCAACCGGACGGCGTTTTCCACTGAATCTGCGGCGGCGTCGCCTCGGAGTTCCGGACCTCGGCCGCCTCCGGCTCTTTCTCCTTCGGCACGCGGTAAACGGCGATTTCCTCGCGGCGACAACCGGCGAGCAACGCCGCTGCCGGCAGGAACAGAATGGCGGAGCGCCGCGCGCCGATTATCTTGAACAACTTTTTGATCACAACAATAAGTCGATTTTGACAACAATAACCGGTCATTTATTTCTCAGGCAACGGCAAAAAACACCAACTCTATTTTGTTCGATCGTCGCTCTTTTTTGCAAAGGAAAAGCCAGGAAGCCGCCGTGACCGGTCGTGAAGTCATTTGAGGAAATCTCCGGCTCTGTAGCGGCAGGCATCTTGCCTGCCGTAGAGCCGGGCATCCTGCCCGGCGGAGCAGCCTGGGAGCGCGGGAATACGCCGCCGATTTCGCGCGCTGGGTCCGGGCGGCAAGATGCCGCCCTCTACAGCAGCCAGGATGGCTGCCGCTACGTCTGGAGCCGTTCTCTAGCCAGGTACGAGACTGCCGCTGCAACTTGGTCGTCCTCGTGCTCGTCGTCCTCCTCGTCCTCGAAGCCAAGCCCTCCGATCGAGGACGAAGAGGAGGAGGAGGAGGACGGTTCATGCGGAATCTCCACGACTTCGAACCTCCAACTTCCAACCCGGCCGATCACCTCTCACCCCATGCCCATCGACAGCAGGAATTCGATGTTGCTTCGGTTCTTCTTCAATTTGTTGAGCAGCAGTTCCATCGCTTCGACCGGCGGCACACCCGTCAACGCCCGGCGGAGAATCACCACCCGGCTGCATTCGTCCGGATGATACAGCAGTTCCTCTTTGCGCGTCCCGGAACGTTCGATGTTGATGGAGGGGAAAATGCGGCGGTCCACCAGGGCGCGGTCGAGGTGCACTTCCATGTTGCCCGTGCCTTTGAACTCTTCGAAAATCACTTCATCCATGCGCGAACCGGTATCGACCAGCGCGGTGGCGAGAATGGTCAGCGAGCCGCCCTCCTCGATGTTGCGCGCGGCGCCGAAAAAGCGCTTCGGCTTGTGCAGCGCGTTGGCATCGACACCGCCGGAGAGGATTTTGCCCGAGTGCGGCTGCACGGTATTATAGGCGCGCGCCAGACGGGTGATGGAGTCGAGCAAAATCACGACGTCCTTCTTGTGCTCGACCATGCGGCGCGCCTTTTCAATGACCATTTCGGCCACCTGCACGTGGCGTTCCGGCGGCTCGTCAAAGGTGGAGCTGATGACCTCCGCCGGCTTGCAACTGCGTTCCATGTCGGTCACTTCCTCGGGGCGCTCGTCGATGAGCAGGATAAACAGGTAGGCTTCCGGATTGTTCTTGATGATGGCATTGGCGACCTTCTGCAACAGGACGGTCTTGCCCGTGCGGGGCGGCGCGACGATCAATCCGCGCGTTCCCTTGCCGATGGGGCAAACCAGGTCGAGCACGCGCGTGGACAACTCGTCCTGCGCCGTTTCCAGAATGAATCGTTTCTCGGGAAAGAGCGGCGTCAGGTTGTCGAAATGCGTTTTGTCCTTCGCCTTGTCCGGGTCTTCGTGTCCGACGGCCTCCACTTTCAGCAGCGCGAAGAACCGCTCTTTTTCTTTCGGCGGACGGATCTGGCCGGAGACAACGTCGCCGGTCTGCAAATCGAAGCGACGGATCTGCGAGGGCGAGACGTAGATGTCCTCGGGACAGGGCAGGTAGTTGAAGCTTTGCGAACGCAGAAAGCCGAAACCTTCCGGCAGGATTTCCAGCACGCCTTCAGCGAAGAGAATGCCGCTGCGTTCGGCGTTCTTCTGCAGGATCTGAAAGATCACTTCGTGCTTCTTCATGGTGCCGAAGTTTTCGATGCCCATCTCCTTGGCCATCTGGTTCAATTCGGCCATGGACATCGCCTGCAGTTGACTGATGTTGATGGTCTGCGCCGCGGCCAGGTCCGCGGCGGGCGCGGCCTCTTCCGCGGTCACGCCCGGCTCGGTGGGCCGGGTCGGCGGCTGAAGGTCTTCGGATGATTTCGGGGCGGCGGCTTCCGCGACGGTGGTTTCGGAAAGCGCAACGTCTTCCGGAAGCCCTTCGATCAATTCGTTTCTTTTCGCCTTGCCTCTGGGGCGGGCGGTTTTTTTGGCAATTCGTGGCATAAACTGGCCAGTGGCTGGACCCTGCGGACGCGGCTCGGGACTGCTGACACTTCCTCTTAGTCAACCAGAAGGAAAAATCCGTTCAATCTGGCGCAGTTCCCAAAGGAACTGCCGAGGGTCGTTTTGTTAAAATCAATACGGCAAGGGAAATCTTGCGGTCAATTCGCGGACACGTTGGCGCACCTGGCGCGCTGCGTCAACATTTTTAATGTCGAGCAGCACCTCGCTGATCATGTCGGCGATGGCCGCCATCTCCGGTTCTTTCATGCCGCGGGTGGTGACCGCCGGGGTGCCCAGACGCACGCCGCTGGCCTGGAAAGGGGAGCGGGTTTCAAAGGGGATCGTGTTTTTGTTCACCGTGATGCCCGCTTCGTCCAGGGCCAGTTGACATTCTTTGCCGGTCAGACCGCGCGAACCGATATCCACCAGCATCAAATGATTGTCCGTGCCGCCGCTGACCAGCCGGAAACTGTTTCGCTTCATCCCCTCGGCCAGCGCCTTCGCATTCTTCACGATCTGCTGCTGGTAACCTTTGAAGGCCGGTTGCATCGCTTCGTGAAAACAGACTGCTTTGGCCGCGATGACGTGCATCAGCGGTCCGCCCTGTACGCCGGGGAAAACCTGCGAATCCACTTCCTTCGCGTATTTCTCCCGGCACAGGATCAGTCCGCCGCGCGGGCCGCGCAGCGTCTTGTGCGTGGTCGTCGTCACAAAATCGGCGTGCTCGAGCGGGCTGGGATGCAATCCCGCCGCCACCAGTCCCGCAATGTGCGCGATGTCCGCCAGCAACAGCGCGCCGGCGGCCCGCGCGATCTCGCCCATGCGCTTGAAATCAATCAGGCGCGGGTAGGCGCTGGCGCCGACCGTGATCATTTTGGGCCGGTGTTGCTGCGCCATTTCCGCGAGTTGATCGTAGTCGATCTGCTCGTCTTCCCGGCGCACGCCGTAATGGATGATCTCAAAAAATTTGCCGGAAAAATTGGCTTTGTTGCCGTGGGTGAGATGGCCGCCATGGCTCAGGTCCATGGTCAGCATTTTGTCGCCCGGCTTGAGAAACGCGAAATAGACCGCCATGTTCGCGCTGCTGCCGCAGTGCGGCTGCACGTTGGCGTGTTCGGCGCCGAAGAGTTTCCTGGCGCGGTCAATGGCCAGTTGCTCCACCGTGTCCACGTTTTCACAGCCGCCGTACCAGCGTTTGCGCGGATAGCCTTCGGCGTATTTGTTGGTCAGCAGCGAGCCTTGCGCCTCCATCACCGCCGGGCTGGTGAAATTCTCGCTGGCGATCAGCTCGATGTTTTCCTGTTGCCGCCGCCGCTCGGAACCGACCGCCTGGGCCACCTCCGGGTCCACCTGCTCCAGCCGCAAGCCGCCCGCGACCTCGAGGCGTTCAACTTTGCCCACGCGCCGGGCGTGACGACCGCCCTCGAAATGCGCCTCGAGAAAAGCGTCCACGATCTTTTTCGCCTGCTCCGGGCCGACGAACTTTCCGCCCAGACAAAGCACATTGGCGTCGTTGTGTTGCCGGGCCAGCGCCGCCATTTTTTCGTCAAAGACCAGCGCCGCGCGGACCCCGGGCACTTTGTTGGCCGCGATGCTCATCCCGATGCCGGAGGCGCAAACCAGGAGGCCGAGGTCGCTTTTCTGATCCGCCACGTTGCGCGCCACCGTCTGCGCGAAATCCGGGTAGTCGGCCGAGGTCATCGAGTTGGTGCCGAAGTCCCGCACCTTCAAACCGTGTTGCGCCAGATGTTGCTTGAGCGACTCCTTCAACTCGTAGCCGGCATGGTCGGCGCCCAGCGCCACGGTGACGGTTCGGTCTCCGCTCGCGCCGCCGGCGACGCCGGCGAAAGTCTGGTCGATGAATTTCAACAGCGAGACAATCCCTTGTTCGATCTGGTCCCGGCAGTCGAGATAAACCTCATACGAACCGCCGATGGGATCGGAGATGTCTTTTTCGAACACGTCCAGCGTTTCATCGAATTCACGGAGCAGGAACGTTTTCTCCGCCGCCTGCGGATAAAGCAGGTTGATGGCATCGACGTGCCCGTGGGTCATGCCGAAAATGTAGTCGGCCTGGTTTACCAGGTCCGCGGTGAGCATACGACTGCGTTGTTGCGAGATGTCGATCCCCAATTCCCTCAGGGCCTGCACCGCGTAGGCGCTGGGCGGCTGGCCTTCAATCGCTCCCACCCCCGCCGACAGCACCTGGAAGTCGTTGCGAGCCTTGACCGCGTGCCGGAAAAGGCCCTCGGCCATGGGGCTGCGACAAACGTTTCCGGTGCAAACGAAAAGAATGGTTTTCATGCTCGCGACAATGTTCCAACTTGGGTTGTGTCGGGGAAAAGTCAACGGCGAAATCAACGCGGAAGCGACCGTCCCACAATCGCGATGCCCTTCAGCAGATCGAGGGCCCGCGCCAGCGCCGGATCGCGCACCACCGACGAATCCTCTTCCGTTTTGGGCGTCGAGGCGTCCGCCATCTCCGGCTCATCCGGATTCACACCTTCGCGCAGCATCCGGACCAGTTCGGCCTCATTGAGCCGGCGTCGCGAGGTCCGATTCGTCGAACCCGATTGCGCGACATTGTTCGTCGCTTTCAGGCGCGCCATCTGCCCGGACAACACTTTGAACTCGTCGGCAAAGTAAACTTTCTCCGCTTCGCCGCTGACGGCGACTTCGATGTCCGGCACGACGCCCGTGGCGGCCAACGGTTTGCCGTTGCCGACCCGGACCCGCCCGGTGGCAATGCGCAGCCGCTGGCCATTCGACAGGTTGAATTCCTTGAAAACCTCCGCCTGACCCGCCGTTGGCGATCCAATCACCACCGCCGCATCCGTCTCGCGCAATACCGCCGCCAGCGCCTCCGCCGCGCCGGTCGTCTGTTGATTCACCAGCACCGAGATCGGTACGCGGATGGCGTCCGTCTTTGCGGTCGAATGAGCCGAGCCCTCGTCCCAGTCCAGGAGCGGTTGTTCCCGGGTTAAAAATCGGTCCGCCACGCTCGCCGCCGCCGCATAGTCCTGGCCGTCGGCAAAACGCAAATCCAGGACCACGCCTTTCAGCCGGTTCGTGGCGTCGAGCTTTTCATAAGAAGATTTGACCTGGTCCGCCAGTCCGGTCGCCACCCGGGCGACGCGCAGGTATCCATATAATTGATCGTACACCCTGGTTTTGCTCAGCAACGAACTCTCAGGCAGGGGACTGGCGGGCGCGCCGTTGGTGACCAGGATCACTCGCGGATAAAACTCGCTCAACAATCCGTGCACCGCGGCGCGATTCAGGTCCTCTTCGCTGGCATTGGGCAGGTTCGCGCGAAGCAGGCGAAACACTTCCTGGAAATGCGGCAGGTCATTCGTGTCCGTCGCGAAGCAATTCACCCGCTGGATTGCCGCCATTGACCCCAGCCCGATCACTATCAGCGATATGCTGCGTTGAAGAATTCTCATAGATTTCCAGCCCGCCGCCAGGTGACCATTCGCTGTGGAGTCCTGCGTGTGCCGCGTTAGCGCGGTGTTTCCCTGCAATATTCCGCCAAAAATGCGCGCCTTCAAACCTAATTTCTCAACGCCGCCGGAATAGCGACCCGATCCAATCAAACCGGGTCGTATCACGCAGGTTCCACATTGCGCGACGGATGCTGGAAAGTAAAGCGGTGAGGAAATCGGATTCTCTGTAAGGCGAAGAGCAAGCCGACAAAAATGCCGGCGTTACGGCGCCCCTTCACCCAGCCACTGCTCCAGGCCCCGGCGCACGCAGGAGCCATAAGCGCGCTCTCCGAGCGTGCGGCGCATCGCGGCGGCCAGTCGCTCCTGCGCGACGCGCTCGAAGTCGTCTTTTTGCGCATCGGTAAAAGCCGGATCGGATTGCACGGCTATCACGCTCTGCTGCAACTCCTCGTTGAGCGCGTAAATCTCCGCCGCGCTGTCTGCCGGCGCGCCGTATTGCTGGGCGACCTGCACCAGGTCGCGGAAGCGGTCATCGGTAGCGCGGCGATATTCCGCGGCCAGCGGCTCGCCGGACAACTGTTCGATCTGTGTGTTGACCTGTTCGCGTTCGGCCTGCTTCTGTTGCGCACCCAATTCGTCGTCGGGATCGAGGAAAGCAAATTTGTCTTCATGCGCCTTGAGCAGCCGGAAAATTTCGCGAAATTGTTCCTCGCTCGGAGTGAAGCCCACCAGGTCGCGCAGATATTTTCCGGCTGGATGGTTCTGAAGTTCGAACTGTTCCAATTCGGTGGCCGTCAGCAGTTGCGCGAGTTCCTGCTCGCGCTGTTCGTGCAATGATTTGAGCTTTTGCCAATCGGGCGGTGAGTCGTTCTCCTCCGCTTCGGCACGGATTGCCTGGTCCAACTCGTCGAACCGGTTTAACAGCGCGTTTACCCCGCTGCGCTTCTCGATGGGCAGACAGTCCAGGCGAACGCCGTCTGGCCTGCCCACCCCCGTTTCAACCGCCTCCTGCCGGTCAATGTCCACGCCCAGCAAGCGCCAGAGCACGTCGCGCTTCTCCTCGTACAACTGCGTCTTGAGTTGCCGCAATCCCGCGTCGCCGCGAAACGAAATGAGGTTTGAGTCCGGCCGCGCCTGCGGTGACGTTCGCATCCGCGCGCTCAATTCAGCAAAACGCCCGGCATAGGTCTTGTTGACGTCGGCGATGATGATGTCGCGGATGGTTGCCTCCGGGCAGCCGATGGAACGGAGGTTCGCGATGTAAGTCGGATAATCTGCCGACTCAAGCTGGCCCCATTGAAATGAAGGGGGCGCCGCGCGTTGCGAGCATTGCGCAGGCACGGGGTTCGGCGCGGCGACGACGCGCCGCTCGACCGCCGAACGGGGTTGCGGTTGCACGAGCACCACCATTCCGCAAATCAACACCCAATTGAGCGCGAGGAGCGCGCCGGCGATTTTTCGATAGTTCATTTTGGGAACGGTGGCGCGCCGGCGCCCAGGCCGCACCGCGCGTCACCGTCTTGAGGTTCGGTGTTTACACGTCACGGCAGCTTCATGGCCGCGTAGGTGTTTTCGAAGTGAATCAGTTCGGTGTCCGAGACCAGCATCGCGTTCTTCCCCCACGCGTAGCTCACGAAGCCGGCGAAGCGGACCTGGCGCGCGGCGGCGTTGCGCGCTTCAATCGCTTTGTCCCATTCGGTAGCGGAAACACCCGAGCGGCCCCGGTGAATGCCGGCCTTGGTCTGGGCAAAATGTTCGACGAGATAAATCTTGTCGGCCGGCACTTTGCGGTCGAGATAGCTCTTCTTTGATTTTCGATACTGGTCCCGACACCAGCGTACTGAAAAGCGGTTACTCTTGATCTCCTGTCCGCTCAGAAAGTTTTCCACGCCGATATAGGCGTACCTCGAGACGCGTTTCCAATCCTCGTTGTGTCTGCCCGGATTGGCGAACGGCGCGAAGAGGATGACCGAGTGACCGTATTTGTTCTTGAGCCGCGAGACAACATTGCCAACCCAGGTGCGATAGGCCTGATTGGTCGGCCACAAGTCGGCAGAGATTTCGTTTAAAACAACCCAAGTTGTCTTGACGCCGGTGTTCGTGAAATTCTGACGGATGTACCGGTATTCGATGTCGTCGGCTTTTTGCGCGGCGGGAGTGTTCGACCAGCCGGTATTCAAGTCGTCGTAATAGGCCGCCAGGAAGTTACCGTTGGCATTGATTTCTGCCCGGTGTGCGTCCGTGCCCATCGCGAGGAAATGCCCGTTCCGAAGTGTCGCATTGGTGGACCTGTTCAACGCGTCAAATTGCGGTGTGCACAGGTGATTGGTCAGCGTGCACGGGCAGCAGAACGTGACAATGTCGAACCGGCGAGCGGCCGCCGCGAGGCCGGCCAAAGAGTTAACGAGCATCAGCGCCGCACAAAGCAGCACCACATCATGACGGATCGGGAGGAGTCGAAGGATGTTTCGGTTCATAACAATTTCTGTTTGGGAATTCACGGTTCGACAAGCAAACCGCAGTACAACCCAGGCAACCACGGGATTACCCGCTGAAGAGTGGCAGTGAAACCCGGTAGCTCACTCGCTTCAACCTGGTAGTTCATTTTGGGACCGGTGGCGTTTTACTCATCACGGCAGCTTCATCGCCGCGTGTGTGTTTTCGAAGCGAATCATATCGGAGTCCGGAACCATCGAGTTTTCGGGCTTCCCCCACGCGTAGCTGACGAAGCCGGCGAAGTGGACGTTGTGCGCGGCGATGCTGCGAACTTTAATCGCTTTGACCCATTCGTCGGGCGAAACACCCGCGCGGCCGTCGCCAGCGCCTTTCTCGGTCTGGGCAAAATTTTCGACGAGAAAAAGCTTTTTTTCGACCAGCTTTCTTCCGAGGTGCCTGCCATAGCTGTCCTTTGTTTCCTGATACTGCTTCTGGCACCAACGTACTGAAAAGGGCGGATAAAAGCGCTGTTTCGTGATCGAGTGCTTGTTCGTGATTTCCTGTCCGCTCAGATAGTTTTGCGCGCCGATGTAGGCGTAGGTGGCGACTTGTTGCCAATGCTTGTCGTGTTGCTGCACAGTGGCGAAAGGCGCGAGGATGATAACCTCGTGATGGTATTTTCTGTTGAGTTGCTTGACGGCATTGATAACCCACTCGCGATAGGCCTTATTGGTCGGCCACGTGCTCTTCCAGATTTCGTTTAAGATAACCCATTTCGGCTCGACGCCGTTGTTCGTGAACCTCTTACGGATGTAATTGGTTTCGATGTCGTCGGCTTTTTGCGCGCCGGTCAAAGTGGTCCAACTGGTGTTATAATTGGTCCAGGTGGTATTGGTCGAGCCGGTATTCAGAACGTCGTAATAGGCCGCCAGGAAGTTGCCGTTGGTATTGATTTCTTGCCGGTGTTCGTCGTTGCCCGCCGCCAGGAAATGCCCGTTCCGGTGCGTCGCATTGGTGCGCCAGTTCAACCCCTCATACCGCGGGCCGAACGGGGCAACCTCGAACCGGCGATCAGCCGCCGCACGTGCTGCCGAATAGTTAGCGAGCAGCAGCGCCGCGCAAAGCGGGGCACCACAGCATGACGGATCGGGAGGAGTCGAAGGCTGTTTCGGTTCATAACAATTTCTGTTTGGGATTTCACTGTTTGGCAAGCAAGACCACAGCACAACCCAGGCAACCGTGACATTACCCGCCGAAAAATAGCAGTGAAACACCGTAGCTCCCTCGCTTCAACCTGTCAATTGGAGGCGGTTGGGGTGTTGGGGTGTTAACCCCCAAGCGACCTTCGAACTCTCACCGCTAACAAAACCTGCCTCCCGAAAAAAAAAAGCGCCGGCAGCAACGCCGACAGGTGACCAGCCCGCTGAACCTGCCCATGAGTCAGCCGACACCGCACGGAATACGGAGCATCCGACGTGGGCTGGCTCATTCGCCGCCGCCGCCAATTTTCTTGTTTGTTCCCTGTCCGATTTCGGCGGCGGCGGTTACTATCCTGTGGAACGACTCGGATTAAGATGAAGATTATGATTAAGAGCTCAGAAACGCCGCAGGTCGGCTGTTCATGATCTTAATTGGATTTTCTCCACGGCGGCATAGCCGGTGGCTTGGGCGCTTTTCAAATCCTTCGCCTACGCATCACGCCCGTGGCGGCGGGCATCCTTGCCTGCCGTAGAGCCGGGCTTCCCAGCCCGGCGGAAGGGCCTCACGCAAACCGAAGCGCGCCGGATTTTTGAGCATCGCTCACAGGTCGAACGGTTATTCCGGGCGGCAAGGATGCCGCCCTCTACGTCAGGCACGGATGCCTGACGCTACATCCCCGCATTCCGCTCTTGCTCGATGCGAAGCGGGTCGTCATTTTATCGTTCATGCCTGCCGAGAACAAACAACCCGCAGATTCCACCCCTCCAAATCCGCTGGTAGCCGGGCTGCATTTTCGCGGGAAACTTCCACACGTCAAAAAGGAGGGCGCGGTTTATTTCGTCACGTTTCGTCTCGCTGATTCTCTGCCCGCCCACGAAGTCGCCCGGCTCAAGCACGAACGCCAGGTTATCCTCGAACAAGCCCGCGCCGCCAAAAGCCCGCTCACCTGGCACGAGGAGCAGCAACTTCTCGCGTGGTATTGCGATAAGGTGGAAGCCCTGCTCGACGCCGGACACGGCGCCTGCTGGTTGAGCGAACCAGGGATTGCCGACCTTGTCGCGGGTGCGCTGAAACATTTCGACGGCCAGCGTTACGAACTTCGCGCATGGGTGGTCATGCCCAATCACGCCCACGCCATCGTCTGGCCGATGCCGGGTCACACTTTGAGCGACATCCTGCACAGTTGGAAATCGTTCACGAGCAGCAAGACGAACAAGATTCTGCATCGCATCGGTGAAACCTTCTGGCAGACGGAATCTTTCGATCACTGGATTCGTGATGATGCCGAACAGGTCCGGCTGGTGGCGTATGTGGAAAACAATCCAGTGAAGGCGGGATTCTGCAAATCACCGGAAGATTGGAAATGGAACAGTGCTGTAGAAAAACAGAAGGCATCGTAGCACAATTGTCGTGGCGGCGGGCATCCTTGCCTGCCGTAGAGCCGGGCTTCCCAGCCCGGCGGAAAAGAGCTTACGTAAACCCGAGCGCATTGGAAATTTCGTGAGTCGCAAAGCTTTCGAGCGTTCATTCCGGGCGGCAAGGATGTCGCCCTCTACGTCAGGCAGAGATGCCTGACGCTACTTGCTACAGCGCCTTCGCCGCGATGTCGCGACGGAAATGCGCGCCGTCGAAACGAATCCGGTCCACCGCCTCATACGCCGCGTCGCGCGCGGCGCGCAAATCCTTCGCCCACGCCGTCACGCCCAGCACCCGACCGCCGTTCGTGACAATCTGGTCGCTGGCCTTCGCTGTGCCGGCGTGGAAGACCTTTGTATTCGGCAACGCGCTGGCGTGGTCGAGGCCGCGAATAACTTTTCCCTTCGCGTAGTTGCCGGGATAACCGCCGCTGGCCATCGCCACGCACACACTCGCCATGGGACTCCATTTCAATTCGGCCTTGTCAAGCGTGCCGTCGAGACTGGCTTCCAGCAACTCGACCAGATCATTTTCCAGGCGCGTCAGATACACCTGCGTCTCCGGGTCGCCGAAACGCGCGTTGAATTCCAGCACTTTCGGGCCGTTCTTCGTCAGCATCACGCCGGGATAAAGGATGCCGCGAAAATCAATCCTTTCGGCCGCGCAGCCGCGCAGCCACGGATCGAGAATCTGTCGGCCAACCTGCGCGAGTTGCTGGTCGCTCAAGAATGGCGCCGGCGAAAACGCACCCATGCCGCCCGTATTCAAGCCCTGGTCGCCATCCAGCGCCCGTTTGTGGTCTTGGGAAGCCGGAAAGAGTTTGCACCTCTTTCCGTCACAGAGAGCATGAAGAGAGATCTCCGTCCCTTCCAAAAATTCCTGAATGACAACGCGCGATCCGGCTGCGCCGAATGCTTTGCTCACCATGATGTCGTCAATGGCCTTCTCCGCCTCGGCCACGCTGTTTGTGAGCAACACGCCTTTACCCAGCGCCAACCCGTCGGCTTTCACGGCGCATTTGCCGCCCAGTGACGCCGCGAATTTTTTCGCCGCCGCCGCCTCGCTGAACGTCCCCGACTCCGCGGTTGGGATGCCATACTTCTCCATAAAATTTTGCGAGAAGACCTTCGAGGACTCGAACTGCGCTGCCTTATGGTCCGGTCCCCAAATCCGCAATCCCTTCTCCTGAAACAAATCCACGATGCCCAGTGCCAGTGGATTGTCTGGCCCGACGACGGTAAGCTCTGCCTTCCTGTCCTGAGCGAACGCCAGCAGTTTGGGCAAATCCTCTGAGCCGATGGCGGCGCACTCGACGAGCGACTGATTTTTAACGAGGCGTTCCTCCGCGATACCCGCATTGCCCGGCGCGCACCACATCTGTGTGATGTGCGGCGATTGCCCCAGTTTCCACACGAGCGCGTGCTCACGTCCGCCGGAACCGATCACCAGAAGTCTCATCGCGGCGGGATTGAATCAGGAAACGAGGCGCAGAGGAAAAGAAATTTTCGGCGGGAGAAAAGAAACTGCGCCAGCGCAGACTCAGCCGTTTTACGGGCTTTTTGTCCGCACCAGCGCAGTTTGCATCGGACGACGGCCTATCGTTTCAGCAAGCCGTCGGTTTGCAGCGAATCGACGAGGTCTTTTTCCGCCAGCACCCAGTCTTCGAGCGTCAGAGGATGGTCCGGCAATTTATCGCGAAAGAGTTCAAACGCGTGTTGTCGCACCATTCCCCTCGTGATGCCGGGTGTAAACGGCTCCGGTTGTTCAACTGCTCTACGCATTTTTGTTTTCATGGCAGGTCACTTTCCGGTTATGTGCCTTAACATACCCGGCGAGGGGACTCTTTCAACCGGTTGAACGAAGAAAGTTATTCACCGCGAGCAGGGCGGCAAGCGCGGGACCGTCTTACAGCGCGGCGGGAGACATGCCAACGCCGACGATGCTGCACGCCTGAACGACGTTCAGGCCGAGACGGCCGGCTTCGGCCAATACATCGTCCGATTCGGTGCCGGGATTCAGCCAGAGTTCGTCGCAACCCCTCGCCGCGATGTCCGGCAAAGTTTTCAACAGCACTTGCGGCGGCAGATAAACGCTGACCATCTGCGGCCGGACCGGCAGGTCGCAAATGCTTCGATAGGCGCGCAACCCTTCGATCGCGGTTTCTTTCGGGTTCACGGGATAAACGGTGTAGTCTTGCTGTCGGAATGCGCGCACCGCCTTGTTGCCGAATTTAGCGCGGTCATTTGAAGCGCCGATGACGGCGACAGTTTTCATACGGGAAGATTCACCGACCCGCCTGCGCGCGCAAGGCTTAGTGGCACGGCCGTCCCCGCCGGCGTCCCCGCCCGTGCGGTCGTTGCCATGTTCGGACGGGCGGGGCGCCCGTGCCACTAGCGCCTATTTCTTCGCCGACAGGTCGCGCGCCGGCAGATAGATGGTGAAGGTGGTCCCTTTGCCGACCCCGGTTTGGAGATGGATGGCGCCTCTGCCTTCCTTGACGAACCGATGCACGATCGCCAGACCGAGGCCGGTGCCCTTGCTCCCTGACTTGGTCGTGAAATAGGGTTCGAAAACTCTCGGCAGCAGGTCGGGGGGAATGCCGGGACCGTTGTCCTGAACGGATATCGCCAACAACGGCGCGACATTGTGCAGGCTCTCACGGTTGACAAACCGGCATTCGGGGCCGTCCGTGAACTGTGTCACGTCCAGGGGCTGGGTCAGGCACCGGCCGGAAATCTCCACTCGGTGCGGGTCCGGACTGCATTGCAGCGCGTTGATGGTGAGGTTGAGCAGGATTTGGATGAGGTCGGTGCCGTTGATTTCGGCGACCACATCTTCCTCAAGGGGACGGATGAGCAGTTCGTTCTTCTGCGCGCTGGGATGGACTCTGAGCAGTTCACCCAGGTCGGACATGATCTGGTTGGTGCCGACGGGCGCTTTCTCGATCGAGCGTTTGCGCAGGAAACTGAGGTAACGCTGGGAAATCTCGATGCAGTTGTTCACCTGCCGGGTGATGCGGGTCAACCGGTCTTTTACCAGTTCCAAACTGCCGCCTTCCAGGCTGGTGGCATTACTGATGTGCTGGTTGATGATCTCGATGAAGCCCGAGATAATCGTCAGCGGCCCGTTGATGTCGTGAATCACGCTGGCATAGATTTCGCCTTTGGTGCGAATGATCTCCTCTTGCAGCTTCTGATTGTGCAGTTCTTCCTGAAGTTCGCGCAGCTTTTGATTGTTCGTGCGGATTTCCTCGGAGAGCGTGTGGCGTTCCATGGCGCTGACAATGGCGGTCCGCATGGTCGAAATGTCAAAGGGCTTGGTCAGATAATCGCACGCCCCCAACCGCAGCGCCTGGCGAGCCGTTTCAATCGTCTCGTAGGCCGTCAGCATGACGATCTCGATGCTCGGGTCGATTTCCTTGAGCCTGCCCAGCAATTCAACCCCTGACATGCCCGACATCCGTATGTCGAGCACGGCCGCGTCCACGGAATTCTGCTTCACGAGTTCGATGGCCCGATTGCCATTATCCGCCAGGAGAATGTTGTAATCGTCTTTGAAAACGATGCGGAGTGACTGGCGCGGTCCCTCTTCGTCGTCCACGATCAGCAGCGTCCGTTTCTCCGGGCTGTTGAGCGGAGGCGCGTTGATGGGCCTAGACGGTGTGTCCAAGGGAGTTAGCGAAGGCATGGCTTACGAAGTCGTAGTGGCTGGCGGCGGATTCACCGGCGAACGAACTTGGGCGACCCCCGAGGGCACGGCTTCCCTGACCCGACTGACAATCCGCTTTCTCCGGCCATTCCTGGTAACGTTGCCACACGCGAGCGGCAAATAGGAGCCAGTCACCAGGCGATGCGAGGTGATCTGACACGGGAATGGTCGAAAGGCGAAGAGGCCAGCAATTAACTCTCATTCAAAAAGTTCCCTTTCTGAACCATGACAGTTTGTTGTTGGTTTTTCATAACGTGACACTAATGATTCTCTCAAGGAGCGATTAAAGTTACAAGAACGAATTATCGTTTTTGGCCGGTTACAAAGCAAGCAATGCAAGAGATCAGGTCGGCGCCAGCGGCAGCGAGATGCGGACGGTGCCGGACTTTTCCGCGTCTTTCGGCGCAAATTCAATCTTACCCCGGTGAGTTTCAATGATTTTGCGCGTCACTGCCAGCCCTAATCCCAGGCCCACGTTGCGGGTCGAAAAAAACGGTTCGGCGGCGCGCTGGGCGGTCTCCGCGGTGAAACCGGAGCCCGAATCCCGGACTTCGATCCGCACCCAACGCGAGCCGCTCGGGTCGGTGTCCATTTCGGAACGAACCTGCACGGGGGCCGTCGGCGGACTGGCCTGCAGCGCGTTGAGCATGACCTCGGAAAGGGCCTGGCGCAGGCCGGCCCAATCTCCAGCGACGGCCACCGTCTGGCCGCCGCTGTCGTAAACCAGGCTGGCCGGCTTGGGAGCGACATATTTCTGGGCGTCTTGAAACGCCTCTTCAATCAATTTGGCCACGGGCACCGGCTCGTTCTGCAGTACATTTTCGCGCGCGAGGAACGACATCTGGTTGGAAAGCCGGGAGATGCGCAGCACCGCGTCGGCCATGGCGCGGTTCAGGGAGGCGCGGAATTCGGCGTCTTCATACTTCCTGGCCAGCAACTGTTGATGGGTCGAGATCGGCACGAGTGCATTGCCGATCTCGTGGGCCATTCGATCCGCCAAATGCCGAATCAGACGAAGATTGGCGGTCTCGATTTCCAGCCGCTGCAGTTGCTCGGACTGGCTGTGGTCCTCCACGATCATCAGCGCCGAATTCGGCAACCCCGAGTTTCGCTTTTGGAAAGGAACGACGGAAACCTGGTAAACCGTGTTGGGCGAATCAGGAGGCGAGTATTTGAAGGGCGCGACACCGGTGCCCGTCTTGAGGACCTGATAGACCTTGCTGCCGAGCACCTGGGGCAGGTCGCTGAATTCCAGCTCCCGGCCGCGGCGTCCCTCCCGGGCGAAATAATTGCGCACGGTCTTGTTGGCATGAAGAATGGCCAGATCGCGTCCGACCAATAAGCAACCGCTGCTGAGTTGCTGCAGAATGTCGGCCATCATTTCATGATTGTCCGCCAACTGATCGTGCAACCAGATGTTGCGGATCGCCAAACCGAGCGCTTCCAGCAGGTGGAACACCAACTCCAACTCGGCGTTGGACAGCGGCTCACCCGTCACCCGCCCGTCGAAAGCGGCCACGCCCACCAAGGTTTCCCGATCCAGGATGGGAATGGCCACCTGCGCTCCCAACAGTTGGAACTCTTTCTGGATTTCCTGGTTTTCCTGAACTTCAATGTATTCGCGGCGCAGGATCCGCCCCTGGCGGTACACGTAACCGCCGATGCCGGCCTCCAGGCTCAACTCAAAATGCTCCAACAAACCTTGAGGCAACCCGATGGCGCAGGCGGACCGCAACCGTTGAGGTTCACGCGGGTCGGCGCTCTCGCCAAACACGGACGCGGGCTGGCGCAGGAAGACCACGGAGCGATTGACGCCGATGATCTCGCGAAGCAGTAAGAGGAACTGTTTGAGCAACGCTTCCGCACACAGCGAATGGCTCAACACGGCAGAAAGGTCGCGCAGCACCCCCAAAGTCTCGGAGGCGCCTTGATTGCCTTGAGGGTTCTCACGCGCCGGCACCCTTTCCGGAACACGCGCCGGTTGAGATCGGACAACGGGCAGATTGGAAATGACGGCGGCGGATGTCGCCATCCAGAGACCGTCGAGGATGGCATTCAGCATCCGCCCCCGGACGGGCTTGGACAACACGTGCCGGATCCCCTGCAGGTAGGCCTCTTCCTCCCACTCCCAGGGCCCGGTGCCCGTGAAGACCAGCACCGGACAGTCCGGCAGGCGGCGGCGCAGCTTTTCGACCATCCAGATGCCCTGGAGGTTGGCCAGTTCAACATCCACAAAACAGGCATCCAACAGGCTGCGGTCCAGGAGCGGTTCCGCCTCCTCGACATTGAAGCGATGAATCACGCGGTACTGCTCCGGGTTGAGCGCGGCACGGATCGATTCCCCTAATTCAGGGAGCTGAGACACTACGAGAATCGTCTTCATCAACACATCATGCCAAACGGTTCGCCGGGCGACAGCTCAAGGGTTGTTTCAGGACCGCTCCCAAGTAGTGACCAACCCTTGGCTGTTTGCAATCCAAATATGACAACAGTTAGTGGCAGGGGCGTCTCGCCCGTGTGTCCGTCGCCATGTTCGAACGGGCGGGACGCCCGTGCCACTGCCAAGGCGAATTAACTATCAGTCGGACGTGATGAGCTTCTCCCACATGACGTCATTCATCAGGATCTTCTCGAAGA
>DASPXS010000237.1:0-14400 GCA_035637175.1 Haliangiales bacterium | reverse complement strand
CGACCGAGGCCGGCTTTTTCCATCTTTTCCTTGTCTTCCTTGCTGATCTTCGCTCGCTCTTCCTTGTCGAGCTTGCCGTCCTTGTTGGCGTCGTATTTTTCGACGAGTTCCTTGCGCAACTTGCGCTGTTCTTCCGTCAGCCTGGGCCGCTTCTTGCCGGGGCTGTCCGCGTCCGCCGCGCGGACGAGGGCGGGTGAGAGGGCGCCGAGGAGAGAAATGGCCAGGGCCAATCCAAGTAGTTTTTTCATATGTGCTATGCGTTTCTTTTGCGACCGACCGCCCGGCGCCTGCCAAGGCGGCCCGGTCAGGGATTTGTTGGCTGGTTGGACGAACCGGCCTGGCGAAAGGTTACGTTTGATTTGGTTTACCCGACGCGCAGGCGTTCAGGACGGCGTCCACCACCCGCTCGACGCCGACGCCGGTCATGCAGCGGAAATCAATCGGGCACTCGCGCCGGAAGCAGGGCGAACAGGCAGCGGTGGAGGTCAACAGATGATGACGCGGATCGCCCGGCAAACCGGGGCCGGTCAACTCGGGCGAAGTGCTGCCGAACAGGGCCACCACCGGCGTGCCGACCGCGGCGGCGACGTGCATCGGTCCGGAGTCGTTCGTCAGCAGCACGCGGCAGAGTTTCAGCAGCGCGGACAGCTCGCGCAGCGTCGTCCGGCCTGCCAGGTTCAACGGCGGAACGGCCGCAAACGCGCGGGTCAGTGAATCCGCCATTGCCGTTGCGAGCGCGACGTCCGCCCGGGCGCCGAAGATGAGCCAACGGCAGTGAGTCTGTTTTTGCACTGCGGTCGCCGCGGCGATGAAACGTTCGGGCGGCCAGCGTTTGGCGGGACCGTATTCGGCGCCCGGGTTCAGGCCAAACCAGCGCACGCCGGGAGCGAGTGAAAATCTCTCCCGGACGGCTGCGACTTCTTCCCCGTTCATTTCCAACAACGGCGGCCGCGGTTCGGGATTCGCGCCGAGCGCCGCGACCAGATGCAGGTATTGATGGAGATGATGAGCGGAGCGGCGCGGCGGGGCGCCAGGCGCGGCACGGGGAATGCCGCCAGGCCCGGAGGCGGCGAGGCGGCCGATTTCATACACGGAACGTTTGCGCATGGGAACGAAGTCCGCTCGCGGGGCAATGCGCTGAGTCAAAAACCAGTTCCGCAGGGGAGCGGCATAACCGACTCGTTGGGGAATGCGCGCCAGCCAGAGTTCGAGCGCGGACCGGTCCGAGTTGGGCAGCGCCAGGCCGATTTGAAATCCTGCCTGACGCAACTTCCGCGCAACGCTCCAAACCGTGTCGCGGTCCGAAAAAGTCAACACCGCGTTCAGCGCAGGGTGTCGGGTCCACAAATCTCCCAGCTTTTCAGGGGTGAGCAAGGTGATGTGCGCGCGCGGTTTCGCTTCGCGCAACCGCAGCAGCGCGGGCGTCGTCATCACGGCATCGCCGAGCCAGTTGACGCCGCGCACCAGAATTTGTTCCGTCAGCCCGCCGCCCTCGGCCCGGTGCGCGTTCAAGGTCATCGCGGGAAGCCTCCGGCTCTTCCGGAAGTCGGCGAATCGAGATTGGTATTCGCGTTGGCGTCCACCGATTCGACACGCCTCGCCTCGATCTGCGGCCGTTCCCGCCACTTGCCCGGTTTCCAGCGGTTGTGCACCCAGAACCAGTTCGCCGGATCGCGGCGGACCGCGGCTTCGAACGCGCGGTTGACTTCGAGCATCAGGATTTCGGCCGGGCGCGGCCGGCCGTGTTCGTGCGTGGGAATTTCGTCGCCGACCTCGACCCGCCAGCGACCGAGGCCGGTCCGGTAACAAATCGCGCTGAACAGCGGGCAGCGGTAACGCAAGGCCAGCACCGCCGGCGCCGGGCTGGTGGAACAATCGCGGCCAAAGAAGGAAAGGCGCAGGCCGTTGTCGCCGGCGTGCTGGTCGGCCAGCAAACCGAGCACGAGGCCGCCTCGGTTCATCGCGGCTTTAAGGGTGTCGGCGCCGCTGCGTCGTTCGAAGTAGAGGCAGCCGGATTTTTCGCGAAGCGATTGCATTAACCGGTTCAACGCGGGCTGGCGCAAAGCGCGATAAGTCGTGGCGAACTGATATCCCGAGGTGGACAGCGAGCAACGGGCGTAGAGCTCAAAATTGCCAAAGTGGCCGATGGCGAAAATGCGGCTGGGCCGCGGTCGATCGGCGTCCGGCGGGCAGAATTTTTCCACGCCGACGATTTCCACGACCTTTCTGATTTCATTTTCGTTCAGGGCAGCGGTCTTTACCGCGCAACAATAATTTTCTCCCAGCCGGCGGAAATTTTCCCGCGCGATCGCGCGGATTTCAGCCGGCGATTTTTCCGCGGCGAAGCAATGCCGCAAGTTGGCCAGCGCGACGCGCCGGTGGCGCCGGTCGAGCCACCAGGCCATGGCTCCACCCCTCCGGCCGATTCTGGCCACGACCCGCAGCGGCAAGGCCTGCAATACGGCGATGAGGACGCGCGCCAGGCAGTAGAGGATCGTATCCATCACTCAGCGGAAACAGATTTTTTGAACGCAGTCGTGAAAATCTTTGGCGCCGCTGAGGATTTTGATTTCGACGCGCATGAAGTAGATCGGCAGATCGCGCCGGTCGATTTTGGGAAAGCGCACCGCGTCTTTCTGAGTGGTGATGATGGCCTGCGCCTGGCGCTTTTTGCTGCGGTTGATCACGTTCAACACTTCCTGCTGGCTGAACCGGTGATGGTCGGCGAAGCGCTTGGAATAGACCAGCTCGCCGCCGAGTTTGATGAGGCTTTGCTCGAAACTTTCCGGCTGGGCGATGCCGCTGAGCGAAGCGATGGGCCGGTTTTCGAGCCTTTCCAGACCGTGCCGCTCCCCGGTGAACACGTCTTCCAGATAAAGCGGGTGATGCACGCATTCGATGATGCCCGCGCTCGGGTTGAATTGCGCGATCCGCTGGCGGAGCGCGGCGGTCTTGCCGTCGCTCTTGGTGATGAAAACGGTGCTGGCGCGGGCCAGATGCGACGGCGGCTCGCGCAAGGTGCCGCGCGGCAGCATCTGTTCGTTGCCGAAGGGTTGCTGGTAGTCGATCAACACCACGTCCATGCGCCGTCCGCGCAATTTCCAGTACTGAAAACCGTCGTCCAGCAGGAGCGTGTCGCAGCCGAATTTTTCGATCGCGTAACGCCCGCTTTTCACGCGGTCCTTGTCCACCAGCACGATCACGTCCTTGAGGTTGGAGGCCAGCATGTAGGGCTCGTCGCCGGCGGTTTCGGAATCCAGCAGCAGCGATTTGCCGTCGGACACCACCCGCGGCGGCGTGCGGTCCTGGCGGAAAAAAAACCGGTCGATCAATCGTTTGGCCAGCGGCGGCGGTTTGGAGCGGTAGCCGCGCGAGAGGATGGCCACCGTGCGCCCCTGATCGCGCAGTTCGCGCGCGAACTTTTCCACCACCGGTGTTTTGCCCGTGCCGCCGACGGTCAGATTGCCGATGGCGATCACCTGCACCCCGAGCGTTGTATCGCGAAGGATGCGGACGTTGTAGAGGAAACGGCGCGTCTTGACGGCGACCTGGAAAAGCTTGGAAAGCGCGAATAGCGCGGCCCGCATGAGGGCCGCCCGTTTGCCACGGCGTTGTTCAAAGATGACTTCGAGAACAAACGTTTCAACCGCTTCGGTCCAGGCTCGAAATCGTTCGCGCATGTGGGCGGAGTGTGCCCACGACGCTGGCGCGAAGCAAGCGGGCAGGACCAGACGGCCGCCGGCTGCGCCTGGTTAGCGTCGAGTGCGTTCCGCCGGCGGCCGAAAATGACCAATGACGAATCCCCAATGACAAAAAAAACTTCCAAATCCTGATGTCGGAACAATCAGCGCAAAGTGCCTGACAGGCGGGACGCCTATCCTACTTTCCGGTTTGTGTCGACGAAGCGGCGGACCTGAACGGCGGCCTGGAATACCTTCGATAACAGAAAGAGCCAGGCCCGCAAAACCGTGACGGGAGCACCACGGCGCTGTCCGATGATCACTTCGAGAATGAAGGTCTCAATCGTCTCAGTCCAGGCTCGGAATCCCTCGCGCATGTGGCCGCAGTGTGCCAATCGGCACGTCAGGAGGCAAGCGGCCAGGGTTGCGCGCCAGATTCGATTTGCCTTTGATGGCGATTCCGCAACACTCCGCCGCATGAGCCAGACGAACAAATTCGCCGCCTACCCGCGCCTCGACCCGCTCGGCGTGGGCAAAGACATTTCCGCCGCCGATCTCATCGACCAGACCTTTCTCGCTTACAACGGCGGACGTCTGCGCGAAGCGGCCCGGTTGCTCGCCGAGAAAATGCTTCCTGACGACGGCTTCATCGGCCTGAGCCTCACCGGCGCGCTCACGCCGGCCGGGCTCGGCAAATCGTGCCTCATTCCGCTGATCAAGGCCGGTTTCATTGATTGGATCGTCGCCACCGGCGCGAACCTTTACCACGACCTGCACTACGGCCTCGACATGGCGCTTTACCAGGGGTCGCCGTTCCTGGACGACGTCGAGCTGCGCCGCGAAGGCGTGATTCGCATTTACGACGTCCTTTTCGATTACAACGTGTTGCTCGACACCGATACGTTCGTGCGCGAAGTCATCCAGGGGACCGAATTCCAGCGGCCCATGGGCACCGATGAGTTTCACTATCTGCTCGGCCGCTACGTCTGCGAACGCGGCAAAAAATTGAATTTGAAGGACAGTTCCGTGCTGGCGACCGCCTACGAATGCGGCCTTCCTGTTTTCACGAGCAGCCCGGGTGACAGCTCCATCGGCATGAATGTCGCCGCGATGGCATTGCGCGATGCGAGGCTGATGTTCGATGTAAACCGCGACGTCAACCAGACCGCCGCCATTGTTTATGAAGCGAAATCCACCGGTCACAAATCGAGTGTGTTCATCCTGGGCGGCGGTTCGCCGAAAAACTTCCTGCTCCAGACCGAGCCGCAAATCCAGGAAGTCATGGGCATCCCGGAAAAGGGCCATGATTATTTTCTTCAATGCACCGATGCCCGTCCCGACACCGGCGGGTTGAGCGGCGCCACGCCCGCCGAAGCCGTGAGCTGGGGCAAGGTCGATCCCGAAACGTTGCCCGATTGCGTCGTCGCCTACGTGGATTCGACCATCGCCCTGCCGCTGCTCACGGCCTACTGCTTGAGCCGCGTGAAAGGGCGCCGACTGAAACGACTTTACCATCGACGCGACGAAATTCTGGACCAGGTCAAAGCGAAATATCTGAGGACCGGCACCGTCACGAAGGTCAAGACCAGCCGTAACGTCGGCCGGCGCGCCGGCGGTGCGGGACTGAGGAAGAAGCCGTTCGCTTGATCTCAGTCTTGAAATAATGGGCGGACCCTGAGCAAACTCTAACCGAATGGCTTGGCGCATTCATGACAGCGTGCAGCGCGGGGAGATCGACAACCGCGAGCGGGGCGTGGTGCGCGGCAGGATCTGGCTGCACGGCCTCACGGAACCGGTCGTACTCGAACTCAAGGGCAACGCCTGTCCCGACCTCGCCGGCTGTTTGCTCACCTTAGAAAATCCGGGCCCGACACTCCCGATGCGGACGGATGCCCGACTGGAAGCGGTGCAGCGCGGCACCATCGGCGATTTGACCGCGTCGCGGAAAGTGCGCGTATTTGACCTTCCATTCGAAGAGGCCTACGAGCGATTGAAGAAGAAAATCCCCGTGCCCGAACATCTGGCCAACAGCCTTTATCTCGAATGGTTCAGCGAAGCCAACGGGCGCGTGGTCGTTGAGAGCGCCGATTACAGGCTCGTCATTTCGCCGCCCGCATGGACGCTCACGCCGGAAGAGGAGCAACAACGCCAACGCGAAGCGGCGGACGGTTTCAACGGTTTCATGAACCAGCTCAGCAAAACGATCGAAGCCGAAAAACAGGAACCGCAGGAGGACCAGGAGTGGGACGAATTTGATTACGAGCAATTCCTGCGCGAAAGCGACGCGCGCACGGACAAATACATGGAGTTGCTCGACAAATATCAGGACCACCCCGATCGCGACCGCCTGATCGCCAAAGAAATGGGCTGGTCGTGGCTCGAAAAGGCGATCGATGAAGAGGAGGCTGCCGGCGAGCGCCCGTCCGCCGCGGATGCGGAAGCAGGCAGCCAGGCCGAGTCAGGCGACTTCGACGCCGGCGAAGACGCCACGCTGGACGTTGACGAAATCAATCGTATCTGCGCTGAAGCGGCCGAAAATCCGCCCCAACCTGATCCCGCCACCGAAGGAGTGGATTGGGTTCGGGACAAGCATGGCCACATCAAGCATCCCCTCTCGCTCCGCGCGTTCAACGGCGGCATTTCCCTGTGGCGCACATGCAAAGAGCTCGGCCTCGGCAAAACGGAGGACGATGACCTCGCCCGGCTGGTGAACGAATACCAGATCACCGGCGCCAAACTCGCCGGCGCTCTGGACAGTCTCGGCTATGGCCGCGACTTGCGCGAAGGGCCCTTCATGGTCGCCTATCTGAAGCGCGCGCTGAACCACCTGCACGCCGCGCAGGCCGCGCTGGAGCAGGTGGCGCCAAAGAATTTGCTGCCGGCCGATACCGTGGCGGCTGCGCGCGCTGAACTTTTTGCGATTCGCGAAGAAATGCTCCGGTTGATGAAGGAGTTTCGCGGAAAAAGATAATCCGGTGCGGCGCGCTGAATTGCTATCCTGACGCTTGCATTCGACTACAGAGCGATTCATTCTAAAGGTCCAGTTTGTTCGAGACACGCTGATTTGATCGCATGAGTAATTCGCCCGACACCAGTTTTGATCTGGAAGACCTGGAACTGCAGCTCCTGCCCGCTTGGGCCAAGCAGTCCCCGGACGCCAATCGCTACGCCAAATACCAGGGCGAAGGCGATGCCGGTCCCCGCGGGCGCGAGCGCCGCGAAGGGCGTGGCAACCGGCCCGAGCGGCCCGAGCGGCGGCAACGCGAGGAAGGCGGTTTTGGCCGACAGCGCAGGCCTGGCGAGGCACGCGCGGGCGCGGACCGGCGCGAGGCGGGCGGGCGGTTCGATCGGCCGCGGGGCGAGGAGAAACGGGAAGCGGCCCCGCCATTGCCGGATGTCACGGTGTCGTTCGTGCCGGAAGAGAAAGGGGTCGAATCGCTCGCCCGGCAAATCAGGCTGACCGGTCGCGCGTATCCGGTTTTTGACATTGCCCATTTGATCTTGAAACGGCCGGACCGATACCGCGTCACGTTCGGCGCGGTGAAGAAGCCCGAGGGCCAGGTCACCCAGCCGCTCCGGGTGTGCAACCTGGACGATACGCTCTGGCTTTCCGATCAGGACGCCGTGGAACACGTTTTGCGGAAACATTTCGACACCTTTTACCTGGCCGAGCGCACGCCCACGGAACCGCCCAAAGGAACCTACACGTTCGTCGCGCAGTGCAGTTTGAGCGGCGCGATCCTCGGCCCGCCGAACTATCACGATTACCAGAACAAGCTGCGCAAGCTGCACGCGGAGCGGTTTTCCCGGATGCCCTTCGATGCTTACAAGTCAAAGGTCAGAATCGTGAGAGACGAGGCGATCGTAAAGCAATGGATCGACGACCAGAGCTGGAAGACGGAATACAGTTGCCTCAACGTGGCTGAGGCAAAAAGGCTCGGCTCCCGCGAAGAGGTGGAACGACACTTCCGGGAGGTGCACCTGGGCAACATCATTCGCCCGGTCGAATCGCATACATTGCTCGGCACGGCGGCGCAGCAGTTGCCGACGCCGGCGTTGCGCCAGTTGCTGCGGCGGGCCTGGGACGAACAGCAGCGGTTCCCGCTCAAAGTCGTCACCACGTTGAGCCAGCAGTTGGCCGCGCACGGCCTGCAATTTTTCAAGGTCAACAGGACCATCACGCACGTGGCGGTCGCCCGGCCGCATTACCTCGATCTGGAATCGACGCCCGTGTCCGAAGGAGTCAAACGCATCGTCGATTACATCGACGCGCATCCCGGTTGCACGCGCCGGCAATTGATTGAAGCGCTGGTGCCCTCACCCGCTCCGGCGGCCGCTCCGCCGTTGCCTGCGCCGGCAGAAGGCGGGCCGACCGGCGAGCCAGTCGCGGCGGTGCCGGCGAGTTCGGCGGCCGCACCGATATCGCCCGGCGACCTCCATGAGCCGACACAGGAACAGACCGCGATGATTGCGGATTTGCATTGGTTGATTCATCAGGGTCACGTGCTTGAGTTTGCCAACGGACGAATTGAGACCGCCCGGAAGCCGGCTCCGAAGCCGCCCAAAACGGAAGCAAAGCCGGCCGAAACCGGCAAGGAGTCGGGTGCGGAAACTCCCGCGGATTCCGCGGGTTTTCCTGCCACTGCCAACGCCGGGCCGGGTTCGCCGCCGGAAGCGGCACCGGAAACAGCTCCCTCAATGCCTGCACCGCAGCCGGCCTCGGAAGGGACAGAAAGCGCAGAGCCTGCGCCGCCGCCGGCCGCCGTGACCGAATCAACGGACGAAGCATCGCCCTCGATCGGCTAACGGGCGCTCGGCAGAGTACCGGCAAGGGAATACTTCATCGTTTTTTCCTTTTGCCGCAGTGACGTCTCTGGCAGCATTTTTTGGAAACCGACGGCTTTGTTCTCCTGCCCATCACCAGGGATTTTCACAACGTGTCGCCGCAACCAATGAAAGAAAAAGCCTACGCTCGCGCCGGTGTTGACATTGACCTGGGCAATCGCGTCAAAGCCACGCTTCCGCAACTGCTCGCCGCGACCCGCCGCCGGGAGGTGCTCGGCAAGGTGGGCGGATTCGGCGGGCTGTTCGCGCTCGACACGAGGAAATACCGGCAACCGGTGCTCGTTTCGAGCGTCGATGGCGTCGGCACCAAGCTGAAGATCGCCTTCGCGATGAACCGGCACGACACGATCGGCCAGGACCTGGTCAACCATTGCGTCAACGACATCGCGGTACTGGGCGCCGAACCGCTCTTCTTTCTCGATTACCTTGGCACCGGCAAACTCGAAGCGCACGTCTTTAGCGAAATAATCCGGGGCTTCGCCAAGGCTTGCGCGGAAAACCATTGCGCGCTCATCGGCGGCGAGACCGCGCAGATGCCCGGGTTTTATCAGCCGGGCGAATACGACCTGAGCGGCACCGTCGTCGGCGTCGTGGAGAAATCGCGGATGCTCGACGGCAAATCCATCACGCCGGGCGATGCCGTCATCGGTATCGCCTCGAGTGGCCTGCACACGAACGGCTATTCGCTGGCGCGAAAGATTTTTTTCGAGCAGATGAACCTCAAGCCGACCAGCCGCGTGGCTGAATTGGGAAACACCATCGGAGACGAATTGCTCAAAGTGCACGTCAGCTACGGCCCGCTCGTGCAGGCATTGCTGAAAAAATTCAACCCGCGCGGCCCAGCGGCATCTCGGCAGAGTGCGGCGGGCTCTCGCCGCAAGGATCAGCGGCGGTCTGCTGACGCGCCGGCACGAGCCATCAAGATCAAGGGCCTGGCCCACATCACCGGCGGGGGATTCATCGATAACATCCCGCGGGTATTGCCGCAGAACTGCGATGCGATCATCCGCAAAGGCTCATGGGAAGTGCTGCCGATATTCCAGATCATCGCGGCCAACGGCGGCGTCTCGGAGGAAGAGATGTATCAGGTTTTCAATATGGGCATTGGCATGGTGGCGATCGTTGCGCCGGAAATCGCGGACGCAGCGCTGGGATTCATTCGCGCGCAGCGGCACAAAGCGTGGGTGATCGGCGACCTGACGAAGGGAAGCGGCCGGGCGACGGTCGTTTGAGCCTCAGGACTCCTGACCCCGTGGCAAACGCCTGAACCTGCTTTTGGCCTCCGCGACATTAAATGATCCGATCGGATCATTTAAATGTCGCAGGGTTCCGGGTCACATTGCTTCCATGGGTATCGTTCCCTGGCGGCCCCCGGCGGGTGCTTCGGCGCTGACGCCGTATTTGATCAACCAGTCGCGAAGATCGCCGTCCGATTCCGCTTCGACGGCCTCTTTCGCGAAGCTCCGTTCCTGTTCGTAAGCGATGGGCAAGGTCCGATTAATCTCTTCGTCCAGCAACCATTTGGTGACGAGCACCTGGCCTCCGCCGATCGAGAGAAAGGCCGCCAGCGCCGCGGTCGGCCCAAGCCAATAGTGTCCTCGGGGCGCGAACAACCGGGACGCCCCTCCCACCAGCCCGCCAATGGCCCAGGCGGCATAGCCGAATTCGAACCCGGTGGCTTTGGCCAGTTGAAGCCAGGCAAATGCGCCGAGGGCCCTCGTCGTCCTCGTAATCGGCCGCGCAACAGTCGAGGACGAGGACGAGAAGGAGGACTAGGACGATTCGGTTGCGGCTTTGCCGCGCCGGGAAATATCGCGGTTAGAAGCCGGCCATGAACCAAGGCCGGAGAAAGCCTAGGTATGGCGACCGGGCTGTCAGGACCCCTTCAGTAGCGCCAGGGCGTAATCACGGTTCATCCGGGCGATGAAATGCAGGCTGATTTCCTTTGGACACACCGCCTCGCACGAGCCGGTGACCGTGCAGTTGCCGAAACCCCCGGCGTCCATCGCCTTGACCATGTTGGCGACGCGCCGGTCCTTTTCCACTTTGCCTTGCGGCAACAGGCCGAGGTGGGACACCTTCGCCGCAACGAAAAGCATCGCGCTGGCGTTCTTGCACGCGGCCACGCACGCGCCGCAGCCGATGCACTGCGCGGCGTCCATGGCGCGGTCGGCATCGTGCTTGGGAACGGGGATGGCGTTGGCATCGGGCACACCGCCGGTGGAAGCCGAGATGAAGCCGCCAGCCTGGATGATGCGATCCAGCGCGGTACGATCGACCACGAGGTCCCGGATTACCGGGAACGCCCGGGCGCGCCACGGCTCGATGGTGATCGTGTCGCCGTCCCGGAAATGCCGCAGGTGCAGTTGGCAAGCGGTCGTGCCTTTCTGGCCGCCGTGGGGAATGCCGTTGATGACGAGCGAGCAGGTGCCGCAGATGCCTTCGCGGCAGTCGGAGTCGAAAGCGATAGGGTCCTCGCCGCGCGCGATGAGTTCCTCATTCACCACATCGAGCATTTCGAGCAACGACATGTCCGGAAGGATGTTCTTCGCCTCGTAGGTCAGGAAGCGGCCAGTGTCGCTCGCGTTTTTTTGCCGCCAAACGTTGAGAGTCAAATCCATCTCACTTGTAGCTCCGTGTGCTCATGTGGACTTCCTCATAAGCCAGCGGCTCCTTGTGCAGCGCCGGGGGTTTGTCCGGCCCCTGGTATTCCCAGGCGGCGATGTAGGCGAATTGTTCGTCGTCGCGCCGGGCCTCGCCGTCTTGGGTCTGGTATTCCTCGCGGAAATGGCCGCCGCAGGATTCGTTTCGGTGCAGCGCGTCGAGGCAAAGCAGTTCGGCGAATTCCATGAAGTCGGCGACGCGCCCGGCATACTCCAGGTTCTGGTTCAACTCGCCGTTCTCGCCCGTGACGTTGACGTTGTTCCAGAATTCCTCGCGCAGCGCGGGGATGCGACCCAGCGCCTCCTTCAAGCCGGCGGCGTTGCGTGCCATGCCGCACTTTTCCCAAAGCAGTTTGCCCAGTTCACGGTGCAGGCTCGTGACCGTGCGTTGGCCTTTGACCGAAAGCAGTTTTCCCGCGCGGACGCGGATATCTTCCTCGACCTTTTTGAACTCGGCGTGGCTGGCCGAAGGTCTCGGTTGGTTCGAGGAGGCGAAGTAATGACCGATGGTGTAGGGCAGTACGAAATAGCCGTCCGCGAGGCCCTGCATCAGCGCGCTGGCGCCCAGGCGATTGGCGCCGTGGTCGGAGAAGTTCGCCTCGCCGATCACGAACAGGCCGGGGATGTTGCTCATCAGATGGTAATCCACCCACAGTCCGCCCATCGTGTAATGGACCGCCGGGTAAATGCGCATGGGCGTCCGATACGCGTTCTCACCGGTGATCTTCTCGTACATGTCGAAAAGATTGTCGTAGCGTTCCCGGATTTTGTCTTCGCCGAGGCGTTTGATGGCGTCGGCGAAGTCGAGGTAAACACCGCGTCCGCCCGGGCCCACGCCGCGGCCTTGGTCGCACACTTCCTTGGCGGCGCGCGAAGCGATGTCGCGCGGCGCGAGGTTGCCGTAGCTCGGGTATTTGCGTTCCAAATAATAATCGCGGTCCGTCTCCGGGACCTGGCCCGGAGTTTTCGGACAGTCGTCCTTTCGCCGGGGCACCCAGACGCGGCCGTCGTTGCGGAGGGACTCGGACATCAGGGTCAGCTTCGATTGATGTTCGCCGCTGACGGGAATGCACGTCGGATGAATCTGGGTGTAACAAGGGTTGGCAAACGCGGCGCCTTTTTTGTAGGCGCGCCACGTGGCCGTCACATTGCAGCCCTTGGCGTTGGTTGAGAGAAAGAAGACGTTGCCGTACCCGCCGGTGGCGAGCACCACGGCGTCGCCGGCGTGGGAGGAGATCCCGCCGGTGACCAGGTCGCGCACGACGATGCCTTTGGCGTGGCCGTCGATGACGACCAGGTCGAGCATTTCGGTGCGCGGAAACATTTTCACGGTGCCGAGGCCGATCTGCCGGCTGAGCGCCTGGTAGGCGCCCAGCAACAATTGCTGGCCGGTTTGTCCGCGAGCGTAAAACGTCCGCGAAACCTGCGCGCCGCCGAAGGAACGATTGTCGAGGTAGCCGCTGTATTCACGGGCGAAGGGCACGCCTTGCGCCACGCACTGATCGATGATGTTCACGCTCACCTGGGCCAACCGATAGACGTTGGCCTCGCGCGCGCGGAAATCGCCCCCTTTGATGGTGTCGTAGAACAGCCGGTAGATGCTGTCGCCGTCGTTTTTATAATTCTTCGCGGCGTTGATGCCGCCCTGCGCGGCGATGCTGTGCGCCCGGCGCGGACTGTCCTGGAAGCAGAAGCACCTGACGTTGTACCCGAGCTCGGCCAGCGTCGCCGCCGCCGAGCCTCCGGCCAGCCCGCTGCCGACCACGATGACGTCGAACTTCCGTTTGTTGGCCGGGTTGACCAGCTTCATCTCGAAGCGGTGTTTGTCCCATTTCTGAGCGAGCGGACCGCCGGGGATTTTTGCGTCGAGTTTCATGGCAGCCGTTTACAAATCACCAAACACCAAACACCAAACACCAGACAAATCCCAGGTCCCAAGCTCCAAACATCAAGGAGATGCCACGGCCCAGACTCCCATGACGACTGCCAAGCGGTTGAAATGGAGCTTGGCGTCCGGCGCTGCTTCGTCTTGCGAGCCCTGAGCTTCACTTGAACTCCTTTCCATAGCCGAGCAGGACCGCGATGGGAATGGAGATGTAACCGAAGAAGATCAGCCAAGCGGCGACTCTGCCAAAGCGATCAATCCAGGGGCCATAAACTTCGTTTTTGAATCCGGCGGATTGAAACATGGCGCCGACACCGTGCCCGAGATGCAGGCAAAGCAGTCCCACCGCCAGAACATAAAAGCCGCAGACCAACGGTTGTGAGAAGCCGGCGATCATCATGCGATAAACATCGTGCCGACCTTTGGCGTCCTGGAACGCAACAAAATCCTGTCCGGTGAAATTGATGGTTTTGGCCTGCACCGTGAAGTGGAGCAAATGATAAATCACAAACGTGGCGATGACCAAACCGCTCATCAACATCGTGCGTGAGGCGTAGCTGGCGACTGTGGGATTCCAATTTGCATAGGGAACCGGACGCGCGGCCTTGTTCTCCGCCGCGAGCGTCGCCGCCGCCCAGATATGAAGAATCACCATCGCGAGCAGTCCGACGCGCGCCGGCCAGAGGATCTCGGGAGTTGTCTGAAGGAAGTGTCCGTAGGCGTTGATCTGGTCGGGGCCGAGAAAAATTTGCAGGTTCCCCAGCAGATGTCCGATGACGAAGAGGAACAGCGCGGCGCCGCTGAGGGCCATGATGTATTTCCCGCCGAGCGAGGATGTGAACAGGTTCGAGACGATATTCATTCAGTTTTTGCCGAAGCCGTCGGAAGCCGGTCTTCGGCCAGCCGAAAGTCAGGCAATCTAATGATTTGCGAGGAAGAACGTCAATGCGCGGGACGCAGGTATAAGCGCGACTTGCCGGCGGGTTACCGCGGCTAATCGGCTGCCGCGAGCGTCTGCCGATCGGGCGGATTGCTTTGTAAATCAAGACGGAGTTATTTTCAGTTAATGGATTTGCTCTAGCCCATGCCCAGTGCCCAACCAATCCGGTTGCCGATGGTATGTAGAGCCGTCCTCGGCTGCGAGTTCCAGCACCGTCCCGGTGCGAGGAACAAGTGCGACACAAACTCCAACGATTTCTCATGGCGGCGGGACGCCGCCAGAATCCGCAGGCGGGGACGCCAGCGCTACGTCGTGATGCCGATATCCAAACCTGTCGCCCACTCACCACCGCCCAATGGCTCAGCACGCCTGCGCTGCACGCGTGGG
>DASPXS010000236.1:0-3447 GCA_035637175.1 Haliangiales bacterium | reverse complement strand
AGTGGATGGCGCGCTGCCGTTGCACGAACTGGCGGACGTGGTCGGCGAACCCCTGCAGGAGGAAGGCGTCACCACCACCAGCGGCCTGGTGACACAGCGACTCGGCGGTTTCCCGAATGAAGGCGACACACTGATGCTGGGAGCGTATGAATTGCGCGTCCAGCAGATGGATGGAGCGCGCGTAGCAAGGCTGAAACTGACGCGGCGACCGCAATCAGCAGACGTGCTGGCCGCGGACGCTTCACATCTGGATTGAATTATCCGCAAAGTGGGAATCGCCACGGGGTGTGGCGCCCGGAAATCTTTTGGGGGCGAAACGCCCGTACAGGCAGCCGGGACGGCTGTGCCACTACGGAGCCGCCGCGGCTCAGGTACGCAAGGCGCGTTAAGGGTTCGGGTAGTTCTCTCCATGGACCGTACAAAGCGCTCGGACAGATTCGTGTTGCATATGCGACATGAAATTCGGACATCACGCATTCCTTGCGCTGCGAATATCCCGTGCCCGACTGGGATTCGGCCTTTGCGGCGACGGAAGGGCGCGAGCCGATCAACCCGCGTCCCGTCGGCCAGGCGGCCATCTTCCGGCAGACGCAGCCTGACACGATCGGTTTCCTGACTTACTCGGAGGGTTGCAACGACGACGTGAACAAGACCATTTGGAGCGCGCTTGGCTGGGACCCGGGCGCGAACGTGACCAACGTGCTGCGCGAATACAGCCGCTACTTCATCGGCGACCGTTATACCGAAGAATTCGCGCAAGGTTTGCTGGCCTTGGAGAGAAACTGGCAGGGCGCGCTGCTGACGAATGACAGCGTTTTTGCCACGCTCAAGATGTTTCAGAGCATGGAGCAGTCCGCATCGCCGGCACTGCGGAACAACTGGCGGTTTCAACAGGCGCTTTATCGGGCCTATTACGACGCCTACACGGGACGCCGCCTGGTTTACGAACATGGGTTGGAGGAAAAGGCCCTGGCGAAACTTCGCTCCGCGCAAAAACTCGGTTCCCGACGGGCGATGTCGGAGGCGGAGTCCATTCTGGAGCGCGCGGTGACCGATCGCGTCTCGAGCGATTGGCGCGCCCGCGTTTTCCAGTTGGCGGAGGCGCTCTACCACAGCATTGGAATGCAATTGAGCGTGCCGCTTTATCGGGCCATAGCCGTGGACCGCGGCGCGAACCTGGACAATATCGACGTGCCGTTGAATGACCGGCTCTGGTTGAAAGAACAGTTTGCCGAGATTCGCGGTTTGTCTGACGAGCGGGACCGCCTCAAACGCATCGATAAAATCGTGCACTGGACCGACCCTGGCGCCGGAAGTTTTTACGATGACCCGGGCAATTTGCTCCGGCAGCCACACCTGGTCAGGGGGCCGGGTTTTGAAAAGGACCCGGCGTTTTTGCGCTCGGCCCTGGTGGATTTTGGTTACAAAGGCGGGCGCATTTCGTGGTGGAACAACGCGACGTCGCTCTATGATGAAGCGCTCCAACTGCGTTATCGGGGCCTCGACTCCGCGGCGCATTACCAACTCCGCGTGGTGTACGCCAGCGATTTGCCAAACCGCAAGATTCGGCTGGTCGCGAACGACACCGTCGAAATTCATCCCTTCATGACAAAGAAAATTCCGCCCTGGCCGCTGGAGTTCAACCTTCCGGCGGAAGCGACGAAGAACGGCGAACTGACACTGAGCTGGTTTCGCGAGCCGGGTCTGGGCGACAACGGCCGCGGCTGTCAGGTGGCGGAAGTGTGGTTGATCAAGAAACGACCTGAAATCCGAGCGATGAATGTCGAATGACTGAAGAAGACGGAATACACGAACCGGCGGGTCAGGCGCTGTTCCATTCGTCATTTGGACTGCGGATTTCCTTTGGCATTCGTCATTCGGGCTTCGTCATTGTCCCCAGGGTGTCTCTTCCGGCCTCGTAAAGCGCGGTCAACAGGAGTTCAATTTCAGGAAAGGTTCGGTTCACCAACGCGCGCCGCGCACGGCGCAAACGGTCGCAATCGCGTTGACGACAAGGCTGAAGACAACCGCGGGCCACATTTGCCCGAGCGCGTTGCCGGTGGCGGTATGGAAGTTCAGCAACAGCCAGAGCACGAGCGGATGATAATCTATCGGTTGTTGAACCGGCCGCTTGTCGATGAGCCACGGCGTGAGGAAGCCGAGAATCCCCAGCGTGATGACGAACCAGCCGAGGAAATTCATCCAAGGCGCCGAATACCAGGCAAGCACGCTCGCGTGCGGTTCCCAAAACCAATAACGCTTCACCCGCGTGGCAAATGGTTCCAGGGCGGCGTCAAACGCCACCGCCAGAGCGCCGGTGAGGCCCATGACCCGGAAGCCGTAGTAGGGCGTCTCGCGCCACGGTCGCATCATGAGTCGCGCCACGCCGCGGCCGTTGACAATGATCGTCAGCCACAACAGAGGGACCTGCCACGGCACGCCGAGAATCTTTGCGCCGAACGTTCCGGTGTAAGTGCGCGGGCCGAAGGGGATGCCGGTTTTTTGCGCGAGGGCCGCGACAGCAAAGGAAATTGCGGCCAGGAGCGTTGACGCCATCAGCACGTTTTGCCCGGGCAGATACCGCGCCAATCCGACCAGCGAAGTCGCGGCGGCGAGCAGCCAGAACAGGCCTTCCAGACGGTGCCAATCTTCGGCGAACGAATGGTCAATCATCAACGCCAGCCAAAGGAGAGCGAAACAGACCAGAAACGCGTAGAAGACAGGCTGGTGCATCGCGTGCGCCCATGGGGACGGCAACCGGGTGCCGCCGGAGGCAGGCTTTTCGGTTGGCGCAGGCTTGAGCAGCGGGTTCATGTCTGATGGGTTCTGATTGAGCCGATGCTGTGGGTTGATGCTCCGATTGATTACCCTGTTTTGATCGCATCGTCTCCAAAATTGTCGCCCTCATCGCCGTCAGTCAGGTTCACTTGCATAATTAGGAACGAGAGCATAATTTAAGGACGGTTCCTGCAGTCATTGAATTTATGAGGTTCCCGGACGAGAGCTGAATGGAGCGACCTATGAAAAAGCGAACATCCACCTTCTTTGTGATTTTGGCCGTGCTGACCGGCGCGACGTTGCTTCCGGCGACACGGGGCGAACTTGCCAAGGCCAATACGAATTCCGGCCCGGATGCGGCATCGACGGAAGCGAAGCAAGGCGACCCGGCCGAGCCGCGCGCCGAACCAGCCAAACCCAATGGGGTCAAAAAAGCCGCCAGGCTCTCTTTTGGCGTGGACGAGGTGGTGAAGATGTATCAGGGCGGGGTTGAGACGGACGTCATTTTGAATTATGTGGAGAATTCCAGTGTGCCGTATCACCTCAACGCCGAAGAAATCGTCCAACTCCACGACATCGGTGTTCCCTCGCCCATCGTCACCGCGTTGATTCGGCACGGCGCAAAAATGCAGCAGCAAGCGGCCACGGCGTACGCTCAAAGCCAGGCGA
>DASPXS010000235.1:0-7950 GCA_035637175.1 Haliangiales bacterium | reverse complement strand
TGGGCCGGGTGGCTGGCCGAATCCATGCGCCAGAACATCGCCTGGGATTCCGGCTGGACGCTCCTCGGCGAAGGCTTCGCGACGGCGGATCTCCAGGTCAGGAACGGCTATGTCACCCGCACGCCGATGTTCTACGTCTATCAAATGGCCCAGGAATTCAACAGCTATGATTATTTGGACAACACCTACGCCAGCGTTATGGGCTCGACTACCGACAATTTGGGCCGGGCCGTCCAATTTCCCTGGGCGATCGTGCGCGTCCTACGCGATCCCGCCACGGGAAACATCCACCTCTTTGTCGTCAATCAGAGCTTGACGGATACCGCGATGCTCTCAGGCTTCGAGAAGTGGAACGTCATCAGTTGGAAGCAGCTCCGGGGCGCAAGCTACAGTGACAGCAACCCTCTGGGTGTCTCGGGGCCGGAGCCGATTCAGACGCAAGCGGTAGCCCTGCCTGCCGCCGGCGCGTCCCTGGTCATCGCACCCGTCTCGGTGAACCACATTGTCCTGGCGGCTCCAAATAATTCCGGCGGCCCCGACCTCACCCCGCCCGCCGTCTCCGTCACCTCGCCTTCCAACGGAACAACGGTTTCCGACGTCGCGGTGACCGTGTCGGCAAATGCGTCCGATAACGTGGGTGTCGCCGGCGTGCAATTCAAACTCGACGGCGCCAACCTGAGTGCCGAAGACACCAGCGCGCCTTACAGTGTGACGCTGAACACGACGACAGTTGGGGACGGATCGCATACCTTGACAGCGGTGGCGCGCGACGCGGCGGGCAATCAAACCACCTCGGCGCCGGTCGTGATTACGGTCAGCAATTCAACGCCCGTCACCTTGCCGACGATCACGGTGGCAGCCACGGACGCCAATGCGTCGCGGGTCGGCCCGGACAACGGCGCCTTCACCATTACGCGTTCCGGAAGCACGGCGTCCGCCCTCGCGGTGAATTATTCGCCGGGTGGAACGGCTGTGAACGGGACGGACTACAACTCGCTGGGGGCTTCGGTGACGATTCCGGGGGGGGCGGCTTCAGCCACGATCACGGTGACGCCAAAGCCGGCCACCAACTACGTCGGCTCGAAAACGGCGACGCTGACATTGTCCGCGAACGCGGCCTACACGGTCGGTTCACCGAGCAGCGCCGCGGTCACGATCGCCGGCAACAGCGTGACCGTCACCTCGATCAAGGCCACGCGAACCAGCGTAACCATCACGTGGGCCAGCGCGCCGGGCAAAACCTATCGCGTGGCGTACAAGAACAGTTTGTCGGATGCCACCTGGACCGATTTGAGCGGCAACATCACCGCCACGAGCACGGCCACCTCGTGGACGGACAAGGCAGCCAGCAAATCGACGCAGCGTTATTACGTGGCGTACGTCGTGAATTGAATCACCCCGTTCAAGAAAGAGCCCGGTCAAGGGCGGTGCCGCTCGCGCGCTGGCCCGCAGAAGCAGCGCAGCGCTGCCGGGAGGGGGGAATCAACTGCCGAACTGCAACCGCGGTTCGGTTTCCAGCAGGGCTTTGAGGTTTGGCCAGCGGGCCTCGTTCATCTCATAGAAGGCGTGCAAATAAACGATGACGACTTCCTGCGGGTGTTTCGCGAGGATCGTTTCGACGGCCGAACGGAGCTTCGCATCGTCCATCGTCTGCGGCAATTCTTCGACGACGCCCTCTTTGTGCGGCAGGCCGAGCGCGTCGAGAAAATCGGTCAGGAGCGCGGTGTGTTTTTTCAACAGCCAGCCGCGCAGCAGACCGCCGGCGGCGGGTTCCATCGCCGGACGGCTGAGGGTGGACAGCATGGCGACATGACGTTCGGCGCGCGGGTGGCGTTCCAGGAATAGCGGCCGCACTTTGCGCGCCTGGGCGACCGCGGCGAGCGTGGCCTTGTAAAGCTCTTTGTCGGACGAGTAGGCGTGTTCCAGAATCTCCGCGGCCAATTGAGGAGACATAAAACCGATCAATTCGTGCGCCGTAAGCATGACGGAGTGAAACGCAATGCCGGGTTTCTGACAAGTCCCGCGCTCAGGTCACCGTGGTGAGCGCAATTTTATGCCTGGCGGCGATTCGTTTTACTTCCTCCTCCTCCAGCAGCAGGGTTTTTCCCCCTTCGAGCGCGAGCACCGCGATGCCGCCTTTCGCGCAGATCTCCAGCGTTTTTGCGCCGATGCACGGGATATCGAAGCGCATATCGTGATTTGTCTTTGCGACTTTCACCGCCACCGCGCCGCCCTCCTTGCCCGCCAACTCGCCGCCGCGCGCGAGGCAACGGTCGGTGCCTTCCAATGCCTCGAGGGCGAGCACCGTGCCGTTTTTGACGAGCACCGTCTGCCCGATTTCCAAACGCGCGAGTTCCTTGGCGATGCGAAAGCCCAACTGCACGTCCGCCCGCTGGCCGTCGGACAACTTCGGGCCGAGATGAAAACCGCTGTCGGGCATCAGGGGTTTGAGCCACGGTGTCGCCTCGATCAATTCCACGCCGTCTTTGCCCAGCTCGTCGGCTATGGCGCCAAAGATCGTGTGCGCGTTTTTCTCTTTCAATCGGAGCAGCAGCGCCAGCGCGCGGAGGTCGGGACGGACGTCGAACAGATTCTTCGGCGCAATCTGGCCGACCATAACGCATTGTTTCACACCACGCTCCGTGAAGGTCGAAATCATTTTGGATAGCTGGCCGACTTTCAGCCAGACGACCTCGTCCACCAGCCCGGCAAGGTCGGGGTTGGTTTCGCCCTCAAAGGCGACTGCGACCAACCGCTTCACACCCATGCTCCGCGCCTGCCGCGCGAACTGCAGCGGCAGCGACCGGTTGCCCGCGATCAGGCCCAGGGTGTCCGTCGGTCCGCTCTTCTGCTCGGAAAGCACGTTGGTTCCAATTGAAGAACAAAAACTTGAGCTTGGAAACTGGAAAAGAGGTTTGGCGCCGCCCCGTCCTGAAATCTCAGGACGATCGCCGGGACGCGGGGTCGGATAACTCCATCTCCAACGCATTGAACGAGATCGGCGACCCTCGGGCGGTCCGGTCCGCGGCGTGAGTCTTGCGGTGGATGGCCCGGGCAGAGATCAGCCGCGGAAATGAATTAGCATGATAGCTGCTCTTGACTCAAAAATGGAATACAGAATGAGACAGGTGTCTCAGTACAGATCGAATTGAAATCGGCGCACAAAATGACGTTCTCCGGCGAAAGAACTCCTTGCGGGAGCCGCCAAAAAACTACCTGAAAATGATCCCAGGCAAATCGAACCAGACGCTTCCAGTCAAAGCGGCAATAGCCGCGTGGCTGTTGATGTTCAGTCTGGGAGCGGCGGCGGCCGAGCCGGCCGAAGTTTCCAGTTCTGGCCAGGAACAACGGCCTGAGGTTGTGGTCGTCCCCCAGGTTGGGCCCGCGATGGATCCCGGGTCTGCCGAGGGCTACGCGGGGGTGTTCGAAACGTCGAGCGCGCAACTGGCCGCTTTGCAGACCGGACATGTCGAGAACAAGGTTCCGAAATTGAACAAGCCGGAGTATTATTCGGAACAGGATTCCAGCTTTACCATTTACGGTTTGTTGCCCTTCTGCGTGGTGTTGTTGGTTGGTATTTCTTTCATGGTCCGCAAGCTTAACATCGCCAACCGCGATCTCGAACGACGGACCGTGGATCTCTCCGCCAGCAACCAGCAGTTGAAAAAGGAAGCCGCCGAACGGCAAAAAGAAGTCGCCGAACGGCAAAAGGAGGTCAAAGAGCGGCGCCTCACGGAGGAGGCATTGCGTGCATCAGAGGATTTATATCACTCGCTGGTCGAGACCGTGCCGCAAAACATCTTTCGCAAGGACCTGGCGGGAAAATACACGTTCGCCAATCGGGCGTTTTGCGCCACCCTGGGCAGGCCGGCGGCGGAGATTGTCGGCAAAACCGATCACGAGCTCATTTCCGTCGAGCTGGCGGTCAAGTTCCGCCGCGAAGATGAACAATTGTTGGCCGCCCGCAAACAGATCGAGACCGAACAGAGTTTTCCGACGCCGATGGGGGGCAAGATTTCCGTGCTGATGATAAAGACCCCTCTGTTCGATTCCGAAGGCCGGCCCATCGGTATTCAGGCCGTTTTTTGGGATGTCAGCGAACGGAAGCGCGCCGAGAAGGAGCTGTTTACCGCCCATCACGAACTGGTCAAGGCCTCGAGGCGGGTGGGCATGGCGGAGGTGGCGACCGGCGTGCTCCATAACGTCGGCAATGTGCTCAACAGCGTGAATGTCTCGGCGACCCTGGTGTGCGAGCACGTCAAGAAATCCAAGGTGCTGGCGGTGGGCAAAGTGGCGGCCTTGCTTTCCGAGCACGCGGACGACGAGAAATTCCTGATGGCAGACGATCGAGGAAAGCAGTTGCCCGGTTATCTGAAGGACCTGGCGGAACATTTGAGGAAGGAACAGGGGACCGTGCTGAGCGAGCTGGATTCGCTGATTAAGAACATCGAGCACATCAAGGAAATCGTGGTCATGCAGCAGGACTATGCCAAACTCTCCGGCCTGAGCATGGCGGTCAAGACCAGTGACATCGTGGAGGACGCCCTGCGCATGAATTCCTCGGCGCTGACACGCCATGAGGTGCAGGTGGCGCGCGAATATCAGGATGACCCCACCATCGTCGTTGACAAACACACGGTCTTGCAAATCCTGGTCAATCTCATCCGCAACGCCAAATATGCCTGCGACGAATCACGTCGTACGGATAAACTGGTGAGTGTCCGCATTTCCAGGTATGGAAAGGACGGCACCATTATTCAGGTTTTAGACAATGGCGTCGGCATTCCCCGCGAGAATCTGGGCCGTCTTTTCACGCGAGGCTTTACGACGCGGGTGGATGGGCACGGCTTCGGACTGCATACGTGCTCGCTCGCTGCGAAGGAGATGGGCGGCGCGTTGACAGCTCATAGTGACGGGCCGGGTTTGGGAGCGGTTTTCACGCTGGTCCTGCCTGATCAGCCGCCGGAACGAGGTGCGCCATGAACCCGCCCAACACTATTTACGGGCAGCGCATCCTGGTGATCGATGATAACCGCGCCATTCATGAGGACTTTCGCAAGATTCTCGACTCCGATCAGCCCGGTCGCGAGGTCCTGGAGGAGCGGGAAGCCATGTTGTTCGGGGAGCCGACGCCGCCCGCCCGCCGCCAGGTCTTCCGGATCGACTCGGCCTTTCAAGGTCAGGACGGGTTGCACCTGCTCCGGCAAAGCATGGAATCGGGCGAACCCTACGCCATGGCGTTTGTGGATGTGCGCATGGGTCCCGGGTGGGACGGCATTGAGACCACGGCCAAACTGTGGGAGGCCTATCCGGACCTGCAGGTGGTCATCTGCACCGCTCATTCCGATTATTCCTGGGACGACATGGTGTCCAAGCTGGGCCACTCCGACCGCTTGGTCATCCTCAAGAAACCCTTTGACAATGTCGAAGTGCAGCAACTGGCCATCGCGCTGACACAAAAATGGCGATTGTTGCAGCAGGCCCGGATCAAAGTGGACGATTTGGAAAAGATCGTCGGCCTTCGCACCGAGCAATTCCAGGTGACCAATGCGCAACTGCAAGCCGAGATCGCCGAACGCAAGGAGGTCGAATCAGCACTGCGCCAGGTCGCCGAAGGAATCGCCGCGGCCACGGGCGAGGAGTTTTTCCGCTCGCTGGTCAAGTCCCTGGCGCAGGCCCTGGGAGCCGACTACGCCTACGTGGGAGAGCTTGCCGGTCCGGAGGGCAAGAGCATCAAGACCATTGCCCTGTGCGCGGACGGAAAGCTCCTGGAGACTTGCGAGTACGACCTGGCCAACAGCCCGGCGGAACTGGTCCTCCGCGAACAACTGGTTTGTTGTCCCCAAGGCATCCAGACGCAATTTCCGGGCGATCGTTGGTTGGCCGGAATGAAGGCGGAAAGTTTCACCGGCACCGCGCTCCGGGACGCGACTGGGCGCGCCATCGGCCTGGTGGCGGTGATGAACCGAAAGCCATTGCTGAAACCCGAGCTGACCAAGTCGATGCTGCAGATTTACTCGGTCCGCGCCGCCACGGAGCGGGAACGCAAGCGGGCGGAGCAGGCGATCATGCAGCAGGAACGACTGGCTGCGGTGGGTCAGTTGTCCGCCGGGTTGGCGCATGACTTTAACAACATGCTCTGCATCATTCTCGGTTACGCGGCCTTGCTCCAGGAGCACGGCGAGGAACAACCGGGCAAGAAAAAGGTGGATGCTCTCAAGCAGATCACCACCGCCGCCCAGCGCGCCGCCCACCTGACCCGGCAACTGCTGGCCTTCAGCCGCAAACAGGTGATGCAACCGCAGTCGCTGGAATTCAACGAAGTCATCGGCAACGTGAGCCGAATGTTGCAACGACTGGTGGGCGAGGACATCGCCGTTCAATTTCATTTCTCCCCCAGACCGGTTTACATTCACGCGGATTTGGGGATGATCGAACAGATTGTCATGAACCTGGTGGTCAACGCCCGCGACGCCATGATCCGAGGAGGACAACTCACCTTGAGCGCGTCGGTGGTGGAGATCGACGAGGCGCATCGACAGAATAATCCCGAAGCGCGCCCGGGGCAGTTCGCCTGCCTGAGCGTGTCCGACACCGGGTGCGGCATTCCGCAGGAACATTTGCTGCGAATCTTCGAGCCGTTTTTTACCACCAAGGAACTGGGAAAAGGGACGGGCTTGGGACTGGCCACGGTGTACGGAATTGTCAAACAACACGACGGCTGGATCGAAGTGACCAGTGAAGTCGGCAAGGGCACCACGTTCAAAGTATTTTTGCCAAAGGGTACCAAACCCGCCGGCAGCCAAACGGAAACCTTCTTCAACCCGGTGCCACGCCGCGGCGACGAGAAGATCCTGCTGGTTGAGGACGAAGCCGCCCTGCGCGGTCTGGCCAGCAAGCTGTTGCGAAGGCAGGGATACGAAATCGTCGAAGCGGCTTCCGGCGTCGAGGCGCTCGAGGTCTGGGAACAACACGCCGGAGAGTTCGACCTGTTGTTGACCGATATGGTCATGCCGGGAGGGGTTACCGGACGGGACCTGGCGGAAACGCTCCTGGCCGATAAACCCGCGTTAAAAGTCATTTTCTCCAGCGGTTACAGCACGGATATGGTGGGCAACAATTTTCTGCTCGAGGAGGAAATCAACTTCCTGCCCAAACCGTACCCGCCCAAGGCCCTGATCCAAATCGTGCGGGTCTGCCTGGACCGCAACAAAGAGGAAGCCGGCCCTGGTCCGCGGCTGAGAGCCGGAAAGATTCCGAATGGGGCCGGCGCAGCAACCGAGCGGAACACGACTCTCCGGTTGGTTCAACACTGAGCCGTCAATGGCCTCGGGAGATCCGGGCCCGCGCCGCTCAAGCGGCGTAAATGCCGCGTCCGGATGCTTCGCACCTCGCGCAATTCACAATCGCCTTCGGCCTCCGTTGACCGACGCTCCCTGCCGTCAGAAGTCCAATAGAACGGCTCCAGACGTAGCGGCGGCCATCCTGGCTGCCGTAGAGGGCGGCATCTTGCCGCCCGGACCCAACGCGCGACATCGGTGGCGTATTCCCGCAGTTCCAGCCCGGATTCGCCGGGCAGGACCCTCCTCCGTCGCACGGTACTCTCCTCGGTTGATGGCGCCAGAGAAAGGCGACAACTCTCCTGGCAGGACCAAATCCTCCGTCGCACTGCGGAGGGTGGATGTCCGGGCTCGACGGCAGGCAAGATGCGCAAGATGCCTGCCGCTACGGAGTTTTTTGATGGGCTTCCAGGCATTCCGGCGGGCATTTTTGGCTTTGACTGGCGGGCCTTTTCGGTTTGCCATCTTGCTGTCTTCATTCACCAAAACTATGAACAACCTGCTTATGTTCCTCGGCCTGCTCGGGTCGGTCACCGCGCTTTCCCTGCGTGCTGCCGGCCAGCCTGGAGAAACCCTCTGCTACGAACTGCGCACCTATTACGCCGCACCG
>DASPXS010000234.1:0-9953 GCA_035637175.1 Haliangiales bacterium | reverse complement strand
AGGGCGTCGGCTTCCTTGCGTTTGTGGCTGATCCACATGTCGAGGAAATCGCTCGTGAAGACGTCGCCCTTGAGGAGGAAGGCGTGGTCTTTCTCCAGGTGATCGAGCGCCTCGGGCAGACTGCCGCAAATCTGCGGCACCTTGGCGATCTCTTCCGGCGGCAGTTCATACATGTTTTTGTCAATCGGTTCGCCGGGTTCGATCTTGTTCAACACCCCGTCCAACCCCGCCATCAACAACGCCGTGTAACAGAGATACGGATTGGCCGAAGGATCGGGCGGACGATACTCGATGCGTTTGGCTTTCGGACTCTCGCTGAAGGTCGGGATGCGAATGGCCGCCGAACGATTCCTGGCGCTGTAAGCCAGGTTGACCGGCGCTTCGTAACCGGGCACCAGCCGTTTGTAGCTGTTGGTGGTGGGACTGCAAATCGCGCACAGCGCCTTGGCGTGTTTCAGGACGCCGCCAATGTAATACAAGGCCATCCGGCTTAAGCCGGCATATTCACCGCCGGCAAAGAGCGGTTTGTTTTTCTTCCACAGGCTTTGATGGGTGTGCATGCCGGAACCGTTGTCGCCAAAGAGGGGTTTGGGCATGAAGGTCGCCGTCTTGCCGTGTTTTTTGGCCACGTTCTTGATGACATATTTGTAGAGCATCATGTTGTCGGCGGTCTTGACCAGGGTGTCGAAGCGGAAGTCGATTTCCGCCTGGCCGGCGGTGGCCACCTCGTGGTGCTGGCGCTCGATCTGGAGGCCGAGCTTTTCCATCGCCAGGCACATCTCGGTGCGAATGTCCTGCTGGGTGTCCTGCGGGGCCACGGGGAAATAGCCTTCCTTGTGGCGGATTTTGTAGCCGAGATTGGGCATCTCGTCGCGGCCGCTGTTCCAGATGGCCTCCTCCGAATCAATGGAGTAGAAGGTGCCGTTGCTGCGGGCGTCGAACTGGACGCTGTCAAAGATGAAGAACTCGGCTTCCGGCCCGAAGACGGCGGCGTCGGCAATGCCGGTGGATTGGAGGTATTTCTCGCCGCGCTGGGCGATGCCGCGGGGATCGCGGGTGCAGGCTTCCTTGGTGCCGGTCTCAGCGATAGTGCAGGTCAGCGAGAGGGTGGGGTCGCTCATGAAGGGGTCGATGAAGGCGCTGGCGGGGTCGGGCATGGCCAACATGTCGGAGGCCTCGATCGATTTCCAGCCGCGGATGCTCGAGCCGTCGAAACCGAGACCGTCGCTGAAGGAATCTTCGTTCAATTCGCCGATGGGCAGGGTGAAATGTTGCCAGGTGCCGAAGGTATCGACGAATTTGATGTCCACCATTGTGGCGCTGGCCTTCTTGGCCATCTCCAAAACTTGTTTGGGTGTGCTCATGGGTCGGTTCTGCTCCGCTGTCTTGTTCATACGGTTCAAACGGACAAAAATCCCCTTCGCCAGGATCGCCGGCAAAGGGGAGACCGATCAAACGGCTCGTTCTCCGGTTTCCTCGGTGCGGATCCGGATGGCGTTCTCGATAAAACTGACGAAGACCTTGCCGTCGCCGATCTTGCCGGTCTTGGCGGCCTTGATGATCGCTTCCACGGCGCCCGGCACCTGGCCGTCGGCCAGGACGATTTCGATTTTTATCTTGGGAAGAAAATCGACGGTGTATTCGCTGCCACGATAAATCTCGGTGTGGCCTTTTTGGCGACCAAAACCTTTGACTTCGCTGATTGTCATTCCCTCCACGCCGATGCCGGAGAGGGCTTCCTTTACCTCCTCCAATTTGAACGGTTTGATAATCGCCTCGATTTTCTTCATGCGCGGTTCCGGTCGCGTGATACTAACAACCAGTCGAAGTCTGTAAACAGGAATTTGAAATTAAATGCGTCTTCGCGTCGTGCGTAAAAGATGCGTGGCTTGCAGGTTCGCATTTTTGAATTCGTACGACTTCCGAGCCTGCCCATTCAAATCACGATCCAATCAAACCTGATCGACCGGTGACCGAAGTGAATACTTCTCGCCCGTGCTTGACAAAAAGCCGCACCCATGGTTCTTTGCCTGCGGATTACGCAACGATTTCGGGCAAATGCCGTTTACAACGTTCTTTGACTGCCCACCAGATTTCGGTTCCGGCTAGGTACAGGCTGGAGCCGGAACACCCACGTAATCCTACTGTTGTACTGATTCTGAAAATTCCCCGGGTCCTTGCGGTCATCCCCTGACTGGAGGACCCGGTCTTATTTTCATCAATAAACGACCAGGCTCAAAACACCAAAACCCAAGCTCCAAACACCAAAGAAACACCAAACAAACACCAAACACCAAACACCAGAAAAATCCCAAGCACGAAATCCCAAAGACGTCCGGCCGACGATGATTTGGAGTTTGAAATCTGGAGCTTCTCTGGTTTCTCTGGTGTTTGGAGCTTGGGATTTGGTGTTTGAGCCTGGTGTTTTGACCGGCGCGGGTTCGGAATGCGGGAATCAGGACAGAGGTTTTTCCGGATCGGCGCGATATTTCAAGACCTGCACGTCTTCGAGCGTCACCAATCCCCCGAAAATCATCTGATCCAGATGCGGCAACAGGCGTTTGATTTTTTCTTCCGTATCGACGATCTCGATGACCATCGGCAAATCCATCGAGAGCCGCAGAATCTTGGCCGTGTGCAAATGGCTGTTCGCGCCGAAGCCCATCGGACCACGCAGGACCGTCGCACCCGCCAATCCCAACTCGCGCGCCTTCAGCACGATCGCTTCATAAAGCGGTTGATGATGCCAGCGGTCGCTTTCGCCGATAAAAATGCGCAGCAGTTTGCCTTGTTCGGGGATTTTCATCGGTTGATCATTTCCGCCGCAACATGCCCCAGCCAGACGGCCAGCAGGCAAACCACAACGGACATCACCACGTTGAGCCCGGCGTAAAGCCACTCGCCGTCCCGCGCCAGGTTCAGCGTTTGCAGACTGAACGAAGAAAACGTGGTGTAACCGCCGAGGATGCCGATCATAATGAACTTCCGCGCCGCGACGCTCAGCAATACCCGGCCGCCCGGGTCGGTCAGGGTGGCGAAGAAACCAATGACGAACGAGCCGCTGATATTCACGATCAACGTCCCCACCGGAAAAGATTCGCCGAACCGCTGCGCGATGACGCCCGACAACCAGTAACGCGTCACCCCGCCCAGCGCGCTGCCGAGGGCAATCCAAAGATATTCCATCGTCAAGCCGCATTGCTCTAACAAATTTATGAGCGGCGCCAAAGGAAAAAACCGGGCATTTTACGGTGAAAGAAGATCGAGAGATCGAGGATTCTCGCCGGAATGGGCTTGACACACCGGCGGTTTTTCACGGTTACTGCCACCGCACAGCCTGATTGGGTCACATACGACCCGTCAATCGGTTTCAATCAATCACAAACAATCGCAGACAATTATGTTGAAGCGCAAATTCGGGTTTCCGCTCGCGTTAATGGCTCTCAGTTGCAGCGCCACGATGGCGGTTGCCGGCGAGGGGGACATCACTATCCCGGACCTGACGATGGTGAAATTCGACGGACTGGGCGGCATGAGCGGCGCCGCGCTGATGTATCTGGGCCTCGTCATCTGCGGGATCGGCGCGGTGTTCGGCCTGGTGCAATACAGGCAAACCAAAGCCCTGCCGGCACATGAGAGCATGACAAATGTTTCGAACACGATTTGGGAAACCTGCAAAACCTACCTTTGGACGCAGGGCAAATTCCTCGCGATCCTCTGGCTGTTAATCGCGGCCTGCATGATCTACTACTTCAAGGTTCTCCAGGAAAACACGATGGGTCACGTGATCATCATTCTCCTCTGTTCCGTCCTCGGCATCCTGGGCTCGTACGGCGTGGCGTGGTTCGGCATTCGCATCAACACGGTCGCCAACTCCCGCACCGCGTTCTCCGCGCTTCAAGGCAACCCGCTGGCCACCCTTGGCATCCCGCTCCGCTCCGGCATGAGCGTCGGCCTGCTGCTGGTTGCTGTGGAACTGTTCTTCATGATCTGCATCCTGATGTTCCTCAAAGAACTGGCCGGCCCTTGCTTCATCGGCTTCGCCATCGGTGAATCGCTCGGCGCCAGCGTGCTCCGCATCTGCGGCGGCATCTTTACCAAAATCGCCGACATCGGGTCCGACCTGATGAAGATCGTCTTCAAGCTGCCCGAAGACGACCCGAAGAACCCCGGAGTCATCGCCGACTGCACCGGTGACAACGCAGGCGACTCGGTCGGGCCGACGGCGGACGGCTTCGAGACTTACGGCGTGACGGGTGTGGCGCTGATCGCGTTTCTGGCCCTGGCATTGGCGGCCAGCCCCGCCATCGCCGCGACACTAATCATCTGGTTGTTCGTCATGCGCTCGCTGATGATCGTGACTTCCCTGGTCTCCTACTTCTCGAACGAAGCCATCAGCAAGGCCTTGTTCCGCGGCAGGAAAGACTTCGACTTCGAAGCGCCGCTGACGCATCTGGTCTGGATCACCTCGGCGGTGTCCATCGCGATCACTTTCGTTGCCAGCAAAATTCTGCTGGGCGACTTCAAGGATGCTGCGGGGGCGGCCCAACCCGATTTCTGGTGGGTGCTTTCAATGATCATCAGTTGCGGCACTCTGGCGGGGGCGCTGATCCCGGAATTCACCAAGATATTTGTCAGCACCAATTCGCGGCACGTGCGGGAAGTGACCAACTGCTCCCGGCACGGCGGCGCGTCACTGAACATCCTCTCGGGCTTCGTCGCCGGCAACATGTCGGCGTTCTGGATGGGCTTGGTCATCCTGGTGCTCATGTCCATCTCCTATTACTTCTCCCAGAACCCGGCTTTGGTCGCGCTCATGCCGGCGAAATTCGGTTTCGCCGCGCCGATCTTTGCGTTCGGCCTCGTTGCCTTCGGTTTCCTCGGCATGGGCCCTGTGACGATTGCCGTGGACAGCTACGGTCCGGTGACGGACAACGCCCAGTCGGTCTATGAGTTGAGCCAGATCGAAGGCCGGCCAGGCATCAGGGAAGACATTCAGAAGAACTTCGGCTTTAATCCCGACTTCGAGAACGCCAAATACCAGCTCGAAAAAGGCGATGGCGCCGGTAACACCTTCAAGGCCACCGCCAAGCCGGTGCTCATCGGCACGGCGGTCGTCGGCGCGACGACGATGGTGTTCGGCATCATCATGCTTTTGCAGGGCAAGTTTGAGGACCAACTGGCCTCGGGGATTGCGGGTCCGTTCAAAGCCGTCGTTGACGCCTTGAGCATCGTGCAGCCGGAAATCATCCTCGGCCTCATCATGGGCGGATCGGTGATCTACTGGTTTACCGGCGCTTCCTGCCAGGCGGTCGTGACCGGCGCGTATCGCGCGGTGGTCTATATCAAAGAGAACATGCGCCTCGACGCCACCACCGCCTCGGAGAAAGACAGCAAGGAAGTCGTCCGCATCTGCACCGTCTATGCCCAGAAAGGCATGTGGAACATATTCATCGTCGTGTTCTGCTTCGCGCTCGCGCTGCCATTCTTCAATCCCTACTTCTTCATCGGCTACCTGATTGGCATCGCGTTCTTCGGACTGTTCCAGGCCATATTCATGGCCAACGCCGGCGGCGCCTGGGACAACGCCAAGAAAATCGTCGAGGTGGACCTCCGTCAGAAAGGGACTGACCTGCACGCGGCGACAGTCGTAGGCGACACTGTGGGCGACCCGTTCAAGGACACGTCGTCCGTCGCCATGAATCCGGTGATCAAATTCACCACGCTCTTCGGCCTGCTCGCCGTCGAGATTGCGGTGGCGATGACGAACCAGCATCTGAAAACCGGAATCGGCGTCTTCTTCTTTCTGGTCGCGCTGGTCTTCGTCTATCGCTCTTTCTACGCGATGCGGATTCCGGAGGAAGACACCGGCACCGAAGATACGCTGGTCCTCCCCCATAACGTTCACGGCACGGCCAAAGTGCCGGCCAACCCGAAATGAATGGCCCGTTTGTTGGACGTTGAACCGTTGAACCGTTGAACCGTTGAAGCGTTCACATCCAATGGGCCGCCTCACCATTTTAACGATTCAACGTTTTTAACGCTTTAACGGACCTTGATTCCGTCGCGCATCGTTTCCTTGCTGCCCGGTTGCACCGAAATCGTGTGTGCCCTGGGTTTGGCCGACCGGCTCGTAGGCCGTTCGCACGAATGCGATTTTCCGCCGCCGATCCGTCATCTGCCCGCTTGCACCGCGCCGAAGCTGAATCCCCGCGCTTCCAGCAGCGAAATCGACCGGCAGGTCAAATCACTCTTGACCGATGCGCTTTCGATTTACGCCTTCGAATTGCACGTCTGCAAACTCCCCGCCGTTCGAATCGTCTTTCTCCCGGTGCAAAATTCTCCGAATTGGCGCCTTGACGAACCCGGAACCGGTCGGTTACCTTCAGCACGACTGGGGGAAGTACTGTCTATTAACAGCAACGGTCTATGAAAACGAACGTACTCTTTTCCCGGTCCTGCCGGTGGCTGCTGGCCATCGCGTTTCTTGCCATCGGCAACTTTCTTTCGGCTTCCCCTGAAGATCAACCGACCATCACCTCCATTCGTCTCGAAGGGACGAACGTGGTGGTCACGGCGCGAGTGCCCGCCGGCATCCAGCGCGTCACGCTCGAGTGCCGCGGCCGGTTGGACGCGGGCAGTTGGCTACCGCGCGGGGTCACGCGGCTCAACGGCAGCAGCGGGGAAGTCACGTTCCGCCTTCCCAGGGCTGCCACGCTCGAAATGTTGCGGGTGCGGGCGGACGATCAGGAACCCTTGCCGGCTTCATTCTACTCGGGCACCAACACATTCAATGGACGGCCCGTCATCGCAGGGGGATTGAACGCGGTGTTTGATGGGGCGCCGACCGATTCGCCCGGCGCCGACCCGACGGCCGGGGCGCCTTCGCGCGACGTGGTCGAGTCGGACATCTGGAAGATCAGCGGCGACACGCTCTACTTCTTCAACCAATACCGCGGCCTCCAGGTCATCGATATTTCCGTGCCGGATTCGGCAACTGTGAAAGGGGTCCTGCCCCTGCCGGCCGCCGGCGAACAGATGTATTTGTTCGACACCAACCATGTTGTGCTGCTCGCGCAGGACGGCTGCGGTTGGTGGGGCGGCGACAGCGAAAGCCGGGTGTTGATCGTGAATGTGAACGGCGGCGTGCCCAAGGTGGCGGCCAGCCTCCCGGTCAAAGGATTTATCCGGGAAAGCCGCCTGATCGGCACCGCGCTCTACGTCGCTTCGGAAACGTTGCGCCCGCTTGACACCAACTCCTGGGAATGGGGCACGCTGGTTTCCTCTTTTGACCTCGGCAATCCGGAATCGCCCGCGGCGAAAGACACGCTTTGGTTCTCCGGCTCCGGCAATGTCATCGCGGCGACGGACGTGTTCCTGTTCGTCGCGGTCGCATCGCCGACAAACTACTGGCGTTCGATCGTTCACTGCATCGACATCACCGCTCCGGACGGGACCATGAACGAGTTCGCTTCGATCGCCACCGCCGGACGCGTGAACGACAAGTTCAAGCTGAACTGGGCCGGGACCGTGTTCACCGCCGTTTCCGAAACACCGGCCACCGGCAGCACGATGTGGGCGACCCGATTGGAAACATTTCATCTGCCCGACCCGCGCGCCGTCGGGCCGGAAGGCGTCTTCAAACTCGGGCAACTGGCGCTGGGCAACGGCGAACGCGTGTTCGCGACGCGCTTCGATGCCAACCTGGTTTACGTCGTCACGTTCCGACGCATCGATCCGCTCTGGGTGGTGGACATCGCCGACCCGGCGAAGCCGACCATCGCGGGTGAAGTGCAGGTGCCCGGCTACTCCACCTTCATCCAACCGCTCGGCGATCGCCTCGTGACGGTCGGTCTCGACGACAGCAACACCTGGCGGGTGGCGGTGTCGCTCTTCGACGTGCACGACCCAGCCGCGCCCGCCTTGCTCAGCAAAGTCGCGCTTGGCCAGAATTATTCCTGGAGCGAAGCCAACACGGACGAAAAGGCGTTCAACGTGATGCCGGACGAGCATCTCATTCTGCTGCCGTTCCAGGGATACTTCACCAACGGCTACGCGTCCCGAATTCAACTCATCGACTTGAACCGCGATTCGCTCGCCTTGCGCGGCACCATCGATCATCAGTGCCAGCCGCGCCGTGCCACGGTGCATAACGAGCGCGTCCTGTCGCTTTCCGGCCAGGAACTGTTGAGCGTGGACGCGTCCGATCGCGACCATCCACAGATCAAAGCCATCCTTCCGCTGGCATGGTCGGTGGACCAACTCTTCCTGCAAGGACAGCATTTGATTGAAGTGAGCACCGCCTCGTGGTGGTGGTGGAACGGCCAGCCCACACCGGCGATTCGCATCACGTCCGCGGACGCCCCGGACCACGTTCTGAATCAGATTGATTTGCCGAATTCGCTTCCGATTCTCGGCGCCGATGTCCGCGCCGGGCGCCTCTATCTCGCGCAGGGCCAGGGAAACTTCGGGCCGCTCCCGCTCGCGGATGGCACCGATCCTTCGCCAACCAATCCGCCCCCGACTCTTTTCATCTCGATTTATGACGTGTCCGGTTTGCCCGATCTGGAATTGCTCGGCGAAACCAACGTCGTGCTTGAACCGCTCGGCTGGGGCGCGTCATTTCAGATCGTCTGGCCGAAGCCGGACGTGCTGGTTCTCGATGGCGGCGGCGGCGGTTACTGGAATCCGTGGCTCGATTTTGGATTGGCGCCACCGACGGGCGGTGTGGAGGGACCGGCGGGCGGTGGCATTGCCTGGCCCATCTTCTGGGGTAATAACGGCGGGCGTCTGATCGCCTTCGACGTGAGTAATGCCATGGCGCCGACCTTTCTTTCGGAGGTCAACCTCGCCACGAACTCATGGTGGAATTTCAGCCCGTCCTACGCGCTCGACGGCCTGGTTTTTTTGAGTCACGAAGCGGTGGAATCGTATCCTGTCCCGCCTGACAGCAAGGACACCAACTCGCCAACCGCGGATTACTGGGTGCAACGCTGGTATCTGGATGTGGTGGACTACGCCGACGCTGCGAACCCGACCGCGCGCCCGCCGGTCAACATTCCCGGTTCGCTCAAGGGCGTTGGCCATGGCGGCGAACTCCTTTATACCGTTGGCTCGCACCCGAGCAATCCCACGAACTGGTGGTACGACGGCACCGAATATCTCGACGCCAGCGCTTACGACGGCGTGGAGGCGCACCTGATCGACTCGCTGAAGCTTTCCAGCTACTGGCCGCATCCGGTGCTCGTCAAAGGAAAGACCGTTTTCCTCGGCCATCCGTCGGAAACGAATACGGTGAAGAATCTGCTGGAGGCCTGGACGCTGTCGAGTGCCGGCAAATTCACGCAGCTCAGCGCGACCGGATTGTCCGGCGCGGCGCAATACCTGGCTGGCTTCGGCGACCTGCTGGCCGCGCAAATCGGCAACCAGATCAGCTTGTTCGACGTTGCGGATCCGGCCGCGCCCGCCTTCCTTGTCACCGGCGGTCCGCCCGGCTGCCTCTGGTTCGATTTGAGCAAAGCGGACGGCGCGCTCGACCGCGGCTTGTGGCTCCCGCTTGGTGTTTATGGCGTGTCGGTAATAGCCATCCGAGCCGGGCCGTGATGCCACCCGGCGGAAGCAGACAAAGGGTCCAGGCTGCGCAGCAACGACACGAAACGCATTCCCCGCGGCAAGATACGTGACGGTCGCCGCCGTCACGGGTCCGTCAAGCCGGCATTGCGGCGACGCTGCAGGTTTGATTTAATTCGCCGGTGGCTACCGCATCCGCTACGGGTCGGGCGACCTCCAACGCAACCCGGAACACGGCTTCGTCTTCCTCGAGGGCGCGTTCCGTTTTCCATTGGGATCGGTGTGGAACCCATGGACGGATAGCGTCAGTCAACGAACACGCCGGAGAACGAATAATGCGGCTCGCACAAATCAAAGGTGGCCTGCTGGCTGCGATCCAAACT
>DASPXS010000233.1:0-8476 GCA_035637175.1 Haliangiales bacterium | reverse complement strand
CGTATGGGCTGCCAGACTCTCCTGCTTTCCACGAACCTGGATACGATAGGTCAGATGTCGTGTAATCCCGCTATTGGAGGATTGGCCAAAGGTCACTTGGCACGCGAAATCGACGCGCTTGGAGGCGAGATGGGCAAGGCTACCGATATGACTGGGTTGCAATTTCGGATGCTCAATACGAAGAAGGGACCATCGGTCTGGGCACCTCGCGCACAGTGCGACAAGAAGGCTTATCAATTCAGAATGAAGTGGGTATGTGAGAGGGAGGCTAATCTGGATGTTAAACAAAGCCAGGCAGCGACGCTACTGCACAAGGACCGCAAGGTTTACGGCCTACAAACAACCTTGGGCGTTCAGTATTTGAGCACCGTTGTCGTGGTTACAACGGGAACCTTCTTACGAGGATTGATGCATATCGGATCCAATCAACAGCCCGGAGGGCGAACCGGTGAGTCGGCCACAAATCTGTCAGAGTCTCTTGCGGAAGTGGGCCTTGAATTGGGACGGCTAAAGACCGGGACCCCACCGCGACTTTTACGTCGTTCCATTGACTTTTCACGAACCGAAATCCAGCCCGGCGATGAGCCTGTGCCTTACTTTAGCTACTGGAAGGAAGATTTGTTCCACGTGGAACATCAAGGGTCCAGTTGTTCAAATGGCAAGTATCCGACCGGATCAATCCTGGAGAAACTGAATGGCCAGATGCCTTGTCACATCACTTACACGACTCGGGCTACTGCTGAGTTGATTCGCGCGAATCTGCACCTCTCGCCGATGTACTCCGGTGTCATCGAGGGGATCGGACCTCGTTACTGCCCTTCAATCGAAGACAAAATCGTAAAGTTCCCCGGGAAAGATCGACACCAAATTTTTCTCGAACCGGAAGGAATCTCGACAGACGAAATCTATGTCAATGGATTCTCCACCTGCCTGCCGTTCGAAGTCCAAGTGTCGTTGGTTAAAACGATTGTTGGCTGCGAGAATGCGGACATCATGCGTCCTGCCTACGCAGTCGAGTACGATTTTGCGTTCCCGACCCAGCTCAACGCTTCGTTGGAAACAAAGGTTTGCCAGAATCTTTTTCTGGCAGGTCAAATCAATGGAACTTCCGGCTACGAGGAGGCAGGCGCACAAGGGCTAGTGGCTGGCATCAACGCGGCGAGACGGGTTCAGGCCAGAGAACCGGTCGTCCTTCGACGCGATCAAGCCTACATCGGAGTCCTCATCGACGACTTGATCACGAAGGGAACAACCGAACCCTACAGAATGTTTACTTCTCGCGCCGAATACCGGCTGATATTGCGCCAGGACAACGCGGATCTCCGACTTTCCGAACTTGGACATCAGCTCGGCCTGCTGCCGCCAAGAAGTTATCAAAGGTTTTTGAAGAAGCGCGAGGCGATTCGTACGGAGATCGAACGGCTTGAGAACACGCGAACCGGTTCGATAAGTCTGGCTCAAATGCTGCGTCGCCCTACGGTGACGTATCGGGATTTGCCTGGCGCGAATGACACCCTTCCCGAAGAAGTAGTTCAACAGATTGAGATCTCAGTGAAATATGATGGGTACATCAATCGACAAGAAACTGAGGTGGCGAAATTTCGAGCGCTGGAAGGGAAACAAATTCCGGCCTGGATAGACTACAGTTCCATACCGAGTCTGCGCACTGAAGCGAGACAAAAACTGACTAAGACCAGACCGGCCACTTTGGGACAGGCGTCGAGAATCTCGGGAGTTTCGCCGGCAGACATCAGTTTGTTAATGATTTGGATGAAGCGTGGGCCGCAGGAGGAGCCCCTGCCGGAGATCGAATCTCAGTAGTTAAACGTCACCCATTAAAGTGACTCAAATCCAATAGGCTCGCCCTCAATTTCATTGGTTCTCCAACTCGACCCTCTTCAGAAGGGATTTCCCGCACCGCTCGTGGTTTACAATCGGATTTTAAATGTAATATGTTTATGTACAGTAAGTTATGATTAAGCCAATACCAGCTCAATCGAAAGCGTGACCGGCACAACACAAAACGTCTCGGACTTTGTGTCGAACCAGTTCTTTGACCCCGCTGCGTGCCAGCGCGAGGTACTTACGTGGATCAAACTCCTTTGGGAACTCCCACATGGCTTTGCGTATCGCTGCGGTCATAGCCAGTCGCAGGTCGGTGTCGATGTTGACTTTTGTGCAACCGACTCGTCGCGCAATTTCAATATCGGCTTCCGGCACGCCGGCGGTGTCGTCCCCCAGCTTGCCGCCATATTTATTGATCTCCTGGACGAGTTCTTTTGGAACACTGGATGCGCCGTGGAGAACCAGAGGGTAGTCACCCAACTTGGCGTCGAGGAGAGCCTTTTTGATTGCTTTCAATCGATCCAGATTGAGGTGCTGGTCGCCCTTGAATTTGTAAGCGCCGTGTGAGTTCCCGATCGCGACTGCCAGAGAGTCCACACCGGTGGCTTTAACAAATTCAACGGCTTCATCCGGGTGCGTGTACACGCCCCCTTTCGAATACCCGCCGCCTTCCTCTCCATCGTCGTGCTGCGCGCCGACCAACTTCCCCAGTTCTCCTTCCACGACACAATTGTGTTTGTGCGCGTATTCGACGACTTTACTGCACACCGCCGCGTTTTCCTCGAGCGGCAAATGACTGCCGTCAATCATCACACTCGTAAAACCTTCGTCAATGCACTCCTTGCAAAGTTCGAATGTATCCCCGTGATCCAGATGAACTGCGATAGGGATGTTGGAGAGACTCACCGCAGCCTCGACGAGTTTCTTCAGGTAAACCGGATTCGCGTACTGCCGGGCCCCTTTGGATATTTGAAGCATTACCGGCGCTTTTTCCTCCTCGCAGGCCTCCACGATGGCCTGGAGAAGCTCCATGTTGTTGACATTAAAGGCGCCAAGCGCGTACTTGCCCTTGAGCGCCTTGGAAAACAACTCTCTGGTGTGGGTCAATGGCATAATTCAGCGTTCGGTTTGATGAGCCTAAATTGCGTTCACGATGAAAGAGGTCGCATACTAGGAACCACTTTGGAAGAAGGAAAACAAAAATTAAGAACCTACCCAAGACCGGAGGTCCCTTTGTAATCCCTTGTTTGCCGCTTGCGGCCGCGCTATTCTCAACTGTTCAACCGTGAATGCATGCTGAATTGCCGTCGTCGAAACGAGTCGAATCTTTCCCGCGCGGCAACCGTTTGCTGTCAACATTGAGCTTTGCAAAAGATGTGTTGCGTCGTTCACAAACCGATTAAGTCGGCCGCACTGGCGCCTTTGCTTTTGTCCGTCTTCTTCGCGGACCCGGGCACACGCGCGGCCGAAGTGGATGTTTCGACACTGCCGCCTGTCGCCGATCGCAAGGTTGATTTCGTTAAAGACATTCAGCCGATTCTTTCCCGGAGCTGTTACGAGTGTCATGGCCCGACGAAGGCCGAAGCCGGACTCCGCTGGGACGCAAGGGAAATCGCCTTGAAAGGGAGCGAGCACGGGCCGGTCATTGTGCCGGGCAAAAGCGCCGAGAGTCCAATGATTCATCTCGTTGCAGGTCTCAAGGGCCAGGACAAAATCATGCCGCAAAAGGGTGATCGGCTCACGACCGTACAAATCGGTCTGCTGCGCGCGTGGATTGACCAGGGGGCCCTGTGGCCGGAAGCCGCGTCGGTCAAGGTCGCTGACAAACGCCAACACTGGGCCTTCAAACCCCCGGCGCGCCCGCGGGTGCCGAAGGTCAAAAACACGAATTGGGTCCGTAACCCCATCGACCATTTCGTATGGGCACGACTGGAAAAGGAAGGTTTAAAGCCCTCGCCGGAGACCGACCGCGTCACGCTCATTCGCCGCCTGAGTCTGGACCTGGTTGGTCTGCCGCCCGCGCCTCAGGAAGTGGACGAATTCGTCCGTGACAGATCGCCGGATGCCTACGACAAACTCGTCGAGCGCCTGCTCGCGTCGCCGCACTACGGGGAACAGTGGGGCCGACACTGGCTCGATGTCGCGCGTTACGCGGACAGCAATGGATACGAAAAGGACGCCTCGCGTTCGATCTGGCCGTATCGCGACTGGGTCATCCAGGCGTTCAATCGCGACCTGCCGTTTGATGAATTCACCATCGAACAACTCGCGGGCGATTTGCTCCCGAACCCCACGCTTGACCAGCGCATCGCCACCGGTTTCCTGCGAAACTCGATGCTGAATCAGGAGGGCGGCATCGAACCCGAACAGTTCCGCACCGAGGCAATGGTTGACCGCATGGATGCGGTTGGAAAAACCTGGCTCGGCCTGACCATCAATTGCTGCCAGTGCCACAACCACAAATTCGACCCGATTTCTCAACGGGAATATTACCAGCTCTTCGCGTTTTTGAACAACGACGACGAGCCGTCCATCGATGTGCCCACCCCTGCCCAGCAGCAAAAGCGCGACGAAATCCTCGCCAGGGTCCGCGAGTTGGAGGACCAGGCAATGCGCGACGCGACGAACCTGACCGAACGCATGTCCGCCTGGGAAAGAGAGATCGCCGACGCCACAGGTGACTGGACGGTGCTCCAGCCCAAAGAATGGCTCAACTTCGCGACCAAATACGAAAAGCAGAGCGACGGTTCGTTGCTCGGTGGCGGCGATGTCAAGCCGGGCGCCGTGATGCACGTCTGGGTGGATACCGCACTCACGAATATCACCGGTTTCCGTCTGGAAGCGTTGACGCATCCCAACCTGCCCTACGGCGGACCCGGGCTGGTGGCGCGGGGAAGTTTTCTGCTCAAAGAATTCACCTGCGAGGCCTATCCCCTGCAAAATCCGACCGTGACGAACGTCGTGAAGTTTCGCCGCGCCCTGGCGGACCTGGAAGCGCCCGGCTTCAGCATCACCAACGCGATTGACGGCGACACTGAAAAAGGCGGCTGGACGGCGGCGACTGTGCCGGTCCGGCGGAACAGCGAGCATCGCGCGCTCTTTGAGTGCGCGGAACCCGTCGCCGGTTTTCCCGGCGGCACGCGGCTGCACTTCACGATTTACCAAAAGCACAGCAGCGGCGACGGCCACAGCGGCGAGTTGGACAAAGAAACCAGGCTGGATTGTCACACGCTTGGACGCTTTCGCCTCAGCGCCACGACCAAGGGCTCCGAGGATTGGCGAGCGCGCGACGACGCCGCGCGTTCGGCGGCCCGCCGCGACGATAAGGACGCGTCCACCAGCGGAACCACCCCGTCGTCTGTTCAAGACGGCACAAACACTCCCGATCCGGTCGGCGAACCGGCGCCCCCTGCTCGAGGGTCGCATCCGCTCCCGGAATTCGCCGGCTTCGGATTGAAAGTGGATCCTCTGACCCGGGAGCAGCGAGAGTTTCTTTCCATTCCTCCTGCCAAACGGTCCCGCGAACAAATTCGTGCGTTATTCAACGTGTTCCGCAGCCGGGAGACCGCTTTCGCGGAACTGAACAAGCAAATCGACAATGTACTGACCAATTGGCCTTATGCATCCACAACGCTCGCGCTGCAACAACGCGCCGCGCCGCGCGAAACTCACCTCTTCAAACGCGGTGATTGGCTACATCCGGGCGAAAAGGTGGAGCCGGATGTGCCGGCCGCGCTGCATTCGCTCCCGAAGGACGCCCCGCGCAATCGGCTGGGCCTGGCGACGTGGATTGTGGATCGGCGCAGTCCGACGACGGCGCGCGTCATCGTCAATCGCGTCTGGCAGGCCTATTTTGGCCAGGGCCTGTTCCTGACGCCGGAGGACATCGGGACGCGTTGCGAACCGCCGTCGCATCCGGAGTTGCTCGACTGGTTGGCGTGCGAATTCATGGACAATGGCTGGAGCGTAAAATCGCTGCACCGATTGATCGTTCAATCGGCCACCTATCGCCAATCGTCCAACGTGTCGCCGTCCCTTTTGGCCCACGACCCTTACAACCGGTTGCTCGCGCGCGGTCCGCGTTTTCGTGTCGAGGCGGAAATTGTGCAGGACATCGCGCTGTCCGCGAGCGGCCTGTTGAACCCGAAGATCGGCGGACCGAGTGTGCGCCCGCCAATTCCCCCGAGCGTCGGGGACACGGTCTATGGCGGTTTCTCCTGGCCGGAGAGCGCGGGCGAAGACCGCTACCGTCGTGGCATGTACACCTTCTGGAAACGTTCGCTGCCGTTTCCCTCGCTCATCGCTTTCGACGCGCCCACGGCGGAAACCTCCTGCCCCCGTCGCGTCCGCTCCGACACGCCGCTGCAGGCGCTCACCACCTTGAACGAGAAAATGTTCGTGGAAGCCGCCCAGGCGATGGGCCTGCGCGTCCTGAAGGAAGGCGGCCGGGATGACCCCAGCCGCGCGACCTACGCCTTCCGCCTTTGTACTGGTCGCGCGCCAACCGCGCGCGAACTCAAATCGCTTCTCCGTTTCTGGGAGGAACAGTATCGGTACTTTGAAGACCGCAGCGCCGCGGCCCTCGCTGTCGCTGTGCCGGACGTCAAAAACGTTCCGCCCGAGGTGAACCTGCACAAGGTGGCCGCTTGGGCGATGGTCAGCCGCGCCATTCTGAATCTCGATGAAACGATAACCAAGGAATGAAATACTCAAAGGAAAGAAAGCAGCCACGTACCCAAGCCCCCAAATACCCAAGTGGGTCCTTGGGTGCTTGGGTATTTGGCTGCTTGCATCTTTTAGCACGACTCACTTATGAAACCGATCACCGTTGCTCGCGAACTCCGCACTGAATACGCCCGACTCATCACCCGCCGCTGGTTCTTTCGCCAGTGCGGCGTGGGTCTTGGCTCGATTGCGCTCGCGTCGTTGCTCGGCGCCGACAAAGCGTCCGCCGCCGCAAAAATGCCGACGGCGCTCCACCCGCTCGCCCCGAAACAGCCGCACTTCAAACCGAAGGCCAACCGGGTCATCTACCTGTTCATGGGCGGCGCGCCCAGCCAGCTCGATTTGTTCGATTACAAACCGACGCTCGCCAAATACAACGGCCAGCCGGTGCCAAAGGAAGTCGTGATGGGCCAGAAATACGCGTTCATCAAGCCGGACGCGGCGCTGTTCGCCAGCGAGTTCAAGTACGCCCGACACGGCCGGTGCGGCGCCGAACTTTCCGAGGCGCTGCCGCACCTGGCTGAAGTGGTGGACGACATCGCCATCGTGAAGTCGATGACCACCGACGCCTTCAATCACGCGCCCGGCCAGGTGCTGATGCAGACCGGTTCGACCCTGTTTGGACGGCCCAGCATGGGCGCGTGGGTGCTCTACGGCCTCGGCAGCGAGGCGCAGAATCTGCCCGGGTTCGTGGTGCTCAATTCCGCCGGCGGACTGAGCGGCGGCACCGCCCTTTACGGCAGCGGCTTTTTGCCCACGATTTATCAAGGCGTGCCCTTCCGGAAAAGCGGCGACCCCGTGTTGTTCCTCTCGAATCCCGCCGGTGTCACCGACCAGATGCAGCGCCACACCCTGGACCTCATCAAGGACCTCAACGAGCAACACCTTGGGATCATGGGCGACCCGGAGATCGCGACGCGCATCAACGCATTCGAGATGGCCTATCGCATGCAAAGCAGCGCCCCCGAACTGATCGATGTCTCCAAGGAATCGCCCCAGACATTGCAGATGTACGGCGCCGAGCCGGGCAAACCGTCGTTCGCGCTGAACTGTCTGCTCGCCCGCCGGCTCATCGAACGCGGCGTGCGTTTCGTGCAACTGTTCCACGAAGGCTGGGACCACCACAGCGAAGTCGTCAAGGGCGTCAAGGAACAGACCGCAAAGACCGACCAGGCCAGCGCCGCGCTCATCAAGGATCTCAAACAACGCGGTCTGCTCGAAGACACGCTGGTGATCTGGGGCGGCGAATTTGGCCGCACACCGATGGTCGAGGCCAATCCCGATTTCGGCCGCAAACTCGGGCGCGATCATCACCCGCAAGCGTTCACCATGTGGCTGGCTGGCGGCGGCATCAAACCCGGCACCACCATCGGCGAAACCGATGAGTTGGGTTTTCACGTCGTGAAGGACAAGGTGCACGTCCACGACTTGCACGCGACCGTTTTGCACTTGCTCGGCTTCGACCACACGAAACTGACGTATCGGTTCCAGGGCCGCGATTTCCGGTTGACCGATGTGGAGGGCGAAGTGGTTCAACAGATCTTGGCCTGAGATGCGCCCACAGGCGACGCCCACTGCGTGTAGCTCGCTTTCCGTCTTGACAATGAATGGCTGCCAGCTAGCATCCGGGATGTGAGGGAAAGGGGCGAAGCGTTTCAATCGTCTTCCTTGGTTTCGGAGACGCGCAAGCATGAATTGCTTACGTTCGTAAGAGCGAGGACTGCGCTCGAAAAATTGCTTCCCGAATTTCGCGGTCGCCAAATGCGGCGCGACGGCTTCACGTTAATCGATCTACTGGCGCTGATTGCCATCATGGCCGTCCTGGCGTCGTTATTGTTGCCCGCGCTTGCCAAGGGCGGACCCAACGGTCAGGGCCTCCAGTGCATGAACAACCTCAAGCAACTCA
>DASPXS010000232.1:0-6952 GCA_035637175.1 Haliangiales bacterium | reverse complement strand
GGAACGATCTCCGTGACAATAGGACGTGGGAAGCGCCACTGGGCCAGTTCTTTTGACTTTTCCGCGGCCAGTTTTTGAGCGTCGTTGTGGTAAAGGATAATCGAACGATACTGCGTTCCCAGGTCGGCGCCCTGGCGGTTCACGGTGGTCGGGTCGTGCGCTTCCCAAAAAGTGTCGAGCAGCTTTTCGTAAGAGATCTTTTGCGGATCGAATTCGATCTGGATGACTTCGGCGTGGCCAGTGGCGCCGGTGCAGACTTCTTTGTAACCCGGGTTTTCTTTCGTGCCGCCGGCATAGCCGCTGGTGACGGAGGTCACGCCCTCGAATCGTTCAAAAACGGCCTCCAGACACCAGAAACACCCGCCGCCAAACGTGGCCAATTCAGTTTTGTTTGTCGCATTCATTTTCTTGTCCGAGGGTTCGTCCGCATGAGCGGCGACGAAGCCCAGGGTGAGCAACAGCCAGATTGCGTTTTTCATTCTCTTATAAGCTGTGTCGAAACCGGACGGTAAAACCTTACACGCCGTCGGGTGGTTGCCTTTACCGGCGCCACTTCTTTACTCGGCAGCCGCGTCGTCCAGATGGTCGCCCGACGGCAAATCGGCGAATTTTTCCAGATGCGCCGGCCGGAGCGGATCGCTGAGGCAATGTTCCTGGTTGAACCATTTGCCGAGGTCGATGAGTTTGCAGCGGCGCGAGCAGAACGGCCCGTAGTGACCGGCAAACCAGTCGCCTTCTTTTTTGCACGTCGGGCATTTGACTTTCGGCAAAGGTCTCATGGTTTCGCGCGGCGCCTGTTACAACCGTAGGGTACTCAGGAGCCGGCCCTCTGTCCAGCGGAACGCCGCCGGCGGTTCGGCCGGGGTAACGCGCAGGTTCGCGGGACTTGCGCCTGCCGGCGTTTCTTGGATTGGAAATTCCGCCGACGGGTTTACGATTTGCGCGCAATGGACCGCCGTCATTCCCGGGCTCCGAGCAGGCTCCAGTTCTTCAGACTCGGCTGGTGTCTGCTCCTGGCGATGGCCGCGGCCGGCTGTTCCACCTTTCACGGCCGCGGCATCCAATACCAGATCGACCATCAGTACACCGTGCATGACCCGCAGTTCCTGCGCGCCATGGGGCAGCTCGTCGGGCCGGGCATCGTCGCCAGCAACCGTGTCAGGGCGCTCATCAATGGCGCCCGGATTTTTCCGGCGATGCTCGACGCCGTCCGCGGCGCGCAGAAATCCATCGATCTGGAAACCTACATCTATTGGTCGGGTGACATCGGTCAAAAATTTGCCGAAACGCTGGCCGAACGCGCGCGGGCCGGGGTAAAGGTCCACGTGCTGATTGACTGGGTCGGTTCGCGGAAGGTGGACTCGCGCGATCTCCAGGTCATGCGGGACGCCGGCGTGGAGGTGAAGAAATACAATCCGCTCCTCTGGTTTAATCTGGCCCGGCTGAATCACCGCGATCATCGCAAGCTGCTGATTGTCGATGGCAAGATCGGTTTCATCGGCGGCGCGGGGCTGGCCGACATCTGGCAGGGCAACGCCGACGCGCCGAAGCACTGGCGGGACACGCAATTTCGCCTGGAAGGCCCGGCGGTCGGCCAGATGCAGGCCGCGTTTATGGATAACTGGATGAAGACCACCGGGAGAGTGCTCGATAACGGAGATTATTTTCCCGAACTGCAGCCTGCGGGCAACGACCTGGCCCAGGTTTTTTTCAGTTCGCCCCGCGACGGCACCGAAAGCGTCCGCCTCATGTATTTGCTCGCCATCGCCGCCGCGAAGAAAAACATCCGCCTCTCCGCTTCCTATTTTGTCCCTGGCGCGTTGACCAGCGAAGAACTGGTGGATGCCAGCAAACGCGGCGTCAACGTGGAGATCGTCGTGCCCGGCGCACAGACCGATGTGCCCATTGCCCGCTACGCCTCGCGCTCGAAATGGGGCCCGCTGCTCAAGGCCGGCGTTAAAATCTATGAATATGAGCCGACCATGTATCACTGCAAGGTGATGATTGTGGACGACGTCTGGGTCACCGTCGGCTCGGCCAACTTTGATAATCGCTCGTTCAGATTGAACGACGAGGCGAACCTGAACGTTTATTCGCCCGGGTTCGCCGCCGAACAGGCGCGCATCTTTGAGGAAGACAAAAACAAGGCGAAACGGATCAACTACAAAGACTGGAAGAAACGCGGACTGTGTACAAAACTGCTGGAGCGAATCCTCGCGCCGTTCCGGTCGCAGCTCTGATTGTCGCTCTTGCGATCGTTTGGGTCAGACCCACCGTTGAAACGTCGGGCTATTGTCGCTTGTCGCTCCGGCACGGAAGAATAGAATGATCTCCCGGGGACGGTTGGAAATTTTTTCCGGTTGAGTCAATTTTTACCTTGCGGTCATTGTCGGCGTGTCTAACCATGCGGCGCTATTTGGTCCTCCTATGAAAGAGCTTTGTCTTCTCGCACGGATCGCCGGTTGCGTCACGGTCATCGCAGGACTGATCGGCGTGGGTCGGGCCGCCACGACGGTCTTGCCGATCGAGGCCGCCGGACCCCTCACCTCGTCCATGACCCGCGGATTTGTCGTCCGGACGGTCCAGGCGCCGGAAGCGAGCGTGGTTGAGAACAATTTTTTCCGCGCGCTTGGGCAATTGAACGGCACCCTTACCGACTCGTCCGGCAACCCGATCCCGAACGAGGCCATCGCCGGCACAAATGCCGATCTGAGCTACGACGTGGACACGGTCAATTTCGAGCGGGACGGCGCGTTAATGGATGTGACCGACCCGACTGCCGGGGTTTTGGCAAGTTTCTCTCCTGCGACTTTTCCGGGTATTCCCGGAACCGGCGGGCACACGCTGAATTTCGCGGTCGAAGTGGTGGGCTTTCTGGAGTTGTCGGCCGGGACCTACACCTTCGGTATCAGCGCGGGCGCGGACCGGACCGACGTCAACGATGATGACGGATATCAGGTATTTGTGGGGGCCAATCCGCGGGACTTTTTCAACCTGCCGGTCGCCGCGTACGAGCGCGTCGCGCAAGGATTCGTCACCGACCAACACATCGAGAATCAGTTTACGGTGGAAGCGCCGGTTGCCGGCCTCTACCCGTTTCGCATCGTCTATTGGCAGACCGGCCACGGAGCCAACCTCCAGTGGTACACGGTTGATACCAATTCCCAGTTGCGCATCCTGATCAACGATCCGTTCGACTCGACTGCCCTCAGGGCCTATCGTGACAGCTCCGTTGCGCGGGCCAATTCTCCCTACGTAGGCCGAGTCCGTCCGAACCCGGGATCGTCCGGCATCGATCCTTCGGAGCCGATTGAAGCCCTGTTGATCGATGGCCAGACCACGGTCGTCACGAACACGATCCAACTTTTCCTGAACGGAACGGCCGTGACTCCGCAGACGCTCGTCCAGACGGGAGGCCGCACGACAATTCGATATACACCCAATGCCAGCCGGACCGACGTGGATAATTCGGTGCAGTTGATCTTTCAGGACTCAGCGAATGTGTCTTACACCAACACGTGGCAGTTCGCCATCACGGTCGCGGGCGGCTCGGCGACCATCGTCACCGGTCAATGGGATTTCGACAACGGCGACCTGTCCGCGACCGTCGGTCAGGCGCTCGATTATTTCGACGGACCGGCCGGGCAGACGGCGAGCAAAACCGTGTTTGGCACCACCGGCGTGGGCGTATTTGCGGCCATCCCGGGCATCGACGGGAGGGCGGCGAAAATCATGTATGTTCCGGGAGACGTCGTCCGGGAAATCGGCTACGTCATGCACCATGGAATCGCGCCGAATGGCGGCGGGACGAAAGTTAACCAATACACATTGATCATGGACCTGATGGTGGGGACGACCGGACCGACCGCAGCGTCGATGCTGCAGATCGATTCCACCAACAACACGACCGACGGGGATTTGTTCTGGCAGGGGAACAACTTCGGCCAGGGCACCGGCGGATACAATGGGACCGGCGCATTCACACCGGGCCAATGGCATCGGATCGTCGCCGCATATGACGAGGCGGTCAATCCACCGGTGGTCACCAAGTTTGTCGATGGCATCAAGCAAGACGATTGGACGGCCAATCAGGGCCTGGACAATTCGCGGCGCGCGTTGTTGCCAACGGCGATTCTCTTTGCCGACGGCGATCTGCCCAATCCGGACGAACGGCGGGAATGGTGGGTCAACAGCATCCAGATCCGGGCGGGGAAGCTTTCCGACGCGGAGATGGTTGCCCTCGGCGGGCCCTCGGCCGACGGCATCCCGCAGATCATCCGGGCCGACAACATCGCGGGGCAGTGGGACTTCGAACGCGGCGATTTGTCGGCGACCATCGGCAAGCCGTTGCAATATTTTGATGGACCCGCCGGCGTGACCGCGGCGGGGACCCGATACGGCACAACCGGGCAGGGTGACTTCGCGGCCATCCCCGATATCAACGGTCAACCGGCCAAAATCATGTATGTGCCCGGGGACATCGTTCGGGAGATCGGCTATGTCATGGACCACGGGATCAAGCCGAACGGCGGCGGGACGAAGGTCAATCAATACACCTTGATCATGGATATGATGGTCGGGACAACCGGTGCAAGCGCGGCATCGATACTTCAGATCGATTCGACGAACAACATGTCGGATGGGGATTTGTTCTGGCAGGGGAACAATTTCGGCCAGGGCACCGGCGGCTACAACGGCACGGGCGCGTTCACCCCGGGCGAATGGCACCGGGTTATAGCGGCCTACAACGAAGCGGCCACCCCACCGGTGGTCACAAAATACGTGGATGGCCTATTCCAGGACGATTGGACGGCCAACCAGGGACTGGACAATGCGCGGAGGGCATTGTTGCCCACAGCCATCTTGTTCGCGGACGGCGATTTGCCAAACCCGGACGAACGCCGCGAATGGTGGGTCAACAGCATTCAGATTCGACCCGGCGCGTTGTCCAAAGAGGAAATGGCGGCGTTGGGCGGCCCATCGGCTGCCGGCATCCCTGTCCTGATCCCGCTCGCTCCCCGACCGGCCTTGAACGCTGAACGCAGTGGCAATGCGCTAACGATCTCATGGGATACCTCGGTGAGCGGATTTACCCTGGAAACAACCAGCTCTTTGACGAATCCGAGTTGGTCAACTGTGCCCGGGGTCCTCAACAACTCCGTCACGATAGTCCTCGGACCGGGCAACGAGTTCTTCCGGCTCACTAAATAGTTCCATGATGGTTCGAGGATCGCCGACGGTGTCCGTTCCCCCGCTCTGACCGGGGTCCTCTCACAACCGCAGTTCGAGATAAACCACGCCCTCGCCCGGATTATCGTTGTATCGCGGGATGGCACGGAATCCCATCGACCGATAGAGTTGCCGGGCGGCCGCCATCGAAGGCAGCGTGTCCAGACGCACGGCTTGATAGCTCAGGCGATGCGCATCATCGAGGATTGCGCGAGCCAATTGGCGGCCGAGCTTGCGCCCGCGAAATTCCGGCCGCACGTAAAGCCGCTTCATCTCACCAATGTGGTCGTTGAGCTTGCGGAGCGCAACGCAGCCGGCCGGCCGGGACTCAACTTCCGCCAACAACAGTCGGCCAGTCGGCGCCGCGTAGGAGCCGGGCAACCCCGCGATCTCTTCGGCGAAACCGGGAAAACATTCGCAGGCGCCGGTCGTGTCGGCGTATTCACGAAACAGGCTACGGACTTGTTCGATTTGTTCCGGCCTGTCTGCCGGACTGATGCGCGGTTCGTTCATAACAATTCTCCGCGCAGCACGGTCACCGCTTTGCCGCCCAGCAATACACGGTCGCCGGTCACGCGCACCTTCACCACACCGCCGCGCGCGGAGGCTTGATATGCCGTGAATTCGCTCTTGTCCAGGCGCCCCTGCCAGAACGGCCCGAGCGTGCAATGGGCCGAGCCGGTCACGGGATCCTCGTTCACTCCGGATGCCGGTGCGAAGAAACGCGAAACAAAGTCGAATTCCGGTTGGTCTGAGCGCGCCGTGACGATGACGCCGCGGACGGGCAATTCGCCCAGCGTGCTGAAGTTCGGTTTCGTCGCGCGGACGGCGGCTGCGGAATCAACCTCGACCAGATAGTCGAACGCGCTGCGACCGACGAATAGCGGCTTCACACCCAGCGCTTCGGCCAATCCCACCGGCGCTTCGGCCGGTTCGGCGGTTTTCGCAGGAAAGTTCAATTCGATGTCCGGGCCGTTGCGCGCGGCGGTCAACAATCCGCTCCTGGTGTGAAAGCGGGCGGTTTCCGCAGGCGCCAGCCGGCCCGTCTCCCAGAGGACATGCGCGCTGGCGAGGGTGGCGTGGCCGCAGAGCGCGACTTCGATCGCGGGTGTGAACCAGCGCAGGCGCCAGGCGTTGTTTTCGCAATGCAGAAACGCCGTCTCGGAAAGGTTCATCTCGCGGGCGACGTCCTGCATCCAGCCCTCGTCGCGCGCTGCGGGCAGCAGGCAGACCGCCGCCGGATTGCCGGCAAAGGGTTTGTCGGTGAACGCGTCAACCTGGTAAACCGTGAGGCTCACGTGCTTTTGGGACGAATCGTGTCGCGCAGGCCGGCGGCACGCGTCCTCCTGATCACGGTAACGACAACACCGCCTTCAGACAATAGCCGACACTGAATGTGCCACAGAGCCATAAGGTGATGAAAACCAGTTGTTCCCAAAACCCCGTGGGGTCGTGGTCGGCAGGGTCTGTTTCGATTCGAGTCGTGGCAACGGCTTTCCGCCCGCGATGAATTTTCACTCGCGCAGCGCCGGCGGGCAGAGTGAGCGTTCCCAGAGCAACTTCATTCGCGGCGCCCGGTGCGGGTACGGGTTGCACGACGATGGCACCATTGCCGCCGGCGACGAAGCTCTGGCCGGGCTGCAGAATCACGTCCGCGGGAGCCCCGGCTTGCGTCAACCACAACCGGCCGCGGCGGCAGCCGATGCGCGCGTCGCGAACGTTG
>DASPXS010000231.1:0-2697 GCA_035637175.1 Haliangiales bacterium | reverse complement strand
GCCTTGTTGAGGCGCTACAAACGGGACTTCCCGAAATGATGCTCCCGCCGCTCAGACCAGGTGGCGCCGGTCGCGCCGCGACTGGCGGCGAACCGCGGCGCGGCTCGCTCCACCTTGGGCCGGCGCGGCTCGCCCAACCATCGACTTGAGGAGAATTGCCGTGCCTGGATTTGCTGCATCGAGCCCGCGTGCGGATGTGATTGCAAACCGTGTCCTCGAGGGAGATGTTAGCCACCGTTTGATGAAGACTTTTGCGTTGAGAAATCACGGCCTTTTAGGAATCGGTTTCTGCGGCGGGCTTTCCCTGTGGGCCTTGAGCGCGTCGGCTGCTGACGAAAAGATGGCGATTCTCAAAGCCGGTTCGCAGAGGTTCACCAATGTCACGGTCATCAAGGTTACCTATCGCTCGTTGGACATCCCAAACGTCAATTACTATTTCTGTTTCAAGGACAGTTGGGTGGACCTGCACCTCTCTCAACCACTGATCGACGAGGGCGAGAAAATAAGCCTCTCGGATTTTGAAAGTCGTTTTCGTTACGGCGGGGAATAGGGACGATTTGTGCCGTCGCAAGGTAAAGAATTCATAACCTTCGCACTGAGAACTTTGATCCGGTCAGCGGGATTCCAAAAGAGGGCCGGCCATTGGCATACCAACCGAATCGGCGCTTGCGGCTGCGCACGAATTGTGATGTTATTGGTTAGCATGCGGACTGGGCTCTTTCTTCCGGCCGGACAAAATGGCCGCCTGAGTCCCGCGCCCTCGCGGAGGACGGTCCGTGTTGTTTCCAGGTCGATGTTTCTCTGCGTGTGGCTCGTGGTAGCCCCGGCAGTCGTCTTCGCCAGGGATGCGATCAAGAGCACCAACCTTTGGTCGCTCAAACCGCTGGTGCGACCCGAGGTCCCGCGCGGCATTTGTTCATCGACCAATCCGATCGATGCCTTTATCGGGGAAGCCTGCCGGGACAAAGGTCTCGCGCCGCTGAGCGCGGCGGACAAGTTGACGTGGTTGCGGCGGGTTTCGTTCGATTTGATCGGCCTCCCGCCCGGCCTGGAGGAACAGGAGGCCTTTGCGCGCGATGAATCGGCCGGGGCGATGGATGCGGTGGTGGACCGGCTGCTGGCGAGCGAACAGCACGGCGTTCGGTACGGCCGGCATTGGTTGGATGTGCTGCGATACTCCGACCGCGACGAGAACATGCCGGCTGCACCGGGGATTCATCTGTGGCGCGACTGGGTGATTGCGGCCCTCAACCAGGACCTGCCTTACGATGAGTTTGTGCGGGCGCAGATCTGCGGCAACCGCGCCGCCAAACGCAAAATTATTTCGGCGACCGGGCACCTGACTCCGGTTGAACTGCGGCCGGAGGATTTGTTCGCCCTGGGTTTTCTGGCCCGGGGAGCGACTTCGCAGATGAACGCGGACCAGCAACTGGCGATTTCGGCGGTGGAGACCATTTCCAGCGCCTTCCTGGGAATGACCGTGGGGTGCGCGAAATGCCACGATCACTTTTACGACCCGATTGCGCAGACGGATTTTTATTCCATGAAAGCGCTGTTTGACCCGCTGGTGTTGCGTCGGGTGGACCTGGCCACGGCCGGCGAAGTGTTTGCCCGCGGCCGCGCCGTGCAACAGCACCAGGCACGGCTGGATGAGCTGACGGAAAAAATGAGGCGGTTCATCGCGCCTTACCACGACCGTCTCTACGAAGAGAGACTGTCGATTCTTCCGGCCGAAGTGCAGGCCGCCATCCGCAAGCCCGAGAAGGACCGAACCGCCGGGGAACAAAAGATTGCCGTGGATTACTACCCCGTGCTGCGGATTGACCCGCCCAAGATCAAGGAGGTGATGTCTGCGGAAGAGGTGAAGCAGTATGAAGAGTATTTGAAACAGATCAGGGAATTGAAGGCGCCCGAACCGTTGCCGGCATTCTGGACGGTGGAGGAAGACGCCAGGCGGGCCTCGGAAACGAACTACGTCCTGACGACGGGCGATCCCACACGCCCCAGGCTGAGCCAGCCCGTGGGACCCGGCTTCCCGTTCGCGCAAAAGAAACCGGAGTTCCGCGACGGACGGCGGGAGACATTCTCGGACTGGCTCAGCGCCCCGGAGAATCCGCTGTTCGCGCGCGTTGCGGTGAACCGTATCTGGCAATGGCATTTCGGCGCCGGGCTGCATCAGGCTTCCAGTGATTTCGGCACGTTGGGCGGCGCCCCGGTCCATCCCAGGTTGCTCGATTGGCTGGCGTCGGAATTCATCGCCCAAAAATACAGCATGAAATGGCTGCACCGGCTCATCGTGACTTCCGAAACCTACCAGCGCGCGTCAACGGGCGCCTCAGACCGCGAAACGGCCAACTCCCGAATCGATCCGGAGAACCGGTTCCTCTGGAAATATCCGCTGCGACGACTGGAGGCGGAGCCGATCCGGGACGCGTTGCTGGCCGTTGCCCGAAAGCTGGATTTGACCGTGGGCGGAAAATCCTTTGAGGACAGACCGGGGGATGGCAACTCCAACCGTCGCGCCGCCTACCTGTCGCGGGGTTACCTGGCCTCCAGCAATGCCATGCCGGCTTATCTGCAGACCTTTGACGCCGAAGACGGGCGCATGACGTGTCCGCGTCGCAACCAGACGGTGACCGCGCCTCAAGCGCTGTTCATGATGAACAACGAACTGGTGGAAGACGCCTCCGCCCGGCT
>DASPXS010000230.1:0-7948 GCA_035637175.1 Haliangiales bacterium | reverse complement strand
CCGGCGGTTTTTCGGCCAGCCGTTTGGCGACAATGAAGGCCGACGCCAACCGCGCACCTTCAAGGAGCGCAGCCTGGGTTCCGGCGTCATCGTGACCAGGGACGGCTACCTCCTGACCAACAACCACGTGGTGGACGGCGCTGATGAAATCAAGGTGGCGCGGGACAAGGACAAGAAGCAGTTCACTGCCAAGATTGTCGGCCGCGATCCCAAGACGGACATTGCGGTGTTGAAAATTGACGCAAAAGACCTGCCGTTCATCACGTTCGCGGACAGCGACAAGCTGGAAGTGGGCGATGTCGTGCTGGCGCTCGGCAATCCGTTCGGGATCGGGCAGACGGTGACGATGGGCATCGTCAGCGCCACGGGCCGCGGCGGGATGAACATTGAAGATTATGAAGATTTCATCCAGACCGATGCGGCGATCAATCCCGGCAATTCCGGCGGCGCCTTAGTGGACGCCGAGGGGCGTCTGATCGGGATCAACACCGCCATTCTGAGCCGCACCGGCGGCAATCAGGGAGTCGGATTCGCGATTCCCGCGAACCTGGCGCGCAGCGTCATGGACCAGATCATCGAGAAGGGCAAGGTCGAGCGCGGTTTTCTGGGCGTTTACCTCAAGGACGTGACTCCTGAACTGGCCCGCCAGTTTGACGTTCCGGAAAACAGCAGCGGGGTATTGATCACCGAAGTGACCGAAAAGAGCGCGGCCGCGGTCGCGGGCTTGAAGAGCGGCGACGTCGTCACCGAACTCAACGGGACGCCCGTCAAGGACAGCCGCAACCTCAAGCTTGCGGTCGGCCGCCTGGCGCCCGGCGACAAAGTGGCGGTAAAAGTCCTCCGTGACGGTAAGGAAAAGAGCTTCACGGTGACCCTCAAAGAAATGCCGGAACTGAAGCTGGCCTCGGCCAATGGCGGTTCCGACGAGAACGACAGCGACGCTCTCAACGGAGTCGCCGTGGGCGAGATCGATTCGGCCGCCCGCAGCCGGTTCAACATTCCGGACAATGTGAAGGGCGCGCTGATCAAGGACGTGGACCCGGATTCCGCCTCCTACGACGCCGGATTGCGCCCCGGCGATGTGATACAGGAGATCGACCACAAACGGGTCACCACCGCGGACGAAGCGGTCGAGGTGAGCAAACACGTTAAAACCAAACAAGTGCTCGTGCGGATCTGGAGTCGGGGACGAAGCGACTACGTGGTGGTGGATGAAGGCAAATCAAAGTAAGCAGGGTCTCCCCGTGGCTTCAGCTTAGCGGCAGGCGTCCCGCCTGCCGTAGAGTCGGGCATCCTGCCCGGCGGAGCCGGCGGTTGCACTGGCACAGCACGTCTGATTTCGCGCTCCGAATCCGGGCGGCAGGATGCCGCCCTCTATGGCAGCCAAGATGGCTGCCGCTGCGACGCAGGCACGCTTCGGGGAAACTTTTCTTTTTGCCGTCGAAATTCCACGTGGCAGACTTAGGGAAACCGAGCGCCCCGGAATCGAAGTTATTCAGGAGCAAACCAGCGCCGGACGCGAAAGTGACAGCATGCGCATACTGGTGGTCGAGGACGACAAGAAAATCGCCTCATTCGTCATCAAGGGTCTGAAACAAAACGGTTTCGCCGTGGATCACGCGGTCAACGGCGAAGACGGTTTGCTCCTGGCGGCGTCCACGCCTTACGACGCGGCGGTGATTGACATCATGCTGCCCAAGCTGGACGGCTTGAGCCTGGTTCAGGAACTTCGCAACCGCAAAGTCCCTTTGCCGGTGCTGATGCTGAGCGCCCGGGCTTCGGTGGATGACCGCATCAAAGGTCTGCAAAGCGGCGGCGATGATTACCTGGTGAAACCATTCGCGTTCAGCGAGCTGTTGGCGCGCGTGCAGGCGCTCATCCGGCGGGCCACGCGCGAAACCGAACCCACGACGCTGACGGCCGGCGATTTGACGATGAACCTTCTCGCGCGCGAAGTGCGTCGAGGCAATCAGAAGATCGATTTGCAGGCGCGCGAATTTTCGTTGCTCGAATACCTGATGCGCAACGCCGGCAGAGTCGTTTCCAAAGCGCTGATTCTCGAACACGTGTGGGACTACAGCTTTGACCCGCAGACCAACGTGGTGGACGTGGTCGTCTGCCGGTTGCGCAACAAGGTTGACCGGGATTTTGACAAAAAGATGATCCACACGCTGCGCGGGGTTGGTTATGTCCTCAAGACCGATTGAACGTTCGGGCCGCGGTTTCAGCCTCCGGTTGAACCTCTGGTACGCCGCGTTTTTCATTTTCGGCTGCTTCGCCCTCTTCCTGCTCGCCTATTTCGTCCTCGCCTCCTCCATTCAGCAAAAGGAGAAGGAAGTCATACGCGCCAAGCTGGAGGAATATCGCGCCTGGTACGAAAACGGCGGATTGGCGGGCTTGAGCGAGAATTTTTTCAACAGCCGGCGCTGGGACAAAAACGCCTTTTTTGTCCGCGTGGCCGGTCCGGGAAACAACGCGGTCTTCGTCAGCACGCCCGAGGAGTGGCGGGATTTTGATTTGAAGCGGCTCGAAGTCCGGAGCATTGAGGAGACACGCCCCTGGTTTTCGCTGGCGGGCAGGAACAAAGAACACGTCTGGATGTTTGCTTCCGCGTGGTTGGGCGACGGCCGTCTGCTGCAGGTCGGCAAGAGCATTGATGACTCGGAAGCGCTGCTGGTACGTTTCCGCTTCCTCTTCGGCGTGGGCATGATTGTCGTCATCGCGCTGGGATACGGTGGCGGGGCGTTCCTTACGTATCGCGCGTTGCAACCGATCCGTCACCTGATTCAGACCGTCCGCTCCATCCTTGAAACCGGCCGGATGGACGCGCGGGTTCCCGCGCGCCGGACCCACGATGAACTCGACGAACTGGTCATGCTGTTCAATCGGATGCTGGAAAAGAATGAAGTGCTGATCCGCGGCATGCGCGAGGCGCTGGACAACGTCGCTCACGATCTGCGCACGCCGATGGCGCGATTGCGCGGCACGGCCGAGGTCGCTTTGCAGTCGTCCGGAGACCAGGAGTCCTGCCGCGAAGCCCTGGCGGACACGATGGAGGAATCCGAACGCGCCCTGACCATGCTCAAAACCTTGATGGACATCTCGGAAGCCGAGACCGGAACCATGCGGCTGGAGCTCGCCGCCATCGATCTGCCGGCCTTGATCCGCGACGTGATCGACCTCTACCAGATCGTTGCCGAAGACAAAAAGATCAGTCTCAACGCGACGTTGCCCGACCCGCTCCAAATCCAGGCCGATCGTAATCGCATCCAGCAAGCCCTCGCGAACCTGCTGGACAACGCGATCAAATACACCGGGCAGGGCGGGAAGGTCGAGGTCACTGCCTGCCGAAAGAACCATGAGGCAGTCATCACGGTCAGCGACACCGGTACGGGCATTTCCGCCGAAGACCTTCCCCGTATTTGGGACCGCCTTTACCGCGGCGACAAAAGCCGGAATGAGAAAGGACTCGGACTGGGCTTGAGTCTGGTCAAAGCCGTGGTGCAGGCCCATCGCGGATCCGTGGAGGTGGTCAGCGAGCCCGAAAAGGGATCGACCTTTTCAATCCATCTTCCCGTCGCTCAGGCGCCCAAGGACGAACCCGCGCCAACTGGTGGACAGGCGAGATCGAGCCGCCCGATGGCAACGTGAGCGCGGCTGACCGCTCCGGAGCAGTTCTGCCCAGGAGTTGCTGCCGTAGCGGCTTTCGGCAGAACGCCGCCATTTTTCCTTGAGCCCGCCGGCGGGGATCCCGCCGGCACCACACGCGAGGAACGCGGAGCTTCTTCCCCCGAGCAGAAAACGCGGCACCCTGCCGCGATCTGCACGACGCACCGCGCCAAATGTCGGCAAATACTCTGGCCTATCCGTGCAGCGGTGCTATGCTCATCGCCGCTTACAGCAAACCAACAGCTACCCGGACTGCGTATGGCTCCTGCACGCGTCGTGGCTCCAGTGAAATGACTCACCGTATGAACTCTGCTCCGATCTCCCGCCGGTCATTTCTCAAAGCCTCAATGGCGGCGGGCGCCGTCGTTGCCACGGGTGACTTGCCCTGTCGCCACTTGTTCGCCGAGGCGGCAGACTCCGGAGCGCCCGACTGGGTTGATCGACCGATGCGGTGGGCGCAACTCACGCTCGTCGAAGACGACCCCGGCAAATTCGATCCGCAATTCTGGCTCGATTACTTCAAGCGCACGCGTTCTCAGGCGGCCTGTCTGAGCGCCGGCGGTTGCGTCGCGTATTATCCAACCCAAGTCCCGTTTCATCACCGCAGCCAGTGGCTCGGCGGTTCCGATCCGTTCGGCGAACTTGTCGCGGGCTGTCGCAAACTCGGCATGGTGGTTGTGGCCCGCACGGACCCGCACGCCACCTACGACGACGCTCGCGACGCGCATCCGGATTGGATCGCGGTGGACGCGGATGAGCGGCCGCGGCGCCACTGGGCTTCGCCCGAGATGTGGGTCACGTGCGCGCTGGGCCCCTACAACTTCGAGTTCATGTCCGAGGTGAAAAAGGAAATCATGTCGCGCTACCGGGTGGACGGCATTTTCATCAATCGCTGGGAGGGCTCCGGCATGTGTTTCTGCGAGCATTGCCGGAAGAATTTTCGCCAGGCCACAGGCCAGGAACTCCCGCGCGCCGCCGACCCGCAAAACCCGGCCCGCCGCGCGCACATCCTCTGGCGGCAGCAACGTCTTTTTGACCTCTGGCAGCTCTGGGACCGCGAGGTTCGCAGGATCAACCCCAACTCGTGCGTCATCCCGAACACCGGCGGCGGCGCCACCAGTTCGCTCGACATGAAGAAAATCGGCGAACTCGCGCCCACGCTCTTTGCCGACCGCCAGGCTCGCCGCGGTCTCAGTGCCCCATGGGCCAACGGCAAAAACGGAAAGGAATTTCGCGCCGCCATGGGCCGCAAACCGATCGTCGGCATCTTCAGTGTCGGTCTGGAAGAACCGTATCGCTGGAAAGACTCCGTGCAGAGCGAGGCGGAAATCCGCCTCTGGGTCGCCGACGGTGTTGCCAACGGACTGCGCCCCTGGTTCACCAAATTCAGCGGCGTCCTCCAAGACCGGCGCTGGCTGCGCGTAGTCGAGGACCTCTACCGTCGCCACGCCGGTTGGGAAAAATACCTGCGCAACGAAGCGCCGCTTGCCCGGGTCGCGCTCATCTATTCCCAGCAGACCGCCTGGTTCTACGGCGGCGACCGCGCCGGCGCCCGCGTTGAAGACCCCATCCTGGGCTGGTATCAGGCACTCATCGAGGCGCGCGTCCCGTTCGAGATGGTGCACGACCGCCTGCTCGATGACGCGCACCTGAGCCCGTTCAAGACGCTGGTCCTGCCGAATATCGCCGCGCTCTCCGACGCCCAATGCGATCAGCTCCGCGCCTTCGTGAAGAAGGGTGGCAGCCTCATTGCCACCTATGAAACGGCTCTCTGCGACGAATGGGGCGCCAGGCGAGGGGATTTTGGCCTGGCCGATTTGTTCGGCGTCAGCTTTAGAAATCGCGTCGAGGGTCCGATGCATAATGCTTATCTTCGCCTCGAACACAACCGCGCGCGCCGTCATCCGCTGCTGAAGGACCTCGAAGACGCGCCGCGCGTCATCCATGGAGTTTGGCGCCTCGAAGTCGAACCGCGCGAAAAATTCCTGAATCCGCCCATCACCCTGATCCCGAGTTACCCCGACCTGCCGATGGAAAAGGTCTATCCGCGAATTCCGGAGACAAGCATTTCGCAAGTGTTCCTGCGCGAGTTCAAATCGGGACGTGCTGCGCCCTCCAAACGCGGCAGCGAAGCGCCGGAGGAATTCTTTTCCGGTCGCACGATTTATTTTCCCTGGGACATCGACCGCACCTTCTGGGAAGTCCAGTGCGTGGACCACTTCAAACTCCTTCGCAACGCTGTCGAGTGGGCCACAAACGAAGCGCCACCCATCACCGTCACCGGCCCAGGCGTCCTGGACGTGACCGTGTGGCGGCAGAAGGACTCGATGACCGTGCACCTCGTCAATCTCACCAATCCGATGATGATGAAGGGCCCCGTCCGCGAACTGATTCCCATCGGCCCGCAAAAAGTCCGCCTTCGTATTCCCGCCGACGCGCGAGTCAGGAAAGTTCGCCTCCTTGCCGCCGATAAGACTCCCCGTTTTGAACGGGACCGCTCAAACCTGAGCCTGATCGTCCCCTCGATCCTGGATCATGAAATCCTGGCGGTGGACCTCCAGCCAAAAGGTTGATGTTTCGCGGGTGACAAGTCGAATGCGTCAGACCGCTTCGGCCTCTGCCTCCTCGAGACCGAGGAAACCCTGGAGTTGGCGCGCTCGCGTGGGGTGCCGCAGTTTGCGCAACGCCTTGGCCTCAATCTGCCGGATGCGTTCACGGGTGACTTTGTATTGTTTGCCCACTTCTTCCAGCGTGCGCACGTAGCCGTCCACCAGACCGAAGCGCAACTCGAGCACCTTCCGCTCGCGCTCGGTCAAACTGCCGAGCACGTCGCCCAGTTTGTCCTTCAGCAGGTGGTAGCTGGTCATCTCCGACGGGTTTTCCGCCGACTTGTCTTCGATGAAATCGCCGAAGCTGGCATCGCCCTCGTCGCCGACCGGAGCCTGGAGGGAGATGGTCTGCTGCGCCATCTTCAGAATTGCCTGGACCCGCTCGACCGGCAGACGCATTTCATCGGCGATCTCCTCCGGCGCGGCCTCGCGCCCGAATTCCATCATGATCTTCTTCTGCACGTGCATCAGCTTGTTGATCACTTCGATCATGTGCACGGGAATGCGGATGGTCCGGGCCTGGTCGGCAATGGCGCGGGTTATCGCCTGGCGGATCCACCAGATGGCGTAGGTGGAAAACTTGTAGCCGCGGCGGTATTCGAATTTTTCCACCGCCTTCATCAGGCCCATGTTGCCTTCCTGAATCAAATCGAGGAACGACAGCCCCCGATTGACGTATTTCTTGGCGACGGAAACGACGAGCCGCAAATTGGCCTCGATCATTTCGGTCTTGGCCTGGTGCGCCTTGGCCGCGAATTGCTTCAGGCGGGCGTAGGCATCGAGATAGTCCTGGAAGGGCATGCGCCCAAAGTTCTCCAGCGCGCGAATCTTTTGCCGTTCCGCCTCGATGAGCGACCGTTGGCCGTTCAGCCGGGCGCGGCGTTCCGGCACGTGAATGGCGCGCAGACTCGAACGCATTTTGTCGTGGACGTTTTCCGCCACGAGAATCATTTCGTCGATGACCTTCGGTTTGAAGCAGAAACGGGCGAAGGTCTGCTGAAGCTTGTAATCGAGCTTTTGCAAGCGTGCCAAAAGGCGGGCGCGAACCGTTTTGTTGCGGGCGCTCTGCCAGGCGGCAAACTGGTCATCAACTTTTTGGTCCAATTCGCGCACCCGTTTGACCAGCCGACGCAAATTCCGCAGGTGGCGTTCGCGGACCGGCAGCCTGGCATCAAGAACCACGCGATCAAACCGTTCCTTCGGGGGTTCGGCAATCAGCTTTTCCGCCAGGGCGATGTGTTCCTTGGCCGCAAAGCCCAGGCTGTAGAGGATCCGCTTGACTTCGCTTTCGGCGTCTTCGATTCGTTTGCAGATGGCCACTTCGCCTTCCCGGGTGAGCAAAGGCACTTTTCCCATCTGGCTCAGATACATCCGCAGGGGGTCGTCCAACGCATCGAGCTTCGCCTCTTCCTCAGCCTCCTCCGGTTGTCGCTGTTGAGCGCGGTCCACCTCCGACTGGTCGATGATCTCGATATCGAGATTGCCCAGTGTGCGATACACCTCCGCCAGACCTTCCGCCGAGATAAGCGTCTCAGGCAACGCCTCGTGAACGTCGTCGAACGTTAAATAGCCCTGTTCGCGCGCCAGTCGGATCAGGTCCTTGATCTTTTCGCTCAAGTCGCCGCCCGATTGGCTTTTGATCGAGCCGAACAACTGTTCTGCGTTCGCCA
>DASPXS010000229.1:0-8442 GCA_035637175.1 Haliangiales bacterium | reverse complement strand
ATGCCTGCAAAAAGGAATCCACGGAAAAAGATTTCTTCATTGAGCGGGGCAAGAACCACGACGGCGATCCAGAGCAACGGCGGGGACCAGGCGGTTCTGTATGAATCAACGACCACATTCGGAACAATGGGCCGCCCGAGCAGCGAACTCAGCCCGTCCGACAACACACCCAGGGCCAGCAACGCAACCCACCAGCGAAAAAGTTCCCTGGCCGGCACGGACTTCAGCCTCAGGTAGTCTGAAATCGATATCCCCCTGCGCAGCCAGGCAAACAGGCAGGTCATGCCGACACCGACCGGCGCGGCGCCGCACGTGGTCAGCGCGAGGAACAGCCCGTTCGTTTCCATGTGGTTTGGGTCGCCCAAAAGCTTCTCATGCTCGGGCGCCCAAACCATGGCGTCGAACACAATCCTCCCAACGACGATTTGCGTCCCGGCGAACGCCCCAGCAATCAACAGGCCAAGCCCCAGCGTCGCCCAGAGGCCCCAGGGACCCGGTGAAGGGACAACCGCTCGCGAAGGACCAGCGCCCGGCCCATCAATATCTCCCAGTGTCACCTCGGAAATCCTTTGTTTGAGCAGGTCCGCCGACTCCAGTTGCTCCGGCGGAAAACACACCGCCGATGTAACGGTCTTCACCCGCGCCGACAAACGGGCGAAAATCTTCCGGCTGTACCGCCAATCCCCGTTCCTTGAACATGGCCGCCGCCGCCGCGTTGATGAGCGGCTCCGAGTCCGTCGGCACGACGGCCATGTCGAAGATAACCCCCCGCATTTTCGCCGGGTCATTCATCCGGCGCGCCGGCGGGAAAAGCGCTGGGCGGGGATTGTCCGCGCCGCAATCATCGCGACGCCTCCTCCGCGTCCAGCACGATGACCTGTTCGATCAGGGACTCCACGACGATTCGCCTGGTCTTGCCGCCCGGGTCGATGACGTGGATGGCGCTCCCGTTCGAATAAACCACCGATCCGTCCGGCGTCAGGTCGTAAGCCAGCACTCCTTTGGCCATGATTTCTTCCGGTCCGTTCGGGCGTTGCCGGACCAACTGCCACGTTTTCGGCACCAGGTCGGGCGCTTCTTCGCCGCGCCGGCCGGCATGCTCGGCCGAAACCATGTTGCCCCAGATCATCATCTCTTTCACGTTCATCTCTCGACTCTGCGCCCCGCCCGCCGTCGTCAGCTTCTTTCCCGTGTAACGCATCGAGAAGTACTGCAAATACTGGAAGATTGCGAAGCAAAGACGAACAGGAAACAGCACCACGTCCTTGAGAAAACGCAACGGATGGATTTCCCGGCCGGTGGTGTGAGGCCGGCGAATGAAATAAAGCGCGCCGTCCCCCGCCATCTGCGGCGTCAGCAAATCATGCTTCCCGTCCCCGCCCAGCGCAACCATTTCGCCGCTGTCCAGGTCAAGCTGCTGGATGCTGAACGGGGCCAGGCCCGCGAAGTGACCGTCCCGGTTCCGCCCAACGCCCGCCGATTGAAAGAGAAGACGCCGGCCGGCGCCGGGAACCCACCGTGGCGCCGTATCCACCGAATCGCCCTCCGTCACTTCACTGAAACCCGACTCTTCGTCCACTCGTACAGCGATGTTCGCCGTGCCGAATGGGTGCCGCACGCTGCACGCCACCGCGCCGTCCCGGGCCACGGTCAGATGGCTGAGGCGTTGGTCGTTTTTGTTCCACAGACGCCGCTCCTCGGCGCCCAGATTCTCGGCCGCCAGCACCGCGCACAAATCGTCCGTCTCCAGCGAATAAAGCATCTGCCCGCCCGCCGTGCCGCGACACAGACTGGTGATGGAAACACGAACGGCCCCCGGGTCTTTGGGCACTCGCCCCCAAAGCATCGCGCCGGCGAGAAATCTTTCTCCTTCGCCCTGCGTTTTCCAACCGTGCCGTTGCTGCGCCCGCACGGCACGCTCGCGAATCGATTGGCCAAATCGGCTCTCCACGGTCCGCACCGGTTCGTCGCCGCGCTTGACACGGATTTTGCCCTGGGCAAGCCACGCTATCGTCAGATTCATAAACCGCCTCCTTTGTAACCGCAGGCCGCCCCCAGTCAGTAAAAAAATCTTTCAGTCCCAACTCATGCCACCGCTCAAATCATTGTTCGAGGGCGTCGAGATGGGTTCCTTGCGCTTCTTGCGCGACGCCCTGGACCCAGGCCTCTGCTCCCCGGCGGCCGCGTCGCCGGCGGCCAACGGCTCCGGTGGCGGACCGGCCGCTTCAGCCACCACGACCTCGACGTCACGACCACGGAACTCATTGATTAAATCCTTCGGTGCGCCGGTGTCCGTCACAATCGTATCGATGCTGGAGAGGTCGCAAAGATGCGCAACGGAACGACGGCCGAGCTTGGTGTGGTCGAAACAGAAAATGACCCGGCTTGCGGCTCGAATCATTGCCCGCTGTATGTCGATGAGCAACCCATGAGAATTCGTCACGCCGTCCAGCGTAATGCCGCCTCCGCTCATGATGGCCACATCGGCGTGGGTCTTCGAGAACGTCTCAACCGCGAGCGGTCCCACCAGCACGCCCAGCCGGGGATAGATGACACCGCCGGACACCACAACTTCAATGTCGGGCGCCGATGCAAACAGGTTGGCGACCGGCAGGGAATTGGTGACAATCTGAAGCGTCAGGCCCTCCAGGTGACGCGCCACATGGTAAGCCGTCGTTCCGGCGTCAATGATCACGCTTTGCCGGGGGCGAATCAGCCCGGCGCACACCTCGCCAATCGCCTCCTTTTCAGCCAACTGAACGGTGTCCCGCCGCGAGAAAATAAACTCGTCAGAGCGCGGATTGACCAGCCGGGCCCCGCCATGCGTCCGTCGAATGTTGCCGGCCGCCTCCAGCAAAGTCAGATCACGCCGAACTGTCGAGGAGGATGCGCCGACATACCTGGCCAGTTCCTCCAACGACGCGAATTCCACCTTATACAGATACTCATCGATCCTCTTCTGCCGCTCTTCTGCCTGCATTCGAGCTTGAATTTGATAGATATTGATAGCATTTGCAAGTTTTTTGTTGACTTGTTCCACAATTCTTCCAAAAATGCCGGCAGACATGGCTCTTAGTCTGCAAACGTCGCACCGCGCAGTCGTCGAACATTGGGTTCGCCAGGCGGTGTATCGTCGTCTGGACAAGCCCCTTCCGCGGTTGGCGCAAGCCCCCAATCCGCTGGTGGTCAATGTCAGCGCCCGGCATTGTCACCTCACTCCGCAGGCGGTCGAGGTTCTCTTCGGGAATGGCCATCAGCTTCAGGTGCACAAGGGGCTCTATCAGGAAGGCCAGTTCGCCGCCAAGGAAAGCGTCACTTTGATCGGCCCGCGAAGTCGGGTCATCTCGAACCTGCGGATTCTCGGTCCCTGCAGGAACCTCAATCAGGTCGAACTGGCTTACACCGATTCGATCGCGCTCGGCTTCGACATCCCCCTCCGGCTTTCCGGCAACATCATGGGCACTCCGGGCTGCATGTTGATGGGACCCAATGGATTCTTCGAGATGCAGGAGGGAGTGATTCGCGCCCTGCGTCACGTTCACATGAGTCCCGCCGACGCGGAGTTTTATGGCGTGAATAACCACGATGAAATGCGGCTCAGGATTGGGGGACCGTGCGGGCTGACTTTGGACAAAATGCTGGCGCGCGTGGACAAGAGCTTCAAACTGGAAGTCCACATCGACACCGACGAAGGCAATGCCTGCAACCTCCAACCCGAAACCCCGTGCGCATTGATCAAATGATTCGTTGAGGCGTTAAAGCGTTGCAGGGTTACACCGGTTCAACGCTTCAACGGTTCAACTCTTTAACGAAAGGAAAACAAATGAACGAAGCAATCGGCATGATCGAAACCAAAGGCTTCACCGGCAGCGTCGAGGCAACGGACGCCATGGCGAAGGCCGCCAACGTGTCCATCTCCAAAACCATACCCATCGGCGGGGGCCTTATCACGGTCATCTGCCGGGGCGACGTGGCCAGTGTGAAGGCCGCCGTGGACGCCGGCGCCAAAGCAGCCGGCAAAATCGGCGAACTCGTCGCCGCCCACGTCATCGCGCGTCCGCACGAAGACCTCGGCAAGGGCTTCCTCGGCGATGCGCCTGCCGCGCCGAAGAAGTGACCCTCCATCAACCCTGAACTATCCACTGAAATATGGCTCAACCCGCAATTGGCATGATTGAAACAAAAGGTCTCTGCGCCCTGTTCGAGGCGACGGACGCCGCCCTCAAAGCCGCTAACGTGACGTTTACCGGCTGGGAAAAAATCGGCAGCGGTTATGTCACCGCGTTTTTCCGCGGCGATGTTGCCAGCGTGAAGGCTGCCACCGACGCCGGCGCCGCCGCGGCGGCTCAGGTCGGCTCGGTCGTCAGTGTCCAAGTGATTCCCCGGCCCCACGACGGTCTTTCCGGCCTGGGCCGCTGGCTGCAGTGAGACGGAGCGGAGTAATGGAGTATCGGAGCGACGGAGTAATGGGGCGCCTCCGCCAACACTCCAACACTCCAACACTCCAGCACTCCATGACTCTCTGACTCGATGAAGATTCTCGTTGCCAACATCGGCTCGACTTCGCTCAAGTGGCGGCTGTTCGATTTCTCGAACGGCCAGGAGCGCCTGCTGCACAAGGGCGGCTTCGAGCGGGTGAGCGATTATCCCAAGGCGATCGAGAATTGTCTGGCGCAACTCACCGACGCCCGTCACATCGCCAGCGAAAAGGACCTTGCGGCGGTCGGCTTCAAGACGGTCGCCGCCAGGGCTCTCACCGGCTGCGTGCGCATTGACAAGGCGGTGCTCGAAGCCATGGAGGCGTTCAACGGCCTCGCCCCGGCGCACAATCCTGCCTACCTCGATGGCATCCGGCTCTTTGCCAGGCGAATGCCGGCCGTGCCGTTGGTCGCCCTCTTTGAAACCGCTTTCCACCAATGGGCCCCCGAAGCCGTGATGCGCTATGCCGTGCCCGAGTCGTGGTTTCAGGCCGGCGTGCGGCGCTGGGGTTATCACGGCGCGAGCCACAAGTTCATCGCCGAACGAAGCGCCCAATTGCTCGGGCGCGAAGACATCGTCCAGCGGGCGCAAAATCTCTATCTGAATGCCGGCGCCAGCCCCGCGCAAAAGCCCGACCTGCGCGTCATCTCCTGCCATCTGGGCGGCAGCTCCAGCATCAGTGGAATCCTCAACGGGATATCGGTCGGCAACAGCCTGGGCATGAGTCCGCAGTCCGGCCTGCCCCACAACAACCGCGTCGGTGACCTCGACAGTTTCGCCGTGCCGTTCGTAATGCGGACGCTGGGGCTCTCTCTCGATGAAGCCGAACGACAACTCTGCAAGGAATCCGGTCTCAAAGGCCTGAGTGGCATGTCCAATGACCTGCGCGACATTCAGACCGCCGCCGAACAGGGAAATCCAGGCGCAGCGCTCGCCCTGGAGGTCTTCGTCGCCGCCGCCCGTCACTGGATCGGCGCTTTCCTGGCGCAACTCAACAGCGCCGACGCGCTCGTCTTCACCGCCGGCATCGGCGAGAACGACCCGAAGATGCGCGCGGCGATCTGCGCCAATCTGGATCAACTCGGCGTCGTCCTCGACCCGAAGTTGAATGGGACCACCCGCGCCAGCGAAGCGGTCATCAGTACCCCGAATTCATCCGTGAAAGTGATGGTCATCCCGACCAACGAGGAGCTGGTCGTCGCGCGTGAGGCGCGAAGGCTTCTCGAAAACCCGAAATCCGAATGACGAACTCCGAAAGAAGTCCGAATTCCGAACGCGGCACCATGCCGGTCTTTCGCCCGCCACTCAACCCTCAACCCTCAACCCTCAACCCTCATCTCGAAAATGGCACAACAAGCAATTGGACTCATTGAAACCCGCGGCCTGGTCGCGCTCGTGGAAGCGACCGACGCCATGCTCAAGGCCGCGAACGTGGAACTCTTCGGCCCGATGACTCAGGTCGGCAACGCGCTGGTCACCGCGGTGGTCGTGGGCGACGTCGCGGCCGTCAAAGCAGCCACCGACGCCGGCGCGCAGGCGGTCAAAGCCATCAAAGGCGACCTCGTCAGCGTTCACGTCATTGCCCGACCGCACGGCGACGTCGAGCAGGTGTTGCCGAAGAAACGATAAGGCGTGAGCCGTGGTGCGTGTTTCGTGACCGGCGCCGCCATCACGTATTACGCATCACCCATCACGCATCACGCACTATGTTCCTCGCCAAAGTCGAAGGCTCGGTCGTTTCCACCAAGAAAGACGCCAGCATGGGCGGGCGAAAGCTCCTCCTCCTGCGCCCGCAACTCGTGGACGAGAAGGACCCCACCCGGTTCCGCCCCGGCGTGAATACCATTGTGGCCGTGGATAGCGTCGGCGCGGGCATCGGCGAAATGGTCCTTTTCTGTCAGGGCAGCTCGGCGCGCCTTGCTCCCGGTCTCAAAGAAGCGCCGGTTGACGCCGTCATCATCGGCATCGTCGATACGGTCGATGCCCTGGGAAAACAAATCTACAGCGCGAAGACCTAAGCCCGAAATCCAAATGACGAACTCCGAAAGAAATCCGAAGATCGAATCCGCGAAGTCTCGGACGGTCACCGGGACACGGGCACCGACCGGTGGCGAAATTCAGATTTCGATCGTCGGGCTTGTTTCGGTTTTCGGAATTCGGTCTTCCGATTTCACATTAGGAACCCCATGAACGAGAATTTGATCCGTGATGTCGTCGCTGAAGTGTTGGCCCGCCTCGACGGCGGCCCGGCGACAACCCCGCCGTCCGCTCCGCCCGCCCAGGCCTCCTGCGGCTGCAACGGCAAGGGGCACGCGACATCGCCCACTACTGCGTTGCGTGGAACATTCGGCGTCTTCCAGGACGCCGGCGAAGCTTGCGCTGCAGCGCACGAAGCCTTTCTGCAACTCCAGCAGAAGGGTGTCGCCGCCCGCCGCAAGATCGAAGAAATCGTCAAGACACTCGCCGGGAAAAACGCCGAAGCGTGGGGCCGCCTCGAACTCGACGAGACGAAGATCGGCCGGCTCGACCACAAGATCGAGAAACTCCAGATCCTCAAACTCGTCCCGGGCGTCGATTGGCTCCGACCCGATGGCCACAGCGGCGATCACGGCATCACGCTCGAGGAATACACCCCCTTCGGCGTCGTCGCCGCCGTGACGCCTTCGACGCACTCGATCCCGACCTTGAGCGGCAACGTGGTGAACATCGCCGCGGCCGGGAATGCAGTGGTGTTCAATCCCCATCCCGCCGCTGCGCGCTGCGCGACCGCCGCGGTGCGCGCCTACAACGAAGCCATCCACCGCGAAACCGGCATCGAGAACATCGCCTGCATCGTCGAGAAACCGACGCTGGAGAGCTTCGATGCCATGTGCCGACATGAGGCCGTGCGCCTGCTCTGTGTGACCGGCGGCCCCGGCGTCGTCGCCGCCGCGATGAAGACCGGCAAACGCGCCATCTGCGCCGGCCCCGGCAATCCGCCCGTTTTCGTGGACGACACCGCCTGCATGACGCGCGCCGCCCGGGCCATCATTCAGGGGGCGGCTTACGACAACAATCTGCTTTGCATCGGCGAGAAAGAGGTCTTCGCGCTCGATCACATCGCCGACAAGTTGATGGCCGAGCTGGAGAAGAACGGCGCCGTGCGCCTCAATTCGTCGCAGCTCGACGCGCTGACCAAAGCGGCCTTCACGTTTAAAGCGGCTCAGGCCGGCGGTTGCCCGCACGCCTCGGTCAACAGGGATTTTATCGGAAAGGACCCGTCCGTTCTCGCCCGGACCGCCGGCGCAAACATCCCCTCCGGCACCCAACTGCTTTTCGCCGAGACCGACGCAAATCATCCCTTTGTGGTTGAGGAACAGATGATGCCGTTCCTGCCCATCGTGCGCGTGAAAAGCGTTGAAGAAGGCATCGAGCACGCGGTCGAGGCCGAGCACGGCTATAAGCACACCAGCGTCATTCACTCGCACGACGTGGAGCACATGACCGCCATGGGCCGCGCGCTCGACACCACCTTGTTTATCAAGAACGGCCCCTGCATGGCCGGCCTCGGTCTCGGGGGAGAAGGTTATCTCAGCTACTCCGTCGCCACGCCGACCGGCGAAGGCGTCACGAATCCCAAGACGTTCTGCCGCGTGCGGCGGTGTGTGATGGTGGACAATTTGCGCATTTATTAAATCCGAACGCCGAAATCCGAATGCCGAAGGAAATCCGAAATCCAAAAACCGAATGACGCAAGGGCGTGCGGAGGCGCAATTCGGGATTCAGGCTTCGGGTGCCCTTGGGATTTCGGCTTTCGGCCGTCGGGTTTCTCAGTGGCTTCGCGCTGCGCGCCTCGCCCCAGGTCGCAAAGGCCGAATCGCCGCGCTGCGCCTTCCCGCGTAGTCGTCGAAACTCGGACTTCGGATTTCGGATTTCTTTCGGCATTCGGATTTCGGCGTTCGGATTTAATAAATGCGCAAATTG
>DASPXS010000228.1:0-6878 GCA_035637175.1 Haliangiales bacterium | reverse complement strand
TCACTCCATTCTTCCCCCCACTCCACCTGCCGCCAATCGCTCGAAACCCTCTTCGATGGTCGTGGTGTTCTGAATGCGGGCGAGTTTGGCGTAGAGACCATCGCGCTCGAGCAGTTCCTCGTGCGTGCCGCGCTCGATGATTTCGCCGTGTCGCAAGACCAGAATCTGGTCGGCCTGGCGAATGGTGCTCAAACGGTGAGCGATCACAAAACTGGTGCGCCCCGCCATGAGCCGCTCGAGCGCTTCCTGAATCAACTTCTCCGTGGCGGTGTCCACACTGGCGGTGGCTTCGTCCAGGATGAGAATGGGCGCGTTCTTGAGCAAGGCGCGGGCGATGCTGACCCGCTGCTTCTCGCCCACGCTCAATTTTACGCCGCGTTCACCGACGCGCGTGTCGTAGCCCTCAGGCAGCCGGGAAACGAATTCATGGCAGTTGGCGGCGCGTGCCGCGGCCTTCAATTCGTCGTCCCCCGCGTCGAGCCTGCCGTAGAGAATGTTTTCGCCGACGGTGCCGTTGAAGAGAAAGGGCTCCTGACTGACGACGGCGATTTGCGCGCGAAGCGATTCGAGCGTCACACGGCTGATATCCAGGCTGTCAACTAATATGCGACCGGAAGTGGTTTGGTAAAACGCAGGCAGCAGGTTGACCAACGTTGACTTGCCGGCGCCGGTTGGTCCGACCAGCGCGATCATTTCCCCGGGCCGCGCGTGAAGCGAAATGCTCTTCAGCACGACGCGCTCCGGGGCGTAACTGAAGCTGACGTTCTCGTAAACGACTTCGCCGCGCGCCCTCCAGCGTGCTGCCGGCATCCTGCCGGGGGGAGAAGCTTCCTCTGACCCGGGCGGCGTTGCCGGGCGCGCATTCGCGCTTTGCCCGCGGGACGCCGGCAGCACGGGGCCGCGCTCGAGGGGCGCGTCCAGGATATCGAACACCCGTTCGCCGGCGGCGCGGGCGGCTTGCAGCATCTGGTTGAGTCCGTGCAAACGTCCGACCGGCTCATAAAAGAGGGCCAGGTAAAAGAGAAATCCGACCAGTTCGCCCAACGACATTCGGCCGGCCAGCACCTGGCCGCCCCCGACCCAGAGCACGAGCACGGATCCCAGCGCGGCGGCGAAGCTCATCGCGGGCGAGTAAGCCGCCCAGGCCAGCATGACTTGAAGCGTGCCCTGGCGCAGGTCATCCGCCCGCCGGGCGAACCGCGCGTCTTCATGGACTTCGCGGCCGAACGCTTTGATCTGGCGGACACCCTGCAGGTTGTCCATTAGCAGCGCGTTCATGGCGCTGGCGGCCAGACGCTGCGCCCGGTAGCGGCGGTGCGCCGTCGCCGTGTACCAGATCGCCCCAGCGCCGAGCAGCGGCAGGGGCAGCATGGCCGCCCAGGCGAGTTTCGGGTCCGTGTGAAACATGAATCCCAGCACGCCGATCACGCTCAGGATGGCGACCGTCCCTTGTTCCGTGCCGTCGATCAGCACGCGTTCGACCGCATTCACGTCTTCAATGACGCGCGTCATCAGGTCGCCGGAAGCGCGGTGGTCGAAGTAATTGACCGGGAGCCGTTGCAGCCGCGCGTAAACGTCGCGGCGCATGTCGTAAATGACCTTTTGTTCGAAGATGTTGTTGACGCGGATGCGCAGACTGTTGAACCAATCGCGCAACAGAAATGCGCCCAGCAACCCCAGCATCACGGGCGTGAGCAGCTCCACTCGTTTCTCGCCAATCACCTGGTCGATGATCAGGCGCATCAACTGCGGATAGGTCAGCGCGAAGGCCAGCGAAAGCACGGCGCACGCAACGTTGCCCGCCGCCATCCACCGGTAAGGGCGCAGATACGCCGCGACGCGCCGGATGATTTCCCAGGTCGAACGGGAACGGGCCGCGAAGGTGGGATCGGTGTGGCGGGCGGAAAGATGCGGGTGATGAGCCATACCAGTGCGGACGGCGCCGTTATCTCAACATGCCTTTGACCATGGCCGGCTTCAACTCGGGAAGTTTTTTCGTCTGCAGTTTTTCCGCGACCGAAGGCCTCGTTTGCCGATGTGACCCGAGAAATTCCACGATCGCCGCGGCGAACGGCGCCAGGTCCCTCGGAGTGCGTCCGGAAATCAGGTTGCCGTCCACAACGACCGGTTCGTCCACCCAGACGGCCTCGGCATTTTCCAGGTCGTCTTTGATGCCCCGCGAACCGGTGGCCCGTTTGCCTTTCAGGATTTTTGCCGAGATCGGAATCCAGCCGCCGTGACAGATGAAGGCGACCAGTTTGCCATGCTCGAAAAATTCGCGCGTCAGCGACAGGACTTTGGGCTCGCGGCGCAGTTTGTCGGGCATAAAGCCGCCGGGGATCAACAGGCCCATGAAGTCCGCGCTTTGGACGTCGCGGATCAGCGCGTCGGCCGTGGCAGGATAACCATTCTTGCCGTGAAAGGTCTTCAACTCCGGCCCGGCCAGGCGCGTCGCATAGCCGGCCTCCTCCAGTCGCAATTTGGGATACCAGAGTTCCAGGTCCTCGTAGAGGTCATCCACTAAACTGAGAACAGTGCCGTTCATGCTTCCTTTTTAAGAGAAATTTGCCGCTTGCACAACCTTTTCGCCGAATCTACGCCCTTGGGGCACCCCCTCCCCCTCCGGGGTGGCACTGTCAGGTTCTTAATCTTAATCTTAATCTTAATCCTGATTCTTGATCCTGAATTCAAATTGAACCCGCACATAGCCATGATAAATTCAGGACACTGCCGAAAATGCGTGCAATTCGTGTGGAGGCAGCTAGATTAAGCAAAATGTACCCGCAGGTTGACACCAAAGACGCCGCTGCAGTCGAAAGCGAAGCTCTGGCGGCGTACTTGGACATGTTTCCGCAAGGAGACCCGAAATTTGTTCCGACCGCAATGAACTGGTTGGGGGATTGCTTCGCCGGAAAGTACAGGGATTACCAGGCCAGCGACGCCCGTTATCACGACCTGGAACACACCTTGCAGGGCACCTTGTGCATGGCGCGTTTGCTGCACGCTCGCCACCGGGCCGACGCCAAACCGGCCGTGGGCCAGCGGATGTTTGAATTGGGACTGCTGGCCATCCTCCTGCACGACACCGGCTACTTGAAAAAGAAAGCTGACGGCGGCGGCACCGGGGCCAAGTACACGCTGACGCACGTGACCCGCAGCGTGCAGTTCGCTGAGTCGTTTCTCGAAGAAAAAAGCGTCCCGCTCAAAGAAATCCGGATGGTGCAAAACATGATTCGTTGCACCGGTGTGAACGCGAACCTGTCGCTCATTCCATTCCAAGGCGAAGTGGAAAAGATCATCGGCTTCGCCCTCGGCACGGCGGACCTCCTGGGGCAAATGGCGGCGGACGATTACGTGGACAAGTTGCCCGTCCTGTTTGCCGAGTTCGATGAGTCGGCGCGCTTTTACGAGGGGAAAATGGCGTTGACCCAAAGCTTCTCCAGCGCCGACGACCTGGTGCGGCAGACGCCGGAGTTTTGGGACAAATACGTCGTTCAAAAGATCAACAACGAGTTTTGGGGCCTGTATCGGTTCCTCAACCAGCCGTATCCCAACGGCCCGAATGAATATCTGCAACGGGTCGAGGCCAACATCGAAAAAGTTCGCCGGCAACTGGTCGCCGCGGCGTAATTCCCCGGGGGCCAAAGGAGAAGCGTGGCCCCGTACTTCGGTTCTTATTCTTTTTCCTTTTGCATTTTCCGATTTCTCTCTTGAATCCGTGGCATGTCGCGCGACTCCGTGCTGCAACCGTTCCGCCCGCCGGTCGATCTCCAGATTGACTACGCGAACGAATTGAATCCGCAGCAGCGCGCCGCCGTCACCGCGCCGCCGGGCCCGGCCCTGGTCATCGCCGGCGCAGGCGCGGGCAAGACGCGCACGCTGATTTACCGCGTCGCGTTCCTGCTGGAGCAGGGCATCCCCGCCGACCGCATCCTGTTGTTGACCTTCACGAACAAGGCCGCCAAAGAAATGATGCGGCGCGTGACGGACCTGCTGGGCGGCGATCTTTCCTCGCTCTGGGGCGGCACCTTTCACTCGATCGGCAACCGCATTCTGCGTCGGCACGCCGATCTGCTCGGTTATGCGCGGAACTTCACCATCCTTGACCGCGAGGACGCGAAGGACCTGATCGTTGCCTGCCTCGACGAAGCCGGGATCGACATGAAAACGTCGGGCTTTCCGAAGGCGGATGTGTTGGCCGACATTTTTTCCCTGGCGATGAACACCGGGAAGGCGTTGCGCCAGATTATCGAGGAACAATACGACGATCTCGCCCCGCTGGCGCCGCAGATCGAGGGCATGGCGAGGCGTTACGCGGAACGCAAACGCGCCGACGGCGTGATGGATTTCGACGACCTGCTCGTGCTCTGGCTCAAACTATTGCGGGACCACGCCGAAGTGCGCGAGCAGTATCAGCGTCGCTTCCAATTCATCCTGGTGGACGAATATCAGGACACCAACAAGCTGCAGAGCGACCTGATCGACCTGCTGGCGGAGCGGCATCACAACGTGATGGTCGTGGGCGATGATTCACAGAGCATCTACTCGTGGCGCGGCGCCGATTTTCACAACATCTTTCAGTTTCCTCAACGCTACCCGGAAACCACGATTTACAAAATCGAAACCAACTACCGCAGCACACCGGAGATCCTGTCGCTGGCCAATGCCGCGATCGCCGCCAACGCGCGGCAATATGCCAAACAGCTCACGGCCACGCGCCAATCCGGCGTCAAACCGGTGCTCGTTCCCTGCGGCGACGCCGGCGAGCAGGCGGCGTTTGTCGCCCGGCGCGTGCTCGCGCTGCGCGACGAAGGCATGAACCTGAACGACCTGGCGGTGTTGTATCGCTCGCACTTTCACGCGCTGGAACTGCAACTGGAACTGACGCGACGCAACATTCCTTTCAGCATCACCAGCGGCATCCGTTTCTTCGAGCAGTCGCACATCAAAGACGTCGCCGCGTATCTGAAGCTCGTGTGCAACCCGCGGGACGAACTGGCGTTCAAACGGCTGGCCAGGCTGCTGCCGGGTATTGGCGGCAAAGGCGCGGACAAACTATGGCAGGTTTTTGACGACGTGTCCCAGGCCACACTATCCACGCCGCACGGCATCGCTCCCCGGTTGCAAAAGTGCGCCCAAACCGTGCCGAAAAAAGCCGCGGCGGCCTGGGCGCAGTTCGCCGCCACGATCAGCCAACTCGAAGACGAATCGGTGCGCGGCAGTCCGGCGAAGATGATTCGGCTCGCGCTGGAGGCGGGCTACGAAGACTATTTGCAGGAGCATTACACGAATTCTCGTTCTCGCCGGGAAGAGCTCGATCAACTGGCCGGGTTCGCCCGGCAGTTTGCCGGCGCCGAAGAGTTTCTCACCCAACTGGCGCTGCTCACCAACCTCGAAGCGGAAGACGACCAGCCGGTCGCGTCGGACACGGAGCAAATCCGCCTCTCGACCATTCACCAGGCCAAGGGACTCGAATTCGCCGTCGTTTTCATCATCATGCTGTGCGAGGGATTGTTTCCCTCAGCGCGTTCGCTGCGGACGGTCGAGGACGCGGAAGAGGAACGGCGGTTGTTCTACGTGGCCATTACGCGGGCGAAGAACGAACTGTACCTGAGCTATCCGTTGGTTCGCTTTACGCAGGGCGACAGCGGCAATTCCTTGCAACACCCGTCCCGTTTTCTGGACGAAATTCCGGTGGACCTTCGCGAGGAGTTGAACCTGCGTCCGTTTAACCCTTACCGCTGAAAGCGGAAGGTTCGGGCGCCGTTCGCATCCGCTCAACCGGCTGCGCCCAAAATCGCCTGCACCTCCTCATCCGACGTCTGCGGAAAGCTCCGATAATAGCGCCCCACCGCGTCGAACGCAGGATCCACGATGAGCGCCAACACCTGGTCCGCCACCCGTTCCAGGCGTTCGACGGCGTTGTCCGACGCGACCGGGACGGCCACGATGACCCGGGCGGCCTCTCGGTTTCTGGCCGAGCGCACGGCGGCTTCGGTGGTTGCGCCCGTCGCCAATCCGTCGTCCACGATCAACACAATCCTTTCTTTGAACGAAGGACGTGTGGAGCGAAGAAACCGGGACTGGTATTCCGCGAGCCGCGCCGTTTCCTCCGCGAGCACTTTCCTGAGCTCAGCCTGGGGCACGCCCGTCCGGTCGATCACCGTCTCATCCAACACAAGCGTGCCGTCCTCGGCGAGTGCGCCGACGGCGAATTCGCGGTGCGCGGGATGGCCGATCTTGCGGACTACCAGCACGTCCAGGGGACATTTCAAAATCCTGGCGACCTCGGCGGCGACGATCACACCGCCGCGGGGCAGACCCAAAACGAGGTCCGCCCGGACGTTTTGTTCGGCCAGGTAACGGCCCAATCGTTCTCCGGCATCCGCGCGTGAAGCAAAGGTCATTGGTCGTTGGAGCAGTAATCTGGCACATCCCACTAATTTAGCCACGCCGAAAGAGATGAACTGCGCCGGCGAGAACGTTGAGCCGGCGCCGCAATTTCTTGATGAAACCAGGCGCGTGACAGTGAAGGCTGATGTGTTGCGCGTCTGCCTGGAGACGTTTCTCGACCACGATCGGACATGGCAGCCTGCTTTTGACTGTTGGAGCCGAGGTTACGAGGCTCATGCTTTCGAGAAGTCGATGGCTGCGTACGAGGGCGAGACGCCTGCCCCACCCTGCTTGCGGTTTCGCCGCGCGCTGGTCCCGGCAATTCTACATTTCCCCCGGCTATTTGTAATGGTTTGTAAAAATCATTTCGCCAATCATACTGCGACAGTTCCGGTTGGGCGCTGAAAGCGGTTGAAGCAGGCTTCGCCCTGTTGCCGGACCAAACGATTGACTGGACGAAACCTTTTAACGCAGGAGAACCAGGT
>DASPXS010000227.1:0-2975 GCA_035637175.1 Haliangiales bacterium | reverse complement strand
CAGAAACTTCTCGCCAGTCTGGAAAAAGAGGCTGGCTCCCCTGAGATCGAGGCCGCCTGGAAGCAGGAAGCCGTCGAACGGTGCAATGCCTCGGATCAAGGCCAACTCACTGAACGTGAGTCGGCTGAAGTGCTCCGCGAGGCTTATCGAAAAGTTAAGTGAAGCGGGTCACTTATTTGAGCGTAAACCCGCATCACCTCGAATTTCATGCCACCCACAGCAACAACCGAACCCGCCCCGCCACCGGTCGAGAGGATCAAGATCAAGGTGGATGGGCGGGAGATCGAGGTGCCCAAGCTGATGCCGGACTGGCAGGGCAGGCTGCAGCCCACGACCATGCTTCAGGCCTGCGCCCTCGCCGGCCTCGAGGTGCCGCACTATTGCTATCATCCCAAACTCCCCGTCGCCGGCAATTGCCGCATGTGCCTCGTCGAATTCGGACTGCCCTTGATCGGACCGGACCGCAAGCCGGTGTTGAACGAAGAGGGCACGCCGAAGATCACCAGACAGGTTTTGCCCTACGAGCCAACGACACCGCGCGGCGCGATTGCCTGCGCCACGCCCATCTCGCCCGGCATGGAGCTTTATCCGGGGTCGGCCGCCACAAAACAGATGCGCGAAGCGGTGCTCGAATCGCTGCTCATCAATCATCCCCTCGACTGCCCCATCTGCGACCAGGCCGGCGAATGCAAACTCCAGGAATACTCGGTGGACTACGGCCGGTCGGCCAGCCGCTTCGTCGAGACCAAAGTGCACAAACCGAAAACGGTCGATCTCGGTCCTCGCATTGTCCTCGATGATGAGCGCTGCATTCTCTGCTCGCGTTGCGTCCGATTCACGAAGGATATCGTCGGCGACGACGCGCTCGGCTTCATCAATCGCGGCAGCCACAGCACGCTCACCCATTATCCCGGCAAACCGTTCGACAACAATTACACGCTCAACACCGTCGATATCTGCCCGGTCGGCGCACTGACGTCGAAGGATTTTCGCTTTCAGATGCGCGTCTGGTTTCTCAAGGAGACCAGGAGCATCTGCGCGAGCTGCGGCACCGGTTGCAGCATCGTCATCGGATCGCGCGAGGACAGGATTTACCGCTTCGAACCGCGCCAGAACGATGCGGTGAACTCGTGCTGGATGTGCGACGCGGGCCGGTTGAATTACCGATGGGTCGGCCGCCCGGACCGGCTTTTGAAATGCGCAACGCGGAATGCCGAACGCGGAATCATTCACTCCACGTGGACGACGGTGTTGAATGAGATTGCCGACCGGCTGAAAAGAGAGGCCGCGGGTTCGGTCGCGATCATCGCCTCCGCGCGTCAGACCAACGAAGAACTCTGGCTGCTCGGCAAATTGAAAACGAAACTGGGCGCCCTCAGCGACTCCATCCCGCGCGTCGGCGAAGCCGACAAGCTGCTCGTCAACGCAGACAAGAACCCGAACAGCAATGGCGCGCGCCTGACCGGCATCGCCGCCAATCCGATGGGATCGAATCTGCCCCGGATTGCGGAGGGCATCCGGAACGGCGGGATCAAAACGCTGATTGTCTTTGGCGAAGACGTGACGGAACACGGGATCGACGCGGATTTGCTGGGACGACTGGAGGGGCTCATCGTCAGTGACATTTTGCCCAACACAACAGCCGGCCTGGCGCATTACCTGTTGCCCGGCTGCGCACACGCGGAAAAGCGGGGCACCTTCACCAACGTCAAGGGACGCGTTCAGAGGTTCATGAAGGCGGTGGAGCCGCTCGGCGACGCCCGGCCCGAATGGCAATTCCTGCACGAATTGGTGTTCAGCGTCACCGGCCAGAACGGTTTCGTGACCATCGAAGGTCTGTTCAACCGGATGGCAAAAGAAGTGCCGGCGTTCAACGGGCTGACCTGGGCAGGACTCGGTGACACTGGGGTAACCGTTCCGATATGATGGACTGGCATTTCATCGCCTTCACTTTGGTCAAGATCGTCTGCGTGATCGGGGTAGTGCTGACGATGTTTGCCTACTCGGTCCTGGCCGAACGCAAGATTTCGGCCTTCATCCAGGATCGCGTCGGGCCTAATCGCGTCACGCCGCCGTTGATCGGCAGCGTGCCGGTTATTGGTCCGTTCCTGACCCGGCTCGGATTCTGGCAACCGATCGCCGACGGCCTCAAAGCGATTTTGAAAGAGGACTTCACGCCCTCCTGCGTGCGCAAGGCTTACTTCTGGCTCGCCCCGGCCATAACGCTCGCCCCGTCGTTTCTTACCGTGGCAGTGATTCCCTTCGGGTCCACCCTGGGCAATCCAGACAACAGGATGGTCATCGCCGACCTGAACGTGGGCATCCTCTACACGTTCGGCATCGTTTCACTGGGTGTGTACGGCATCGTGCTGGCGGGTTACGCGGCGAACTCCAAGTATCCGTTCCTGGGCGGCATCCGCTCGAGCGCCCAGATGATTTCGTATGAGATCGCCATGGGCATGAGCGTCATCCCGCTGTTTTTGATTGTGGGAAATCTGAACCTGAGCAAGGTCATCGAATACCAGGCGCAAAACCGCTGGCTGATCTGTTACACGCCGCTTTCCTTCCTCATTTTTCTGGTGTCCGCCTTCGCGGAAACCAACCGGCTGCCCTTTGATCTGCCGGAGTGCGAGAGCGAACTGGTCGCCGGCTACAACACCGAATACAGCTCCATGAAATTCGCGTTGTTCTTCATGGGTGAATACGCGAACATGATCGCCGGCTCGGCGATGATGGTGACGCTGTTTTTTGGCGGCTGGACGTTGCCGTTCCTCGGATTGGACCAGCCGGCCACCGGCGTTTTGACGGGCCTGCTTCACCTCGGCATTTTCCTCGGAAAAGTATCGTTCTTAATGCTGGTGTTCATCTGGGCGCGTTGGATGTTGCCGCGGTTCCGATATGATCAGTTGATGGATTTGGGGTGGCGGCGGTTCATTCCGCTGGCGCTGGTCAATATTCTGGTGACCGCGTTCTGG
>DASPXS010000226.1:0-8967 GCA_035637175.1 Haliangiales bacterium | reverse complement strand
TCGTTTCAGGATTCTTGTCCGCATCTTCGGAGTTGGCGCGTCAAGGAACTCGGTCACCCATTCCAAGCGAACCGCTTGTAGGTTGACAGTGCCGAAAAACAGTTCCGGCGGCGGGAGCTGCGTCAACAGGATCAGGTCGGCTTCCGCAGCCGCCTTCGTGCAGGTGACCCGGTAGTCTCCCTTGACTAGTCCCCCGGCCAGGCAGTCCGGATAAATCAACTGATTCGGCGGATGGAGTTCGCCGATGGAATCCTGCACTGGCGCGACCAGAGCATATTCTCCTGTTTGTAGATTGACGTAATACAGACCTCGCGGCTGCGAGCGAAAAACCCGGTTGCTCACGGTGGTCAGTGTGATTGGCGCCGGCCCGTTGTTCAGGTTGGCGTTGAAGCGGATTTTATGGGGTGCTCGCAAAGCCGCCGCTCCGCCATCATTTGTCAACTCGATCAAATCTTCGGATTGACGCAATTTACCGGAGTCGTGCAAGTAATTAAGTCCTGTTCCGACGGTGACATAGTTGTGAGGCTGTGTCGTGACTTCGCCGGTCAGCGAATTGGTAAGCCGCTCCACCCATTCCACTGCGCTGGAGTTAGCGTCCAGGGGCGTAACGCGGCGGTTGTCAGGGGCGGAAACAGGTTCAGCAGACGTCGTCGCTCCGGCGTCCTGAGCGCTGGCTGTACCGATGAGTATCAAGGCCGATGCCCCCAAGAGGGCGATGGCCCCAAACGTCGTCTTGGAATTGCGAATTCGGTTGTTCATTGGCAGCTTCTCCTTGAATTCTGTGGTTGATCGCCTCTGCCCGGTTCCATTTTAGGTCTTACGTTTGGCCATTTCCGGTGGCGCACGACGACACTTCACCCGTGTAGTCCTCGGGGAGCAATACACTCCTTGCGCCAGTTTCACGACTTTCGCCCTCGCGCGGACACAGTACGAGCGGAATGCGTCACGCGACTCGAACTGGTGCCCCACTAACTGTCGCCCTTGGCCAAATCTTAGAATCCGGTTCTCGATTCAGCCATCCGTCGCACTTTTACAGATTCTCAAAATGAGCGCAAGAACTTTTTCAAAAATCATTTCGCCTGTTCTCTCACAAGAACAGAACGCAAGGAGGAGTTGGCTACGGTGGCGCCCTGAATGGCCATTGCTCTTAACCTCGTGGGGCCGCAGGTGCGCAAGTTTCGCAACCAAAACGGATGGACTCAGGAAACATTCGCTGGGAAATTGCAATTGGCCGGGTGGGATGTTGCCCGTGAATCTGTGGCCAAATTGGAGGCCCAGTTGCGCCGAGTACCTGACTGCGAGTTGCTTTTTCTGGCAAAGGTCTTGAATGTGAAGTTGCCGGAGCTGTTTCCGCCAAACCTTGATCTCAAGAAACTCGATCCTGCCTTGCGGCTCAAAGTCTCCACAAAGCTGCCGCGCCGAAAGAAACGAAGGAAAAGACGCCGCTGAGCCGGCAGGGATCAGATCACCTCCAAATTCCTGTTAGTGTGGGTGATCCCGCACTCAGTCCGTTCATCAACTGTGAGGCGCGAGCTTTAATAGTCTGGTGAAAAACTCATATCCGCAGGGAAAAACATGCGATTTCCCTGAAGAATTCGTGCGTCAATTTTATGTGGCCGTGAGGAAAAGCACCATGCCACTGTCTAATCCGTGAAGATTGAGCAAGAGAACGAAAGAACAAGTCGAACCCGGGAGACCGCCTCTGGCATGAACGCAGTTCGTCATTGCTTCCGTCCCATCGACGGACTATACGCTGAGGGAACGGACTGAGTATGGAGCGCAACACCCGAGTCGAAATCCCAAGTCCGAAATCCGAAGTCCGAAGTCGTCCCCGCCGGGCGTTGTCGTTTCAGAGATGGACGCGACTGGTTCCGGCGTTGCTGTGTTTTGGTCTGGCGGCGTCGGCGCGCGCGGCGTTGCAATTCGATGTGTTCGTCGGTTACGGCGGGCAGCCCAACGGTACGGACGGCATCGTGCGCGAGGCGGGTTGGTTTCCCGTGTCGGTTGAGGTGCAGAATGATGGCCCGCCGTTTAACGCCGTGTTCGAGTTGTCTTTGGTCAACCAGATGGGCAGCGGCCAGACCCGGCGGATGCTGGTGGAACTGCCGACCAACACGCGAAAACGGTTCGCCGTTCCCGCCTTCAGCGGTGCGGCGAGCTATTCCACCTGGGAGGCCCGCCTGCTGGACGAGCGGGGCAAGGTACGGGGGACGGAGAGGACCGGGCTGCGTCCGCGCTTTCTGGCCGGGGACAGCATTTTGCTGGGCGCCACGCCCCGGACCTTTGGCGGGTTGCCCAAACTGCCCGAACTGAAGAACAACAACAATCGTTCGCCAATGCAGCCGCTGGTGGCGCGCCTGCCGGTCGAGCAGTATCCGGACACGCCCATCGCGCTGGAAAGCCTCGATGCCGTTTATTTAAACTCGGAGAAGGCGCTCGAACTGAAGATCAACCAGGCGGCGGCCCTGCTCGCGTGGCTGCATGAAGGCGGTCACCTGATTATCGGCGTGGAACAACCTTCGGACATCAACGCCACGCCGTGGTTGCGTCCGCTTTTGCCGTTCGAACTGACCGCCGTCGGTTCGGTCAAGGCGAGTCGCGAGATTATTGAATGGTTGAGCGCCGGCGCCGCGCAGGAGGAGGAGCCTTTTCGGTCGGGCCAGCGGAACAACTCAAGAATCCGGGTCGTGACGGCGACCCGATCGGCCGGCCCGGTGGCTTATCCGGCCGGCTGGCTCGCGCCCGATTCCGAATTCGAGCAGGTCGAATTTCCCGTGGCCACGGGCACGCTTCGCGACGGCCGGCCGGTGCTTTCGCTGGCGGGGACTCCTCTCATTGTCTCCGCCCGGCGCGGTCGCGGCCAGATCACCGTGCTTCTGTTCAGCCCCGAACGCGAGCCATTCCGCTCGTGGAAAAACCGCGAATGGCTCTGGGCGAAACTGGCGGCGGTTCCGCCAGCCTGGTATGGGCCCGACTACCTGAATCCCTACGGTGGCTGGAGCGTTGACGGTGTTTTCGGCGCGATGATCGACAGCCGGCAGGTGCGCAAACTGCCGGTGCAATGGCTGTTGTTGTTGCTGGTGGTTTACCTGCTGGTGATCGGCCCGGTGGACCAGTATTGCCTCAAGCGCGCCAACAAACAGATGCTCACCTGGCTGACCTTCCCGCTTTACGTCGCGCTCTTTTCCCTGCTGATTTATTACATCGGCTACAAACTCCGCGCGGGCGAAACGGAGTGGAATGAGCTTCATCTGGTGGACATTCTGCCGCACGGCGAAACCGCGGAATGGCGGGGACGGACCTACGCCTCGGTCTATTCGCCGGTAAGCGCCTGGTACAAGGTTGCGGGCGAACAACCCCAGGCGAGCTTGCGCGGCGAATTCATGGGCGCGGTGAGCGGCGGGCAGGAAGCCAGCCAGTCCCGCGTGTTGCAACGGGACAAGGGGTTTGAGGCCGAAATTCAGGTGCCGGTCTGGACCAGCCAGTTGTTCGTCAGCGACTGGCTCCAGTCGGGCGCCTATCCCTTCAGGGCGACGGTCGCGCCCAAAGGAACGCCGCAGGGAGCGACCTGGGAGGTTGCCTTGGAAAACCATCTCGACCGCGAGCTGAAAGAGGTCCGATTGGTGGTGCGCGATCGGGTTTACAATCTGGGAACGGTTCCGCCGAACAAGATTTCCAGGTTTTCAGTGGACCAGCGGGGCGGCCTGGCCCTGCGCGATTTCCTGCAACAGAACGGCAATCAGTTCACGACGGCCGCCCAAAACCGGCAGCATGCGTTTGGCGACAATACCTCCCGCTGGTTGGACCTCAACGCGGCGCATCTCACCGCAATTTCATTCGGCTCTCAGATGATGAGCGTCCCCCCCAACCAGCGCCTTATCTGTCCGCCCGGCATGGATCTGTCCCCGGTGGTTGAGCGCGGCGACGCCGTATTGCTGGCGTGGGACACCGGCCACGCGCCGGGCAACGGATCCATGAACCGGTTTAAAACCGTCCGCAGCCGTCGCGACACCCTGTTGCGTTTGGCCGTTCCGGCCGGCCCGACCCAACCTTGAACTTTTAACTCATCAACTTCAGGCATGTCCACAGCACCCACTCCCATCAGCGACAAGGCGCCCGCGGTCCAGACGTTCGCGCTGACCCGCGTTTATGGCTCGATGATCGCCCTGAACGCGCTGAATCTCACGGTCAATCGCGGCGACCTCTTCGGTTTCATCGGCTCGAACGGCGCCGGCAAGACGACCACCCTGCGCATCCTGGCCACCTTTCTCGCGCCTTCGGCCGGCACGGCGCAGGTTCTCGGCCACGATGTCGTGCGCGACGCCGATGCCGTCCGGCACGTAATCGGTTACATGCCCGATTTCTTCGGCGTGTACAAGGACATGGAAGTGACGGAGTACCTCGATTTCTTCGGCGCCTGTTACAAGATTCCCTCGGCGCAGCGCGAAAAGACGGTCAACGACGTGCTGGAACTGGTCGGCCTGAGCGAAAAGAAAGGGGCGCTCATCGGCGCGTTGAGCCGGGGCATGCAGCAGCGGCTGGGGCTGGCCCGTGTGCTCATCCACGACCCGCAAGTGCTCCTGCTGGACGAACCGGCCAGCGGCCTGGACCCGCGCGCACGCATCGAGATGACGGCCATTCTGCAGGAGCTGCAAAAGATGAACAAAACCATCATCATCTCCTCGCACATTCTCAGCGAACTCGAGACGCTCTGCAATCGCGTCGCCATTATTGAAAAGGGAAAACTGATTTACACCGGACCGGTCCAGGGCGTGCGCGATCAGATGGCCACCGGGCGTATTTTCCGGGTCAAAATCATCGGCGACGAGGCCCGCGCCATCGAAATCCTGAAGGCGCGGCCCGAAATCCATCAGGTCGAACACGCGGAGGGCCGGCTCAAAGTCACTTTGAACGATCACGAGACGGATCCGGGTTGTGTGGCCGAGACGCTCGTGCACGGCGGCTTGAAGCTCATCGGTTTGGAAGAGGAGGAACTGGGACTGGAGGAAGTGTTCCTGCGGGTGACGCGGGGCGAGACGCAATAGAATGACGAAATCCGGATGTCGAATGACGAAGTAAGTTCAAATCACAAAGGGTACGGTGAAAGGGATCATGCGTACCCGATGATGTTTCGACAGTTTCATGTCGCGATGCCGGGCGGCGCGGTCGGCCGGGGTTTGGTCATTCGGAGTTCGGACATTCTTTCGTCATTCGCAATCAGGTTTTGCGTTCCAGGGTTATCGGATGACTTTTCTGCCCATCGTTGAGCGAGAGTTGCGCGTCGCGGCGCGCCGCCCGGGCACGTATCGGGTTCGCTTTCTGGCGGCGCTGGCGGTCATCGCTTTCGGGTTTATCACGCTGGCATCCGCGCCGTCGTCCCTGCCGGCGCATCAGCTTGGAAAAGCGATTTTTGCGATGGAAACGGTCATCGCCTTCGCCTGTTGCCTGTTCACGGGTGTGTTTCTGACCGCCGACTGCCTGAGCGTGGAGAAGCGCGAAGGAACATTGGGGCTGTTGTTCCTGACCGATTTGAACGGGTTCGATGTCGTCCTCGGCAAGCTGACGGCGACCTCCCTTCAGTCCGTTTACGGATTGCTGGCCATTTTTCCCATGCTGGGACTGCCGCTGCTGATGGGCGGTGTGAGCGTCGGCGAGTTCGCGCGGGCGCTGCTGGCCTTGTTCTTCACCCTGCTGGTCTCGCTGGCCGTCGGCCTGGGCGTTTCGGCAATTGGCCGCGACGCCCGTCACACAATGGCGCTGACGTTCGGTTTGCTGGTCTTTCTGAACGGGCTGTGGCCGGCGCTGGCCTGGATCCAAGCCATCTTTTCCGGCCGGGGCCTGGTGCTGGGCAAATGGTTTTTGCCCAGTCCCGCAGGGGCCTTGATGATGGCGTTTGATTCCTGTTACCGAACCGGCCGGGGGCCGGGGATGTTCTGGATTTCGATCGCGATTCTTTCGGCGGTTTGCCTGGGCCTGTTGGTGGCGGCGAGCCTGCTCCTTCCCCGGACGTTTCGCGAAGACAAACCGGCGCCGACGTGGGACGCCAAAACTTCCGTGCAACGGCGGCTGCGCTTTTACGGGCCGCGCCGTTCTTCGAACCAGCGCGCGAAGCTGGAGCGGAATCCGTTTTACTGGCTGGCCGCCCGCGACCGGCTGGCCCGCATCATGGCCTGGACGGCGATCGCGCTTCTCGGCGGGCTTTGGTTCTGTTTCGTCTCCGGCGCGTTTGCGGGTCCGGGCCGCAGAAGCAGCGGCGAGGCATTTGCCATCAGCTTTCTGGTGGCATTTGCCCTGCACGCGATTTTCAAGGGGATCATCGCGCTGGAAGCCAGTCGGCGCCTGAGCGAAGACCATCATAGCGGCGCATTGGGATTGCTGCTCGCCACGCCGCTTCCGCCTCGAACGATCCTGCGCGGCCAATGGCTGGCGTTGCGGGAACATTTTGCCCGGCCGATCCTGGCAGTGTTGTTGATCAACGCGACGCTGTTCTGGCTCACGGTTTTCTCAAAGAATCCCATGAACATGGATAAGGAAGGCCGAACGATGTTCTGCACCATATTTCTGGGCGGCGCGTTGCTCCTGCTGGCGGACTTTCGAGCGTTGAGTTGGGTCGGAATGCTGATGGCGCTGCGCGCCAAGAACCACCCGCGGGCGGTCCTGGCCACCCTGGGACGCGTGCTGCTGCCGCCCTGGGCCGGCATCTTCTTCTTTGTGATGCTGGGTGTGGTGGGCCGGGGTTTGTCAACCGGGACAGTCCGGACACTTGTGTTCCTGTGGCTTTTGGGCGGCGCGATCTTCAGTTTCAGCATGGCAGTGGAAGCGGAACGGCGATTGCTGAATCAGTTTCGGGCGCTCGCTTCGCCGGTGAAAACTGCGGAGCGGAAATATGTGCCGGCGTCCGGCGATTCGCCGCCGAGGTCGGAATTTTTGCTGTGAACGTGTGGCCGGTCATTCAGCGGGAGCTGCGCGCGGAAGCGCGGCACCCGTTCAATCACTGGCTGCGGGTGCTGGGCGCGTCGGCGCTGCTGGGGGTCTTCGCCACCATGATCCGCGACCAACCGGCAAACGGGTCGGAGCGTGGCGCCGAGCTTTTTGGCGATCTGAACACGGCGCTGTTCGCGGCGATCTGGCTGCTGGTTCCGCTGTTGACCGCCGACTGCATCAGCCGCGAGCGCCGCGACGGCACGCTGGGCCTGTTGTTTCTCACACCGCTGAGCGCGCGCGGGGTGGTCGTCGGCAAAAGTTTGATACACGCCTTGCGGGCGACGACCCTGTTGCTGGCCACGCTGCCGGTGCTGGCGCTGCCGTTCCTGCTGGGTGGCGTCAGTTGGCGGGAAGCCGTGATGGCGCTGCTGTTGAATTTGAGCTCGGTATGTCTCGCACTGGCGGCGGGGCTGGTCGCCTCGTCGCGTTGCACGCAGTGGAACCGCGCGTTATTCCTCGCGGAAATCCTGGCGGTGATTTTCCTGCTGATATTCGCCGCGCTTTTGTCGTTGGCGCTTATCTTCCAGGTGGCGGTGCCGTTTGTCCCCGGATTTGCGCCGGGCGAAGTCGCCTTTGATGAAATGATCGTTGGCACGGCTTTGACGTGCACCGATGCGAACGGGATGTGGAGCGAGGCCTTCGGCGATTTGCCGGCGGCGGCGACCCGCGCCTGGCTGATTACGGTGGGAGAAGCGGCTCTTTTGGCGCTCCTCTCGTTGGCTCTGGTGGTCTTTGGGATCGCCCGCCGGCTGGAACATTCGCGACGGGAAGAACCGCTGTCGTCCCGGCAACTCCGGTGGCGGCAACTTCTGCTGGCGCCGCGTTTCTGGAAATCGCAGTTTCAGCACAAAACGCGACGGGCGCTCGAACGAAATCCCATCGGCTGGCTGCAACAATATTCCACCACCGCGCGGCTGACCAAGTGGGGCTGGCTCCTGTTCATTGCGCTGCTGGAAGGTCTTGCGCTGGCTGACGCTGGTTGGCCGGCATTCGTAGCTCTGCAGCGCTGGCTGCTGGTGTTGTTGGCGCTGAGTCTGGCGTTCTGTGCCGCCGGCAGCTTTCGCCGGGAACGGCAAAGCGGAGCGCTGGAATTGATCATGGTGACGCCGCTGAGCGTCGGGCAGATCATCTCCGGCCGGTTGCGCGGGTTGTGGGGACAGTTCATTCCGGCGGCGGCCATACTGTCGGTGGTGGTCGGGCTGACCCTGTTTCGCAGCGGGGCATTCGATTTGTTGCCCGGCATTTACGACCCGGATGACAACCTCAATTCCGCCTTCGCGATTTTTGTTTCGACCAGTTTTGTTGCCCTTCCGGTTGTCGGACTCTATTTTTCGCTGACGCAACGGCATTTCCTGGCGGCGTGGCTGTTGACGCTGGGCGTGTGTTTGTTGTTGCCGTATCCCATGCTGCTCCTGTTGGCAATCTGTGAAGGAAGTTTTGTCGGGGGGTCCTGGCACTTGTCGTCTTTCGGCAGTCTTTGGTGGTTTCAGCCGGGTGCGGCGGGGAACGCGACCGGAGAGGGTGGAATGTTTGTGCGGGCAGCCATCCTTCAACTGCTCTTCGCGTTCATCGCCGGCTGTCTGCTGTATCGCAATCTCCGCCGCCGGAAATTTGCTCTCGGCACATGACCGCCCTGCCCATCGTCGAACGGGAACTGCGTGTGGCGTCGCGGCGGCCGGCCACGCATCTCCTGCGGGTCGCGGCCGCGCTGGTGGCCATGGTCGTGTTCGGGTGGATGATGCTGACGTGGTTGCAGGTGGTCCCGTCCGCGCTGCACGGACGTTACCTGTTTCGCGCGTTGTTCGGCTTCGCCTTCGTTTACTGCCTGTTCGTCGGGGCGCGGCTGACCGCCGACTGTTTGAGCGAGGAAAAGCGCGAAGGGACGCTGGGCCTGTTGTTCCTCACCGATTTGAAGGGTTACGACGTGGTGCTCGGCAAACTGGCGGCGACATCGATCAACTCCATATACGCGCTGCTCGCCAT
>DASPXS010000225.1:0-4442 GCA_035637175.1 Haliangiales bacterium | reverse complement strand
CGGAGAACCGCTCCCTTCCGCGTAACGGTACCAGTCGGCGACCGTTCCACCAACCCTGTCCTTCAATTGGGCTATGGACCCATACATCGAATCATCGTCGCCAGTCGTTGCCCCCCAGCGCAGATAAAGTTGATACGTGCCGGTGGTTTGGATAAACACTCGATAATTGGCAAATGGATCCGTCACCGCCGTATCGGCCGTGTTGTGGTTGGCGCCACTGTTCGGGAGCGCCTGGATGTACGCGTTACCGCGAGCGTTGGTAAAGGCGGTGGCTATCTCTGCCGGGACGTCCTCCAGCGGCGCGATGTGCCAGTGGTGGCTGTCGATGTTCGTGGTGCGCGAATCGAAATGTTCCGCTTCGATAACCACTTGTCCGCCGCTTTCCTGATAGACTGCGGCCCGGCTGGTCGCTGCCCCGAGACAAAGGACGAACAGGGACACCGAAATTGATTTGAAGCTTTGGTTTTGCATAGGTTGACTCCCTTTTGTTTTTGATTCTGCTGGCCATTCTGAATTCAGACGACGCTTCCCTTCATAACTCATTGCGATAGAATCGAACACCGACGTCCTAGCGTGCTGATTTCGCAACGATACAACGAATCAAATTGGACCTTAGAAACGCCCGGGACACCTGTCAGCAACTCATTAGGAGGGTTTTGCAGTAGAACTTTCGACCTATCCGGCAAAAGGAAGGGAGACGGATGTTGATGTTGATGGGGCGACCGGAGGTTTGGGAGATCGAAAATGTGGGCGGGTTTGTGAAACGGTCAGTCCAGGGTGACGATGCCGCGGCGCAAGGCTGAGGTGGCGGCTTGAGTCCGGTCGTTTACGTGCAATTTTTCGAGGATGCTATTGACATGGTTCTTGACCGTGCTTTCCGTGATCTCCAACGCGGACCCAATTTCCTTGTTGCTCATCCCCTGGACGATCAGCGTGAGGACCTCCAGTTCGCGTGAACTCAACTCGGAAAAGGGCAGCCGTTGCGCCAGGCGGGCGGCCACGGCCGGCGGAATGCAATATCGCCCGTTGTAAACGGCGCGAATGTCGTCGAGAAATTCCTCGCGCGGGATGTCCTTGAGCAAGTAAGCCCGCGCTCCGGCGCGGAGGGCGCGGTAAATGTTTTCGTCGCCGTCGTACGTCGTCAGCACGATGATCCGCGCGTCGGGAATCTCTTCGCGAATCGCAATCGTGGCCTGGACGCCTCCGACGACCGGCATGCGCAAATCCATGAGCGCGATATCGGGCCGGTGTTCGCGGAACAATTGCACCGCTTCGCGGCCATTCGCCGCTTCGGCGATCAGCGTCATGTCCGGTTGGGTGTCGATCATGCTGCGCAAACCCATGCGCACCACGAGGTGGTCGTCCGCGATCAGAATCCGAATCGGTTTTGACCTGGTCATCGGGCCGTGTGTGGGTTTGGCTTCAAGCCGTTGGCACCTCGAGGACGACCCGGGTGCCCTGGCCGGGGCTGCTGATGACCTCGAGGCGCGCCCCCATTTGTTTGGCGCGCTCGCGCATTCCCAGGAGACCGAAATGCGCTCCGTTGACTGCGGGCGATGCCGACGGGTCAAATCCCGCGCCATCGTCCTGGACCCGCAACACGATTTTCTCGGGCCGATAGTTCAGTTCGATTTGAACCTTTCCTGCGCGGGCGTGTTTGAAGGAGTTGGTAATGGCTTCCTGACCGACCCGGAGCAGGTTGTTCTCGACCTTGATGGGAAGGGGCCGAACGGCGCCGATGGTCTGCAGTTCGATGTCCGGGTGCTGGTCGGCGCCCATTTGTCGGGCGGCTTCCGCGAGGGCGGTGGGGAGACCGTTTTTTTCCAGGGCATCCGAGCGCAGGTTCATGACCGAACGTCGCGCTTCGGCCAGGCTGTGACGCACCATCTGCAGGGCCAGGTTCAGATGTTGCTGTGCCTGGGCCGGCGCTTCGGTCAGCTTGGTGGCGACCGCTTCCAATTGAAAGCCGATGCCGGCGAAGGCCTGCGCCAGGGTGTCGTGCAAATCCCGGGCGATGCGATTGCGCTCTGCGAGAACGAGAGCGAATTGCGTTTGCGCCCGTTTCATCTGGCGGCCATGAAAGGTCCAGACGATCGCGGCCAAGGCGGCCAGAGCGAACGCGAGAAACCAGGCCGTCTGATAAAAATGCGGCGCCAGTGAAAAGGCGAACGTGGCTCCCGCCTCATTCCAGACCCCGTCGTTGTTGCAGGCGCGGACGCGAAACCGGTAATCGCCGGGAGGGACTTTGTCGAAAAATGCGACCCGGCGGCTTTCCGCGTCCACCCAATCCCGGTTCAGGCCTTCCAGTTTGTATTGGAACCGGACCTTTTCCGGCGCCACGAAGCTGAGAGCCGTGTAATGGAACCTCAGTTCGCGCGCGGTCGGCCGCAGTCTGGCGGGGAGCCGCGGATCCAGGCTCCGACCGCCGGCGTAAACCTGCTCGATGAACACGGGCGGCGGCCGCGGGTTTCGCCGGGCGGCTTTCGTATCGACCACTACCACGCCATCGACCGTGGGAAACCACAGCCGGCCATCGCTGCCGCGGCAACCGGCCGGGGCCGTTCCCCCTTCGCATTGGGTCGTCTTCATGCCGTCGGCGATTCCATAGGCCACACACGGCAGCGTTCGCAATCGGCCCTGGTTGAAATCGTCGATCGCGCGCGTCGGGAGCTTGAAAATCCCCCGATTGCTGGACATCCAAAGGGTTTGCTGGTCATCCTCGACAATCTGATAAATCACATTCTGGAACAGTCCGTCGCGAGAGGTATAAGATTCCAACTTTCCCGCCTGGTAACGGCTCAGTCCGCCCTGGGTTCCGAACCAGAGCGTCCCTTCCGAATCCTGACAAATGGAATACACGGCGTTATGCGCCAACCCATCCTTCACCGTAAAGGAGGTGAATCTGCCGTCGCGCAATCGGCAAAGTCCATTCCCGGTGGCCACCCAAAGATTGCCTTCGCGATCCTCGCCGATGGCCCGGATGAGATCGCCGGGCAGGCCGTCCTGGGTTGAGTAACTGGCGAACGTCCCGTCGCGGAATCGGCAAAGCCCCCCGCCGGTGCCGCCGACCCAAAGATTGCCTTCGCGGTCCCCGTACACGCATCGGGTTCCATGATGGATGGGGAATCCTTGGGCTCGAGTGTAAGCCGTGAAGCTCCCGTCTCTCTTCAGCGCGCACAGCGCCGTGGGGCGGCCCGTTCCGACCCAGATATTCCCGCTGCGATCTTCGCCGATGGTCCAGACAAAGTTGCTGGGCAAACCGTCCTCGGTCGTGTAATGGGTGAATTGGCCGTCGCGATACCGGCTCAGTCCACTGCCATCAGTCCCAATCCAAATCGTCCCGTCGCGACTGGCAAACACGCACTTGGCAAAGTTGCTCGCCAGACCCTCTTTGGTCGTGAAGACCGCGATTTTTCCGTCCCGCAGCCGCGCCAGTCCGCCGCCATGCGTGCCAATCCACAGACTGCCTTCCCGGTCTTCGAAAAGCGCCTCCACGAAACCGTGCGGCAGCCCGTCCCGATCCCGGTAATTGGCAATGCGCCCGTCGGCCAGGCGACTCAACCCGCGCCAGGTTGAAATCCACAAATTGCCGTTTGCATCCTGACAAATATTGCTCACCCGATCATCCGCCAGCCCTTCCCGCGTCGTGTAGATCGTGAATTGATGGTTGTCAAACCGGGCCAGCCCTTCACCCACGCTGCCGATCCAGATTGCCCCGTTCCGATCCGTCCAGACTTTTCGCACGGCGGTTTCACCCCACTCGGCGGGCAGAGGACCGCGCTCCAGACGCCCCTGCGTCAACCGATTCAACCCGCCGCTGGTGCCAACCCAAAGCGCGCCTTCCTTGTCTTCGCAAATAGACCAACAGGTGGCGCCGGTTAGTCCGTCGGCCACGGTGTAAATGGAAAATCTTCCCGCGTGATATCGGGCCAGACCGTTCCACGTCCCCATCCAAAGGTCGCCTTGCCGGTCTTCGCAAATGTCCAGCACACCGTTGCTGGGCAGCCCGTCCTGCCTCTTGTAGCAGGTGAATTTGCCGTCGCGAAACCGGCTCACCCCGCCGTTGAATGTGCCGATCCAGAGTTGCCCCGCGCGGTCTTCGTAAAGCGTCCGGATGTCGTTGGACTCCAGGCCGGGGCTGTTTTCCGCCTGAAAGACCGTGAATTTCACCCCGTCGAATCGGGCCAGGCCGTCCCGAGTTCCTATCCATAAATAGCCGTCGCTGGTCTGCGTGATGGCCTGCACCGAGCCTTGCGGCAGTCCCGCTCCTTCATTCCATACGTCCTGATGGTATTGCGTGGTGGCGGTGGAAGGATCAAGCGCGGACGCCGGCGGAACCAGGCACAGGAACATCAGCCACAGAGCGACCTTCGGTCCGGCTCTCTGAGTTCTGTCAGTCATGGCGCGCTGCGCAAGCGCACGGGTCAGGGCCATTTGAGGAA
>DASPXS010000224.1:0-2156 GCA_035637175.1 Haliangiales bacterium | reverse complement strand
GCCACCACGCAAAGCGGATTGACTTCGACCAGCGCGGCGTCGCATTCCCACCAGGTTTTATAAACGCCGAGCAGCACTTTTGCGGCGGCACCGATCAAATCACCTCTCAAGCCGAGCGCGGCGGCCAGCTTGCGCGCCTGGAAGGGCATCATTCCCACGGCCGGATCGATGGTTTCCCTGAGGATTTTTTCCGGGGTTCTGGCGGCGACCTCCTCGATTTCCATGCCGCCCTCGGTGCTGGCCATGACAATCGGTCGCGACAGCGCGCGATCGAGCAGCACGGCCAGGTAAAACTCCTTTTTGATCGTGGAGGCGGCTTCAATGAGCAGCGTGCTGACCAGGCGGCCTTCCGGTCCGGTCTGTTTGGTGACCAGCACCTGGCCGAGCATGGCCCGGGCGCGTTCGCTGACCTCCGCGACCGAGGAGCAGACTTTGACGCCGCCGGTCAGACCGCTCTTGAATGTGCCTTTACCGCGGCCGCCGGCATGAATCTGCGATTTGACGACGAACCGCCTGTGGCCGGCGCCGAGAAGTTTTTCCGCGGTGGCTTTGGCTTCGTCCGGTGTTGTGACCACGTTGCCCGAAGGAACCGGCACGCCGAATTGGGCGAAGAGTTGTTTGGCCTGGTATTCGTGGATGTTCACCAAATCAAAGTTTCTCGTTTCCAGGCTTCAATGTCTTCAAACCGGCGAATGGTACCCATAGTCGTCTCCCTCTGTTCGGGTCAAGGAACAAGAAACCAGAAACCTAAAACTGTGCCTTATCGTTCGTCGATCGGCACCACCTTCAATCCCACCGGGCCGGAGTACTGACTCTGCGGGCGAATCAACCGGTTGTCGGCCAGTTGTTCCAGGACGTGCGCGGTCCAGCCGGCAGTGCGGGCGATGGCGAAGATGGGCGTGAACAGGTCGGTCGGAATGCCGAGGGAATAATAGACGGTGGCGGAATAGAAATCGACGTTGGCCTGGAGGTTCTTCTCTTTCAACATGAGCGCGGCAATCCGTTCGCTCATTTGAATCCATTTGGGCTCGCCGATCTTCGCGCTGAGGATTTGCGCCATGTGTTTGAGGTGCGGCGCGCGCGGGTCGAGCGTTTTATAGACGCGATGGCCGATGCCCATGATTTTCTTCTTTTGCGCCAAAGCCTCGGCGATGTAGGCATCCACGCGGTCGAGCGAGCCGATCTCCTGAAGCATTTTGATGACACCCTCGTTGGCGCCGCCGTGGAGCGGGCCTTTCAATGTCCCGATGGCGCTGGTGATGGCCGAATACATGTCGCTCAAGGTCGCGATGGTGACCCGCGCGCTGAAGGTGGAGGCGTTCATCCCGTGGTCGGCGTGCAACACGTAGCACAGGTCCAGCGTATTGACCTTTTCCGCGGAAGGCTTCTCGCCATCGATGAGATAGAGAAAATTGGCCGCTTCCCCGAGGGACGGATCGGGCGGAAGCAGGCTTTTGCCCTGACGATGGCGGTGAAAGTAGGCGGTGATGATCGGGATGCGGGCGGTGAGGCGCAGCGCCTTCAAACGATTCTCGTCCATCGAATCATTGTCGGCTTCCGGGTCAAAACAACCGAGCGAGGACACGGCCGTGCGGATGGCGTGCATCGGCGGGGTGTCTTTGGGAAACATTTTGATGATTTCAACAACGCCCTTGGGCAGTTCCCGTTTCACGGCCAGCAAACCCTTTAACTCATCCAGTTCCCGGCGAGTGGGAAGATGATCGTGGTGCAGGAGGTGCACCACTTCCTCGAAGGTCACCTTGCCGGCGAGTTCATTGATGTCGTAGCCGCAATAGATCAACTGGCCAACGTCACCGCGGACGTCGCTCAGGCGCGTGGACGCGGCGACCACGCCTTCCAGACCTTTGGCGGGAGTAATGGTAGTCATGTCAGGTGCAACGATTTTCTTCCGTACACTCGGTCTTAATTTTCAGACGGCCAATCTAGGTAACGGTCATCGGAGCGTCAACGGTTTTCAACCTGAATTTGCTGAATTCATTTCGCATCCAGCAATTGCCTTGAATCATCTCGAAGCGCGGTGCAGATTGCGCGCGTTCATGAAATTGGCGGTGGCGGCGCTCGTGTTGTTGACCGGTTTGCTGACGGCGTCCGCGCAAAGCGCGTCAAGCAAACTGGAGCGCACGCACCTCTTCGGC
>DASPXS010000223.1:0-9337 GCA_035637175.1 Haliangiales bacterium | reverse complement strand
GCTTAAGAATATCGTTTGGATTTGATGCAATCGCCAAGCGTTTTCAGAATTGTCGGAAAGGACTTGTATCGCCTAAGCTTCCTCGAAATATGGCTGCGCGAAGCCCGTATGGTGGAGTATGCAAAACCCAACAGAGCTACTCTCCCTTGGGGAGAGGGATCCGAAGATTCGCGTTGCTCGTCGTCAACGCCGCACATCCCGCGCTCGGATTTCCCAACGGGCGGAGGACAATTCTCCCTCTCCCCTGGGGAGAGGGTCGGGGTGAGGGGGAACAGAATCTAGCCTGCTGCAAACTCTTTTCGACATGACCTCCCGCAAAATCCAAATGCTCCTCGCAACGTGCGTCTGTTTGTTGTCGAAATATGAAGCGTTCTCCGCGGAGTCGGTCGAAGACCTCAAACTCCTGCCTTTGGCTCGACTCGTCGCGGACAAAAACCCCCGCGTCCGCCTCGAAGCCGTGCGCGCCCTCGCAAAAATCCCTTCCGCGAAATCCGCCGAACTGGCCTTGAGCGTTCTCGACAAGCCGATGGACCCGTTCCTCGATTACGCCCTCTGGCTCACCATCAGTGATCTCGCCGACCCCTGGATCGCCGCCATTAAATCCGGCGAGTGGAAGGTTGAAGGCCACGAAAAACAGTTGGAGTTCGGCTTGAAGGCGATCGAGCCGGCGAAGGCCAGCGCGGTCCTCGGCCAATTGCTGGGCGACAGGCCGCTCCCGCGGGACGGCAAAGGCGCATGGATTGAACTGATCGGACGCGCCGGCAGCGCGAAGGAGTTGCAGCGTTTGTTCGGCCAGGTCCTGGCGGACGGTCTCGACGAACCGGCCGCCGTTCGCGCGTTGACGGCGCTGAACGAAGCCTCCCGTTTGCGAAACGCGCGACCATCGAGCGGGCTGGAAAGCGTCGGCCAACTCTTCGGCCGCCCCAGCGATAAAATCCGCGCCGGGGCGCTGCGGCTGGCCGGCACCTGGAAGGACATCAAACAATCTTTCCCGCAGCTCGTTTCCATCGCCGGGGCGCCGGAGACACCGCCGGCGCTGCGCCAAATCGCCATGGATACCCTGCGCGAAATCGGCGGGCCGGGCGCCATTGATAGCCTGCTGCCGCTGTGCGGCGGGGAAAAGGCGCTGGAGATCCGGCAGAAAGCCGTGCTGGCGCTGGCCGCGCTCGAGGCGAACAAGGCAGCGCCCCTGGCCGTCGCCGTTCTCGCGGCGACTTCGAACGAAAACGACGCGCTCTCACTCTGGCGCGGGTTGCTCAATGTCAAAGGCGCTGCCGCTTCCCTTTCGCGTGCGCTGCCGGCGAGCGGTTTTCCCGCGGTCCCCGCCAAGGCCGGACTCCGCGTCGCGCGCGAAGGGGGGCGAAACGAACCGGAATTGGTCCTCGCCCTGACGCGCAGCGCCGGTCTCGACGACGCCGAATTGACGCTGACACCGGCTGAGATTCAGCAAATCGCCGCATCCGTGGCCACCCAGGGAGAACCGGCGCGGGGCGAGAAAGTTTTTCGCCGGCCCGAGCTCGGTTGCGTGAATTGCCACGCCGTCGGCGGTGTGGGCGGCAAGGTCGGCCCGGACCTCACGTCGATCGGCGCCAGCGCGCCGGTGGATTACCTCGTCGAATCGGTGTTTTATCCGAATCGCAAGATCAAGGAAGGCTACCATGCCGTCGTGTTGGAGACACAGGACGGCCAGGAATTGTCCGGCGTTCTCGTGCGCGAAAACAACGAGCAGATCGTCATCCGCGACGTGACCAACAAGGAGGTCGTTGTTCCCAGGAACAACGTCAGGAACCGCACCCTGGGCGGCTCGTTGATGCCGACCGGTTTGATTGACAATTTGAGCAGCCAGGAGCGCATCGACTTGTTCCGTTTTCTCGCTGAACTCGGCAAGCCCGGCCCTTACGACGCATCGAAAGGTAACGTGGCGCGGTTCTGGAAGGTGCGGCCCGGCACGCACGAGGTCGAGCAGTTCGGCGTGGACAAGGTGGTGTCCGGCGATTTGACCGGCAGCGAGTGGCAGCCGGTTTATTCGCTGGTGGACGGTCAATTGACCCGCGACAACATCGAGAACGCGATGAAGCAGAACAAATACGCCGGGTTGGTCGGCATTTTCCTCGGCGCGAAATTCGAGGTGGCCAGCGCCGGTGCGGCCCGTTTCAAACTCGCTGATGCTCCCGGCGCCAGCGTGTGGATTGACGGCAAACCGGTTAACGCCGTCTCGGAACTCGACACTCAACTGGCTGCCGGCACTCACACCATCGTTCTCCGCTTCGATCCGACGAAGTTGCCCGAACACGTCCGCCTCGAATCCGGCGACGCGACATTTCTGGGGAACTGAAGACGGGGAGGGGGAGTGAGGGAGTGGTGGAGTGCTGCAAAACGGGCTCCAATACTCCAATACTCCAATACTCCATCACTCCATCACTCCACTACTCCACTACTCCATCACTCCATCACTCCCATACTCCATCACTCCATCGCTTCCTCCCCTTCCCCGGATCACTTCACCACCATCTGCGTAAACGGCGCGACGTAAGCCTGGAGATAGACGAGAATGCCCACCAGCGCGGCCAGGGCGAGACTGTGAAAAAAAACGTAACGCAGAATTTTGTCCTCGTGCCCGTACCAGTTTGTCGCGGTGCTGGCGACGACGATGCTCTGCGCATCCACCATTTTGCCCATCACGCCGCCGGAACTGTTTGCCGCCGCCATCAGGATCGGGTTGAGGTTCGTCTGTTCCGCGGTGATTTTTTGCAGGCTGCCAAAGAGCACATTCGAGGCGGTGTCGGAGCCGGTGAGTGCCACTCCCAGCCACCCGAGCAAAGTCCCGAAGAAGGGATACCATTTGCCGGTCTTCGCCAGCGCCAGCCCGAGCGTGGCGTCGCTGCCAGAATAGCGCGTCACATAACCGAGCGCGAGCATCGCCGCGATTGTGATAAGTGAAAATCGAACGCGCACCAGGGTCTCCCAATAGGTCCGCATGATTTGCCGGGCGTTGAATCCCATCAGCAACCCCGCGACGATGGCCGACACCAGGATGCCGGTCCCGGTCGCCGAAAGCCAGTTCAGCGTGAACACCGCTTCTTCGGGTTTGCTGGGCCGCTCCGGCGTGGGCGTCGGGACTACCGGCGGTCCGCGCACGACAACGTTGTGCAATTGGGCGACCTGGAATTTCGGCGCGGAGAGATCGTTAAGAAACATTTTCGTCTGTGGCACACCCCAGAGGAAGACGAGCATGCTGAGTAACACCCAAGGGGTCCATGCTCTGACAATATCGGTTGCGCTGTGTGTCGCCGCTGGAGCGTCAGAATCTCTCAAAGCAATCGTTCCGCCCTTTACCCCCGGAATCGCCCCCTCGCTCCGGGTTTCTCGGGACATCCTCTCCCCCTCCGAGGGAGAGAGGGACGGGGTGAGGGGGCCGCCCGACGTTTGGGCCAGCCGAGGTCCATGGGCAGGAGAGCCGTTGGCCGCTTCGGGCTCACGCCAGCCCTCTTTGGGGCGCCAGAATTTCAACAGTACCGCGACAGCGACCATCGAGGAAATGGCGGCCACGATGTCCACCAGCCAGGGACCGTGCAAATTGGAAACGAGAAACTGGGGAATGGCAAAGCCGACGCCGGCGGTGAGCGCCGCAGGCCAGACGCCGAGCATCCCGCGAAAACCGGCGAAGGCCCATACGACCCAGAACGGCACCACCAGGGAGAAGAACGGGAGTTGCCGCCCGGCCATGGCGGAGAGTTTGTGAAGATCGAGCCCGGTCACGCCGCTCAATGCGATGATGGGCGTGCCCAGGGCGCCGAACGCCACGGGCGCAGTGTTCGCGATGAGCGACAGGCCCGACGCCTGCAGCGGTTTGAAGCCGAGTTGAATCAGGATGGCGGCCGTCACGGCGACCGGCGTGCCGAACCCCGCCGCGCCTTCAAAGAACGCGCCGAATGAGAAGGCAATCAGAATGACCTGAACGCGCGGGTCCGGCGCCAGCGTGGCCAGACTGCTGCGCAGAACCGTGAACAGACCTTTGTTCACCGTGAGTTGGTAGAGGAAAATCAGGTTGAGAATGATCCAGCCGATGGGAAACAATCCATAAGCGGCGCCATAGGCCGTCGTGGCGAGCGCGGCCTTGACCGGCATGCGATAGGCGAACAGCGCCACGGCCAGCGCCACGGCCAGTCCGAGCAGCGCGGAGAAGTGGATGCGAATTCGGAAAATGGCGATGGCACTCAGCAACACGACGACCGGAAGCGCCGCGATGGTCGTGGAGAGAAACGCGTTCTCCAGCGGGTCGTAATTCTGCAACCAGTGTTCCATCGGGAAAATGGATTGGGCAAGGAGAAGGGTAAACGAACGAAATGTCCAGAAGTAACCGGTCAGCCCGGTTAAAAGCTCCAGATCCCAAGCTCAAAATCCCAGAGAAGCTCCAGATTCCAAACGGCGTTCCCAGGGGCAGTCGCGACAACGCGCCAAACACCGGGCAACACTCCAACTCTCCATTACTCCATCACTCCGACTCGGCATCAGCCCATCACTCCGACTTTGCAACTCTCCATCATTCCGTGACGCTCCCGCTCAGCCAATCGAGGTAGCGCGGGTTTCCCGCGGTGATCGGCAGCGTGATGAACTCCGGCGTGTCGTAGGGATGTTTTTCGACGATGAGCCTCTCCAGCGCCTTGAGCTTCGACTTCGTCGTTTTGAAAACGATGAGGGCCTCGGAACCCGACTCGATTTTACCCTGCCACCAGTAATGCGATTCGATTTTGGGAATCAAGTTGGCGCAGGCGACGAGGCGGGCTTGAAGGGCCGCCCGGGCAAGCACCCGCGCCGTCTTCAGGTCGGGTGCGGTGACGAATGCCAGGAAATGCGTCGCGGTGATCTTCAAGGTTGGTTTAAGGATTGGTTGAGCAAGTGCAATTCCAGCGGGGCAGTCTCAGGGTGCGGGCAACCATTGCTTCAGCCGGTCCAGCGTCCGGAGTTCTTCCGAATCGAGCTGGTCGAAGAGGCGCCGGCTTCGCAGGTCGAACGAGCGCCGCGGCTGGCCGTCCGGATGTTCGTGTTGATCGCCGTTATGAAAGCACCAGCCGGCCGCGCCCCCGGCCAGCGCGCCGCGCAGATCGGTCGCGAAATCGTCCGCCGTCGGGTTCCATGGGCCGTAGCCGCGCCGGAACGGTTCCTGGTGATGGACCGGGACGACGCGGCCCAATGCCTTCATCGCGGCGAGAAGCTTCCGCGATTTCTCCTCAGTCTCAGCCGGGGACCGGGCGTTTCTGGGCCGATGGGGTGAAACAAAATCCAGCCGCGCGATCTCGAGGTAGCCAGGAAGCTCATCCGGCGAGATGTCTCCCCCCTGCGAGGCCGTGAGGAGGAGTTGCGGCGCAAGCTGCTTGGCCGAATCACGCAAGGACTTGAGGTCTTCCAGACTGGTGAATCGTTGATCGCGGATGTTTCGCTCGTTGCTGAGATCGAGATACCAGTTGCGCCATGGCCTCAACGCGGTGATGACAGTCTCAACGGCGCGCCCGTGGGACTTCAGGTCTTGCAGACGTGGGCGGCCGGCAGCACTGGCGCCCCGCGAGAAAGTCACGTCCACGATCATGCCGCGACGGTCGCATTCGCGGACGAGCCATTTCAATTTCTCCAGCCCGCCCGCAATCGGACGGCCCTCTTCATCCACCGCGGCCGCGTCGGCGCCAAACGCCGTCCAGTTGGCCCATACCCGGAGCCAGTTGAAGCCAAACCGCTGCATGTCATCGAGGTCTTGACGGATGAAATCGACCGGCGCCCCGAGCGCGCCGTAGTAGCTGATGCCGTAAAGAAAGGCCGGCTTGCGGTTGATGGTGAAACGGGCGCTATCGATGGACAATACAGTGGCCGACTCCGCGGCGAGACAGCCGGTCCGCCTGAGCGAATGGGCCAACAGGCTTCCGAAAATGCAGCAGAAACATAACGTCGGAAGTCTGGCGGCGTTCATCGTTTTGAGGTTAGGGACACGTTGCGGTTCCGACAATGTCCTTGTGGGTCGATGCTTTCGGCCGAAGACAACCCGGTGCGCCGCAAGGTCCTGCCCGTGTGGGAATGAATGCGCAGGCAGACAGGATTCGTATCATTCACCACCTTGCATCGGTCGCATCTTTATACCACCACCGAACGATTCCCTCTCCCCAGCCCTCTCCCCACTCGTTCCTCGCGGAGAGAGGGTGAAAATTTCTGATGGTTGCATCAGGATGCGCCCCCTTGCCGGAATGTATTTTGGTCTTGATTATTTGCCGGAAACGTGTACGACTAATCCTGCTGAAGTCGTGAGGAGCGGGGTTATTGGCGGTTCAACTCAACGGTCACATGAAAAGGATTCTAATTTTCGCCATCGGCATTTTGCTGTCCGTTTCCTTCAAATCTCTCGCAGCGCAGCCCGCGCAGGCGCGGTTGTTTTGCCTGTCGCTGCGATTCCAGCAGGGAACCGACTCGATGGAATTTTTCACCTTGGATTTGACCACCATCGCCAGCGGTTTCAATGGTGAATTGGCGCCGAGCTTTTCCAGTCCCGATCACTACACCTTCTTCCGCCAGTACGACACGCTGTTTGAGGAGACAGTTCAGGAGGGTGAAATGGATTTCAATACCCCCGCCTTTACCGACGCCAACAACGATGGTTTCGACGATTTCTTCGACGTGAGCCGGGCGGTGTCCGGGAAAGTTTCGACGGGCGTTTTTGCTTCGCCGGTTGATGACGGCACGGTGCGGGCGACGTGGAGCCGGCCTGCGGGATCGAAGGTTGGCACTTGCGTTCTGCGCCTGACCGGCAACACGTTCGGTCAGCTCCCTGACTTCACGCATGCGTTCGAACTGATCGAATATACCGGCCCGCTGAGTTTCACCCCCGGCACCAACCGTGTCACCGGAACACTCAACCTGACGCAGACGGGCGATCCGGCGAATCAATTGGTCGGGCCGGTTGAATTCGTGAAATCACCCGCCGACCGTTTCAATAAATTGGCGCTGCAACCCGGCGTGCTGACGTTGACGAATTTTGTGGCACAGACATTGACCAACCTTGACGATCCCTTCCAACGCGACCCGATCTGGCCGACGAATTATTTTGGTTACGTTGACTTCGAGGACGGCGATCCGAACACGCCGGACGATCCCGACTATCTGACCTGGTTCCTTTCCATTGACGACACGAACGACTCCGATGGCGACGGAATTCCGGATTTCAGCGACGATGTCGCTTCGACGAGCGCATCGGCGCCCTTGTTGATCCTGTCGCCCGGGAGCACGAACCTGATGCTGAACGTCACCGGGACGGTCGGACGCACTCACGAAGTTCAACGGATTTTTCTGCTCGATCAGACGAATTGGGCGACGGTGCTCTCCTTTAGTTTGACGAACAGCCCGCAGTCGGTCGTGTTGCCTTTGCCGACGAACGCGGCCAGTTTCTGGCGGGTTCGCGCCTTATGACCCGTTACACGGGCGTGAAGTGGAACAACTGCGCGCCCTGTTCGGGCAGGTCGAGGTAAAGCCCCTGATTTTGCAGATCGTCGCCGTACCGTTGGTGCTCCTCGCTGCCCAATAAATCCTTCATCCGCCAGTTGCGCCGGGCCACGTTCTCAACGGTCAGCGGAACAAAACATTGGCTGTGATGCGGCGCGAGGTTCACAACCACGAGATCAAAGCAATCGGGTTGCGCCTGCCACTGGACGACGACAAAATTCTCTGCGGTGGGATTGTCCGGCCAGGCCGGCGCCGGTCTGAGGACCTCGCCTTTCCCGCGTCCAACCGCGCTGGATTTGAGCGAGGCCAACAGGCGCTGGTAGAAGTTTTCGATTTCAGGTTGCGGCGTTTCGAGAGGGCGGCGGCTGAGTTGAATTGGCGTTTTGATCCGCGCGCCGTCCAGTTGGCCGTCGTGCAACAGGCGGAGGCCGGGCAAGCCCAGGGTCAGCAGCGCGGCGGCGCGATGTTCCGGCAACGAGAGGATCGAGGCAACGCGCGGTTCGTCGTGGTTCTCCAAAAAATGCGCGCCCGCCTCCACAAATCCCGGCGTCACGCTCAACAAGTGGCGTTGGACCTCGGTGTGGTTCCGGTAAACGAGGTAATCGTAAAGCCGTTTGTCGTAAGTGTAATCGAAGCCGAGCGATTGCAGCCGCGCTTCGAGGTCCCAATAAACCTCGCCCAGAAACAAAAAGTCCGGCTGCGATTTTTTGACGACCTGAATCGCGTCGGCCCAGAACTCGCGTTCGCTGACGGCTGACGGGCAGGGGAACTTCTCCCAGGTCCGGGCGAAGACCTCGTTTAACAACAGCATGGCCATGTCGCAGCGAACTCCGTCACAACGCAGCGCGATGGCCTGCAGCAGTTCAATCATGGCGGCGCGCGTGTCGGCCCGGCGAAAATCCAACTGCGCGGTGTCGATCCAGGGATGAAAGTTGGGGTCCTTGCCGTGCGCCAGCCAGCGGCTGCCGGATTTCGTTTCCGCGAGGAAGGTTTCCGGCGCCCGGTCGGGCACCTGAACGAAGAGCTCGGGTCGTTCAACCACCCATGGGTGGTCGATGCCCAGGTGGTTGGGCACGAAATCCAGCAACAACCGCAATCCGTGTGCGTGGAGTTTTTTGCGGAATTTTTTCAGCTCCAATTCACCGCCGAGTTCACCCGCGACGGTGTAGTCGGCGACGGCGAACGGCGAGCCGACCACGTCCTCCTCCTTCCAGTCGGGCAACGCCTCGCCGAACTCGCGAAGCAGTCCCTCGCTTGACAGCGCGGCCGCGCGGCTGTGCCGGCCGGTGGGCCAAACGCCCATGAGCCAGACGTGCGTGAAACCGAGTTTCCGCCAGCGCTCCAATTCGGCGTCGGCCACCGAGCCGAGCGTCACTTTATGGCCCAGTTGAGCGGCGAGTTCACGCATCCAGCGCCGTGTGTCGATCTCGTAAACGAGCGGATAGGCCATATCGCGGGCGATTCGGTTTGTCGGTGTTCTGCGCGAGAGCGAGTCGCTCAACCGGCAAGGCTCTTGCCTGACTTGGACAGCCGGCGCGTCCGCATTGTTCAAGACCCGGACACGCACTACCGGCCCCGGGCGCTAATCCACTTTCCTGAGCGACAACAGCCCCACCTGCTTGATTTTCCATGACGCGCCCGCTTTGACGTATTCCACTCGTGCGTCGGCGGCGTATTTCCCGGGGGCGGTGGCGGCCTGCAATTGCAGCGCCAGGGTGTACACCCGCTTCTGCGCATCTTCGGTTTTGTTCTTGATCACCAGTTCTTTGATTTGGTCAATGGACTGAAACTTCCAGCATTTCTCCCGGCCCCCCATGATCTGGCCAACCAGGTCGGATTTCAACTGGTCCACCTC
>DASPXS010000222.1:0-15371 GCA_035637175.1 Haliangiales bacterium | reverse complement strand
TATCCTGGCAACACTCGCGTTCCTCAGCCTCGGCATCACGCTCTGGCAGTTCATCATCGCGCTGCGTTTTCCGCTCCATCAGCGCGCCGCCGCTCCCGGTGACGCGCCGCCGGTCACTCTGTTGAAGCCGGTCAGGGGCGTGGACGCCGAGACCTGGCACTGTCTGGAGAGCTGGTTGAATCAGGATTACGCCGGCCCCGTGCAAATCCTCATCGGCGTCGCGTCTGCGGACGATCCGGCTTGCGAAATGGTCCAGCAGATGATCGCCGCGCGCCCGGAGCGCGACCTGCAACTGGTCATCTGTGGCGAATCCCCCGGTGCCAATGCCAAGGTCGCCACGCTCGTTCAACTCCAGCGCCGGTCGAAACACGACGTCCTCATCGTCAGTGACGCCGACGTGCACGTGCCGGCGGATTTTCTGGTCAACGCAGTGGCGCCGTTGCGCGACGAACAGGTCGGACTGGTGAACTGTTTTTACCGCCTCGCCAACCCGACCACCCTGCCGATGCAATGGGAGGCGATCGCCATCAACGCCGATTTCTGGAGCCAGGTGTTGCAATCGCAGAGTCTCAAACCGATAGACTTCGCGCTCGGCGCGGTCATGGTCACGACGCGCCGGCGCCTCGAATCCATCGGCGCCTTCGCCACGCTCGTTGATTTTTTGGCCGACGATTATCAACTGGGCAACTTGATTGCCCGCCGCGGCGGACGCATCGTCATCTCGCCGATCGTCGTCGAGTGCCGGGAATCGCCGAAAAACTGGCGTGAAGCCTGGCGGCACCACCTCCGTTGGGCGCGGACCATCCGCGTCTGCCGGCCGCTGCCTTACTTCTTCAGCATCCTCGGCAACGCGACGCTCTGGCCGCTGCTTTGCGCCTGGTTCGGCTCGGTTCGGCCACTGGTTGAGTGGAGCCGGCGACTCGAAATCTCGTTCCAGGTCGGCAGCGTGTCGGCCGCCGGTCTCGAGTTCGAAGCGGCCATTCCCTGGGCGTTCCTCCTGTTGCTGTTGGGCGTGGCCGTGCGCCTGATCACCGCCTTCGGCCTGCAAGCCAGACTGAACCAGTCCTTCCGCCACTGGACGTACTTCTGGCTGGTGCCGATCAAGGATATATTGAATGCCCTGATCTGGGCGCTGGCGTTTCTGGGCAACGCGGTTGAATGGGGCGGCAAACGCTATCGCGTGCGACGCGGCGGCAAGCTGGACAAAGATGCCTAGCCGGACTGCGGCTCGGCAGCTCCCAACCGGCGAATCACCCGGGCCGGGTTGCCTGCGACGACACTGTGGGGCGGCACATTTTCAGTGACAACGGAGCGCGCGCCGACGACCGAACCTTCGCCAATGGTCACGCCCGGAAGCACGCAGACATCAAAACCGATCCAGACGTTTCGCTGCAGGTGAATCGGTCGCGCCGGAACGTCAGCGGCCGCGACGCGCGGCTCTCGCGTCGGGATCCGTTCCAGTTCCTGCCGGCGGGCGAGAATGTTGAGCGGAAGGCGATAGGTGTCCATCAACACGACGTTCCACGAAAGGAGCGCGTAATCGCCGATGATGATTTCGGAGTCGCAAATGATGCGCGCGCCGTGCACCAGCGCGTAGTCGCCCAACTTCACGCAACCGCGCGGCCCGACGTCGAACATGGTGCCAAGGTACGTCGAAGCGCCGTGTCCGATTTCCATGCCCCGCGACAATTGACTGCGAAAGAAAAGAAAGCTGAACGTCGTCTCGACGTAGGCCGTGTCCGCGACGAACACGTTCTCCGGAATCCTTCCCGGATACCAATCCCAGGGCAGCGTGCGGTCGGCCTTCATCGCTCGTTAAATCGTTGGAACAACATTCAACCGTTCAACGAACCTCGCCGATCACCTGCGCCGGGTTGCCCAGGATGCGCGCGCGCGGCGGCACGTCGCGCGTGACCAGGGAGCCGGCTTCGATGAACGCGCCCGCGCCGACGCGCACGCCTTTGAGGATGGCCGCGTTCGGCCCGATCCAGACGTCGTCTTCAATGATGACCGGCCTCCTCGGCACCTGCGGGCGGGGACGTCCCTGGCCGAGCGGCGAGCAGGCGATCGCATCCGCGATGCGTTCGGCGGGCGCGAGCGGATGAAAATCGGTGTCGGCAATCGTCGCGTTCCAGCCGATGACGACGAAGCTGCCGATGCGCAGTTCCAGTTCGCAAAGCAGGACCGCGTTGGTGAAATAGCAGTAGTCGCCGATCTGCACGCGGCCTTTGTCGCCGAGCGCGAAATGGACGCCGTCCATCGTGCAATGGGCGCCGATGATCAACGCGTCCGGTTCGGTGCTGCGAAAGCGTTTGAACGTGAAATCGCCGGTGACGAGCGAGTCCGGCCCGACGCGGACATTGGAAGGCGGCACCACCGAATCGGGAGCGCGGGGAATGGAGCGCGGATCGGGACTGCGCGGGTTCATGGTGCCGGCTTTTGTGCGGGGGTTGCCTGGCTGCCGAATTGAGTGTGAAAGAAAACGGCGTAAATGCCGCCGCGCGCCAGCAGCTCGTCGTGCGTGCCGCTCTCGACGATCTGCCCGTCCTTGAGCGCGACGATGCGGTCGGCGCACCGCACGGTCGAAAGCCGGTGGGCGATGACGAAAGTGGCGCGGCCTTTGGTCAATCGGCGCAGGGCCTCTAGCAACGTGTCCTCCGTTTCCACGTCCAGCGCGCTGGCGGGTTCGTCGAGAATCAGGATCGGCGCGTTCTTCAGCAGGGCGCGCGCAATCGACACGCGCTGGCGTTCACCGCCCGAGAGGGACGCCCCGCGCTCGCCGATCACGGTCTGGTAGCCGGACGGCAGGCGCAGGATGAACTCGTGCGCGTCGGCGGCGCGGGCGGCCGCTTCAATCTCCGCCGCCGTGGCGCCGGGAACACCGTAAGCGATGTTGTCGGCGATGGACACCGGAAACAAAAACGGCTCCTGCAAAACGAGAGCGACATGCCGGCGCAAGCTTTTCAATTGGATGTCGCGCGCGTCGTGGCCGTCCACCAGCACGCGGCCTTCCCACGGGTCGAAGAACCGCGGCACCAGACTGACCAGGGTGCTTTTCCCGGCGCCGGTCGGACCGACAATGGCCACCGTTTCGCCGGGACGCACTTCCAGCGAAAGCCGGCGCAGGACAGGGCGGCCCGGATCGTAGCCGAAGGTGACGTTTTCGATCTGCACATGGCCGCGCACGGAGCGGAGTGCCGTCGCGCCGGGTTTATCGACCAGTTCCCGCTCGGTTTCGAGAATTTCCCGCACGCGCCTGGCGCTGCCCGCCGCGCCCTGGATGGTGGAGGTGCCGTACATCACGGTTTCCAGCGGCGCGTAGAGCGAACCCAGATAGGAAAGAAACGCCAGAATGGCGCCGATGGTCAATTGGCCGTCCAGGGCGTGTCGGGCGCCGACCCACAGGATGCCCGCCGTGCCGACCGCCGTGGCCAGGCCGATCAGGATTTTGAACTGCAACTGAACGTTGGTCAGCGTCAGCGTCGCCGCCAGGGTGTCGCGGGTGGCCTGGCGGAAACGCGCGTCGTTGGACTCTTCGCGGCCGAACGCCTGCACGGCCGGGATGGCGGAAAAAGTCTGTTCGACGAGGCTGTAGATGCGGCCTTCGATTTCCTGCGTTTGAGCGCTGCGTTCCATCATCGGGCCGGCGTAGAAGCGGAACACCAGCGCCATGTAAGGCACGACCGCAAGGGCGAGCAAGGTGAGCGTCGGGTCCAGGCGCCAAAGAATGGCAAACATGGCGGCCAGACTGATCAGCGCGGAAACAAAGGGCAGCAACGCGTCCTTAACGATGATGGAAACGCAGGTGCAGTCGGTTGTCACGCGGCGCAGGTTGTCGCCCACCGATTTGCGGGCGTGAAAGCGGAGTGAGAGTTGCTGGAGCTTGCCGAAGAGATCGGCGGCGAGGTCGTAAACCATCCGCTGGCCGAGAGTGATGTTGGCATAGGCGTTGGCCAGGCCGACCGCCCAGCTCAGCAGGAAAATCAAAACCGTCGCGCCGACGGCCCAGGCGATGAGATTGTCCGGGGTATGTGTGCCGGGAAGCATGTCCGCCAGGCGCGGCAAGAGAGGGGAAGTGGTTTCTCCACGGATCACATAGTCCACCAGGAAAACCATCGGCCAGGGCTTGAGCACATCGAGGCCGATGCGCAACAACATGGTGCCTGCGACGATGGCGAGCTCGGTCCAGCGCCGCCAGGCGTAGCGTGACAACCAGCGGCAGAGTTGCAGCGTGTTCATGCGGCGATTTGAACGTTACGTGGGGTCACAACGTCATCCGGAAACGCGCGCGGCCCGGGGTTTCTCTTTAAACGCGGTGCCGTAAAAGTGGGCGTACAACGCGCCCCGGGCCAGCAGTTCACCATGCGTCCCGTGTTCCGCAATTTGCCCTTCCTTCAATACCGCGATGCAGTCCGCGCCCCGGACCGTGGAGAGACGATGGGCGATGAGAAACGTCGTCCGGCCTTTCATCAACCGCTGCAGGGCTTCCAGAACCAGGCGTTCGGTCTCGGCATCGAGGGCGCTGGTCGGTTCGTCGAGAATCAGAATCGGCGCGTCCTTCAGCAACGCCCGGGCAATGGAGATTCGCTGACGTTCGCCGCCCGAAAGCGTCGCACCCCGCTCCCCGATGACACTGTCGTAGCCCTGAGGCATGCGAGCGATGAACTCGTGGGCGTTGGCGACCCGGGCGGCCGCCTCGATTTCCGCCCGGGCGGCTGCCGGCCGGCCGTAGGCAATGTTGTCGGCAATCGACAGCGGAAACAAAAACGGCTCCTGCAACACGATGGCGATCTGTTCGCGCAGGTCCCGCAGGCGAACGTCCCGCACGTCGTGGCCATCCACCGTGACACGGCCTTCCCAGGGATCGAAGAAGCGCGGCACCAGGTTCACCAGCGTCGTCTTGCCTGCGCCCGTGGCGCCGACGATGGCGAGCGTCTCTCCCGGACGCGCTTGCAGGGAGACGCCGCGCAGCACCGGACGACCGGGTTCGTAGCCGAACGTGACCCGGTCAATTTGCACGTGACCGCGGGCCGCCGGCAGGGCGAGGGCGTCCGGTTTTTCCTTCAGTTCCGGACCGGCCTCCAGGATTTCGTGGACGCGGTCCACGCTCGCGCTGAGGCCTTGCGCTTTGGTGTAAATATCGGCGAAGACTTTGACCTGGGACTGGAGCAGGCTGAGCCAGAAGAGAAACTTCAGCAGGTCGCCGATCGTCAAGGCACCGGCCAGGACGTGACGCGCCCCCAGCCAGAGGATGACTCCGGTCCCCAGCACGGTGACCAGGCCGGAACTGAGACTGTTGATGCTGCCGATGAGCGTGCTGCGTTGCTGCGCCGCGATGGCCGCGTCGGCGAACTGTTGAAAGCGCTCGTGTTCGCGTTCCTCCTGGACAAAAGCCTGCACGACCGGAATCCCGGTGAGGGTTTGTTGAATGTGTGATTGTATCCGGCTTTCAATTTCGCGCTTCAATTTCGCCGCCGCGCGCAGCGGTTTGCCGACGAGAAACGACGCGCCGACCATGAACGGCGCAATGAGCAGCGACAACGCCATCAGGGTTGCGTCCAATTGCGCCATCAGAAACGAGATCACGACCATCGTCAACAAGGCGTGGCCGGGCGCGAAGAACAGCGTGTCCACCACCTGATACACCGCCCAACTGTCGGTCGCGACGCGGCCCATCATGTCGCCGACGGAATTGCGGCGATGAAAGAGCAGGGAACGCCGTTGCAGTCGGGCAAACAAATCTTCGGCCAGCGCGTAAACCATGCGCCGGCCGCCGAGCGTCCAGGCCCAGGTCAGTCCCATCTCGAGCAGGCTGTTCAGCGCGAATAAAGCCAGGCCCCCGAAAACGGCGACGCCGACCAGATGCGCCGGAGTCGGCGCGATCGAGAAGGCGTCGAGGCAAGACCGAAACGCGGAAGGCAGAGGTCTCGTTCCCAGAACACAATCGGCGAGGAAGGCGAATGGCAGTGGCTGCAGGGCGGCCAATGCCGAGGCGGCCATGGTCAGAAGGAAAATAAAGACAAAGAAACGCCGATGCGGACGCGCGTATTCGAGGAGTCTGCGATACTTTTGCATTGGCCGTTACGTTTCTACCATAGCGGCAAAAACGGAACAATGAAGCCCTGGTTTTGGCCGTGTGCCGATGCGATCGCATTGGACGCGCCGCGGCGGCGCACTGCAGTGCCGCCGCACCGCCGCCTTCCGGTCGGGACAGTGTCCTGGCTTTCGCGGCGCGCCGAAGACCTTCCGGCAGCCGAAGCCCTTTGGCCCCGGGGACGAGTCGCGCGGTTCGGATCTCGAGCAGGGTTGCATCCTATTGCGCTCGCACCCGGTAGAAACGCTCCGCCGAAGTCATTGTGTTCGTCACAGTGACGGTGGTGCCATTGCCGGTAAAGTTCGTCGCCTCCTGCCAATTCACGGGGTTGAATGAGTCGGTGAATTGCACGGTGTAAGTCACACCGGACTGCGTGGCGAAAGAGAAATGGAAAGTGCCTCCACCGGCCCCGGGATTCTGGATCACGACTGCGGGCGGAGCGTTGCTGGTGACTGAAACGGACACCGGACTGGAGACCGTTGCGGCGCCCAGATTGTCGGTGGCCCGGGCCGTCAGGGTATAGTTTCCCGCGGTGACGTTGGTCCAGGCGAAGGAGTAGGGGCTGTTGGTCGCCTCGCCCAGTTTGATGCTATTCTGGAAAAACTCGACCAGGCTGATGGTGCCGTCGGTGTCGGTCGGGTCGGCCACGATCGTAATGTTGGCGGGCGCCGTGAAGGTCGTGTTATTCGTCGGGCTGATAATCGCAACGGCGGGCGGCACATTCGTCGGGACCAGGCCGCCGGAAAGGGTGGCCGCCTGAAGCGTGACGTTGCCGTAATCCGCATCGTAAAGCGTCTTCGCGGTGTATTGGATTGTCAGTGTCCGGCCGGCGGAAGCCGCCGCGTAGTTCAGGGTGTAAACGGCGTAAACATTTCCGTAGATGCTGTTCAGTGAGGTGTCGGTGTAAGCCGGAGCGTTGAAGTCGCTCAAGGCAGCCTGAAATTTTCCTTGGGCGCCGTAGAGGCCGACATACACTTTGAGCGTCCGCGAATTGGTGTCTGCTGGCGCTGTGAGCCGGAAGCCGTTGGTCGGGCCGTAGGTGAACACGCCGGTCGCGGTGTCGTTGGTGGCGGCGGTCGGGGTGCCGTCGGACCAACTGAAAGCCGTGTAATAATTCGCGTATTGCTGCGCATTGTTCGCGCCGATTTTGGTGAAGTTGCTGATCTGCTGCGGCACGCCTGATTTGTGATCAAAACTGGTCGCTGAGAGAAGTCCCCAGTGGGCCCAATCCGAAGTGCCTTGGTCGGTCAGAACCGCGTTCGCCGGCGGGAAAGCGGTGCTCCCGGAGAGAGCACCGCCGGTGGTATTGACGAAAATCTCCACGGGGCCGGAGGTGGACGTTGCCCCGCCGTTGTCCGTGGCTTTCGCGGTTAAGACGTACCGGCCTGCCGACACGTTGCTCCAGACCAGGTTGTAAGGACTGTTGGTTGATTCGCCCAGCTTTATTCCGCTTTGGAAGAATTCCACCGTGGCGATCGTTCCATTGGTGTCGGTGTCGGTGTCGAAGGCGTTCGCGTTGATGGTGATGTTCGAGCCGGCGACAAACGTGTTGTCGTCGCCCGGACTGGTGATGGTGACGATGGGCGGATTGTTCGCGCCGGGAACGAGGAGCGCCGCCGCCTGCAACGTGACATTGGCAGTGCCGGCATTGGGGCCGCCAATTTCCATCAACGTCCATTGAACAGTCAGGGTCTGTCCGGGCGAGTCGGCCGCGTAGGTGATCGAATAGACTCCCGATTCGCCGTTGCCCTGGTTGACCAATGCGGTGTTGGTATATCCTGGCGCGCTGTTGTCGCTCAAAAGAGCTTCAAATTTGCCCCTGGCCGAGAACGCACCCACGTACACCTTCAGGGTTCTCAGAGTGGTGTCCGCAGCCGCGGTGAGTTGAAACCCGGAATCGACCGCCGGAATTCCATAGGCCCAAACTCCGGTCGTCGTGTTCGTCACCGCGGTCGTCGGGCTTCCGTCGCTCCAGGTGTAGCCGTTGTAATTGTCGCCGAACTGGTAAATGTAAGAGTAACCGTTGGTGGCATCGAGGCGGCTGAAATCACTGATGAGCGGCGTGACGCCGGCCTTGCGGTCCAGGCTGGAATCGGTGTACAGCCCCCAATGAACCCAATCGACCGGCCCTTCGACAGTCAGATTGACATCGGTGCCCGCGGGAATCGTAGCCAGGCTGCCGGTGAGGTTCGCTGCCCCTGCGGATGGACCCGGCAGAAGAAGGGCGATCAAACCCGATGCCAACAGGGACAGTTGTTTCTTCAGCGCGTGCATATCGTTGGATAAGCGACCATCAGCGATGGTCGCCGGGAGATCTTACGGAGTTTTGGCCCGGTAAAACTGCTGTGTGGCCGACGGTATCGAGTCGGTCACGGTCATCATGCTGCCATCGCCAAGCAGGTTGGTCAACGGTTGCCAGTTGACCGGGATCAAAGTCAACGTGCGTTCGATGGTATAGGTCCGGTTCGACGCCGTCGTGAAAGAGAAGCTGAACCGGCCGGCGTTCACCGACGGAATTTCGAGCGTGATCAGCGGCGCCGCCTCGTCGGTGACGGTAACGTTCACCGGGCTCGAAATGGTCGCGTTCCCGAGGTTATCGGTCGCTTTGGCCGTTAAAGTGTAGGAACCGGCGGTGACATTCCTCCAGGTAAGCGTATAAGGCGGGGCGGTGACTTCGCCCAGCTTGTTTGTGCCGTTGAGAAACTCGATCAGGTCGATCGTGCCGTCACTGTCCGAAGCGTCGGCGGTGATGGTAATGTTGGCCGGGGCCGTGAGGGTTGTGCCATCCGCCGGACTGGTAATCGCAATTGCGGGAGGCACATTCGTCGGGAGCGTGCCGCCGGAAAGGGTGGCCGCCTGCAACGTGACGTTGCCGTAGCGCGCGTCGTAAAGCGTGTCCGCCGTGTATCTGACCGTGAGCGTCTGGCCGGGCGAAGCCGCCGTGTAGTTCAGGATATAGACGGCGTAAACATTTCCGTAGATGCTGGCCAGCGACGTGTCGGTGAAAGCCGGCGCGCTGAAGTCGCTCAGGTAAGCCTGAAATTTTCCTTCGGCGCCGTAGAGGCCGACGTACACTTTCAACGTGCTCGCGTTTGTGCCGGCGGGCGCGGCTAGCAAAAATCCATTTGTCACGCCATGGATGAACACAGCGGTTTTCGTGGCGTACGCGCTCAGCGTGGGCGTGCCGTCGCTCCAACTGAAGGCGGTGAAGTTATCCGTCTGCCGCTGGACGCTGTCTGTGCCGATTTTCGTGAAGTTGCCGATCTGCCGGGGCACGCCGGCCCTGTGATCGAAGCTGGCGGATGAGGAAAGGCCCCAGTGCGCCCAATCCGAAGTGCCTTCGGCGGTCAAATCCACCCTGTCAGGGAGCGCAGGCGGGAGCGCGGTGACGCCGGAGAGAACGCCGCCGGTGGTAGTGACGAAAATCTCCACCGGGCCGGAGATTGACGTTGCCCCGTCGTTGTCCGTGGCTCTGGCGGTCAAAACGTAATGGCCCGCCTGCACATTGCTCCACACCAGGCTGTAAGGATCGCCCGTGGATTCGCCCAGCTTTGTCTTGCCTTGAAAAAACTCCACCTTGGCGATCGTTCCATCGGCGTCGGCGGCTTCGGCGGTGATGGTGAGACTGTCATTCGAGGAGAGGCTGGCGTCATTGGCCGGGCTGCTGATTGAAACGCTGGGCGGATTGTTCGCGCCGAGGGCGGTCAAAGCGGCGCCTTGCAAAGTGACGTTACCGGCGGCATCGAGGGTTTCCTCCACCATATAAGTCATGGTCAGGATTTGCCCGGGTGCGTCCGCCGCGAAATCCAGTGTATAAACGCCACCCGGACCGTTGCTCACATTGGTGATGGAGCTGTCCGAGTAAATGGACGTAGCCCCGGGCAGCGTTGCGGTGAACTTGCCGACCGCGCCAAAGGTGCCGACGTAAATTTTAAGGGTTTTCAATGTTGTATCCGCGGGAAATTTTAACTCGAACCCGTTTGATTTTCCGTACATCCAGACGCCGGTGATGGTGTTGGTGATACTCGCCGTGGGGGTGCCGTCGCTCCAACTGTAGCCGTTGAAGTTGTCGCCAAATTGATAGGGGCCGCCGTAGCCAATGGGGATGAAGTCGGGGATTTGCGGCGTCACACCGGCCTTGCGATCAATGCTGCTGTCGGTGAACAGCCCCCAATGCACCCAGTCCAGCGCCCCTTCCTCGGTCAGGTTGACGACTGCGTCTTGCGGAATGGGCGTGAAGGTTCCGGTCAATGTGGCGCCCTTGAGGAGGGAGAGCCCGCCAAAAGCGAAGGTAGTGAGAAGGAACAGAGTGGAGCGCAGCCTTTCCGTTTTTCCAACCATAGTCTCCATTCAAAAACCGCGGCGTCACCTGGATTTCCCGCGCGGAGCAGCGGTTGGGTGTGAAATCGCGGCGAAGCGTCTTAAGCCCTTTTACGAGGAAAACTCCGCGCCGATCCGGCCCGCTTGTTTACCAGGCCCTTTTCGTGGCCACATGCCAATCGAAATAAAGTTCGTTGCGCACGTCGCCGTGCACCGGTTTGTACGGCAGGTCGCTCCACCAGGTGACCGTCGGATTGGGAATGTTGATCTTGTCCACGTCGGTGATGGCGAAAAGCGTCGCGGGCGTGCCGTATTTGTACAACTCCGAAGCCTTCAAGGGTGTGATTTCCGGCGTTGGGCCCACTTCCGGGTATCCGAAGGGCGGCACCCGATTGACGGGATTCGGATCCACGTCATCGTCGAGGAGATAGCATTTGCGGCCTTCCAACGATGTGAGCTGGGGCGCCAGTCGCCGGTAACCGGGGCAGACAAAAACCTGAACCACCACGGATTTGCCCGCGGCAAGCGAGGAGGGGGGCGGCGAACCGAGATAATTGGCAATGTAATAAATGAGTTCGGTGCCGGAGTTTTTATCATAACTGGCGCGCGCGCCACTGAAACAGGGCCCCGGCAGCATGTCCGTGTTGTCGTCCTCGTACATTTGCAATGCCTGCGAGATTTGTTTCATGTTGGACATGCAACCGGCCTGGGTGGCTTTCTGCTTGGCGCGGGCGAGCGCCGGCCCGAGCAGGCTGGCCAGGATGGCGATGATGGCGATCACCACCAGCAGCTCAATCAGCGTAAATCCACCGCGGCGCGCTGTTGGCGCGCAGACTTTGAGACGAAACAAGTTCATAGTGCGCAATTTCAGCTTCAGAGCGGACTCCCGAATCGGCGCGACGTTTATTCCGACTGAATTACTCCGCGCCCCGTTCAATCAACCTCTTAGCCCATCCTAGCCCATTGCGCGAGCAACGTTAAAGCAAAAAATGTGCAAAGATTTTCGACAAAACCTTAACCCCTTAGAGGTTAGTCAGATATTTGGCCGACCCCGCGCTTGCCTTCTCAGTTATGATAATTTTTTTGACAGGAACTGATTAAATTTCGCCCAACATCGCAGTTATGATTGGGTGATTTCGCCCACCTCGGAGGGTGGCCCATTCATTGCAGCCGGTTTCCATTGCGGCAACTCCCGACGAATTTCAATTCTATTGCCGAAGTTGTTGCCCTGACGTAATAGAAGTTTCATGCGTTTTCCACGCCACAATCGGTTCTTGCTCCTTTTCCTTGTGCTCGTGCTGTTCTGTAGCGCGATGGTCGTGCGCCAGTTCATGGTCAATCAATCGAAACACGTCGAGTTGCGCGAGGCGTTCATTCTGCTCTACAGCAAAGGTTACAAGCCGGAGGCCGAGCGGCTCTACAAACGGTTGCTGCGTGATCTTGAGGACCTGCCCGACCAGGTCCTCATGCAGGACTACGATCGCACGCTGCTGCTGGTTGATCCCATGACCCAGCACTCGGACAACCTCATTTGGCGGTACTACTGGACCGTCAGCAACGAAATCGAAAAACGCTCCCCGAGCATCCTCCTGCGCGCCCGCAAACTGGCTGAAGAAGAGAAATGACCCGTTCCTATGGCTGTCCCCGGCATTTCCGCGGCACGCGTCCAGGTGGACGGAAAATTCTTCCGGCTCGGCGGGAAAAAATTTTTCGCTCGGGGTCTCACCTACGGCCCGTTCGCGCCGAATGAACAAAAGGAGATGTTTCCCCCGCGCGAGCAGACCGCGCGGGACTTCCTCCAGGTCCGCGAGCTGGGAGTCAATCTCCTCCGCGTTTACTACGTGCCGCCGCGCTGGTTTTTGGACCTGGCGGCGGTGCATGAAATCAAAGTGCTCGTGGATGTCCCCTGGCCGAAACATCTTTGTTTCCTTGATTCCTCAGGGTCGAAGGCCGAAGCGCGCGACACCGTGCGAAAAGCCGTCGAGGCCTGCCGGGGCCATCCCGCCATCTTCGCCTACAGCGTGGTGAATGAGATCCCGGCGGAAATCGTCCGCTGGAGCGGCGTCCGCGCGGTGACCGATTTCGTCGAGGACCTGGTGGAGGCGGCCAAATCGGTCGATCCGGAAGGCCTCTGCACCTTCACGTCTTTTCCCCCGACTGAATTTCTGCATCCGCAAAACATCGACTTCGTCTGTTTCAACGTTTACCTCCATAACCGGAAGGCGTTTGAAAATTATCTCGCCCGGCTGCAAACGCTCGCCGATGCCCGGCCCCTGGTGCTGGGCGAATTCGGCGTCGATTCCCTCCGCGAAGGGGAAGCGAACAAGTGCGAAATGCTCGGCTGGCAGATTGAATCGGCTTTTCGCGCCGGGTTGGCCGGGACGGTCGTTTTCAGTTACACCGACGACTGGTTCAAAGGCGAGCAGCAGATCGAGGAGTGGGGCTTCGGCCTGACCGGAAGAGACCGGAAACCGAAGGAATCTTTTTGGGCCGTTCAGAAGGCGTTTGGCGCCGCGCCCTATTTTCCTTTGCCCCGCTCTCCGAAGGTTACGGTGGTGGTTGCCAGCTTCAATGGCGAACGCACGCTGAATGCCTGCCTCGAATCGCTCGTCGGCCTGAACTATCCCGATTACGAAGTCATTCTCGTGGACGACGGTTCCACCGATTCCACGCCGGAAATCGCCGGGAAGCTCCCGGGGGTGCGCTACCTCCGCCAGGACAACCACGGCCTTTCGGTCGCGCGCAACACCGGCATCGCCGCCGCCACCGGCGAGATCATCGCCTTCACCGATTCCGACTGCCGCGCCGACGAGGACTGGCTCTATTACATGGTCGGCGATCTGTTGAACGGCGAGTTCGCCGGGGTCGGAGGGCACAATTTCTTACCGCCCGACGATTCGTTTGTGGCGGCTGCGGTGATGGTGTCGCCCGGCGGACCGGCTCACGTCATGTTGACCGATCGCGAGGTCGAGCACGTTCCCGGCTGCAATATGGCCTTCTTCAAGTGGGCGCTGGATGAAATCGGCGGTTTCGATCCGGCTTTTCGCACCGCCGGCGACGACGTGGACGTCTGCTGGCGGCTGCAGGAGCACGGCCACAAAATCGGTTTCAGCCCTGCCGGCTTTGTCTGGCACTACCGGCGCTCGACGATTCGCGCTTACTTGAAGCAACAGTCCGGATACGGCGCGGCCGAAGCGCTCCTGATGCGCAAACATCCGGAGTATTTCAACTTTTTCGGCGGCGGCATCTGGCGCGGCCGCATTTACACCGCCTCGAAGTTCGGCGTGACCTTGCAGCGGCCGATCATCTACCACGGCCTGTTCGGCAGCGGTTTTTTTCAAAAGCTTTACACGCCCGAACCGGCGTTTCTGCTGATGTTTTTCACTTCTCTCGAATATCATGTGCTGGTAACCCTGCCGTTGCTCGTGCTGTCGGCGTCGTTTTACCCCTTGCTCCCGGTGGCGCTGACCGGCGGCTTGATCTCGCTGGGCGTCTGCGCCGCGGCCGCCGCCCAGGCCGAGTTGCCAAGAAAGAAAAAGCGGAGCTGGTCCCGCCCGCTGGTCGGCCTGCTCTTTCTGTTGCAACCGATCGTGCGCGGCTGGGCGCGTTACAACTGGCGGTTGACGGTGCGCTCCCAACCGCCGGTGTTCAAACGCGCCATTTCGCGGGAACAACTCGACGGCCTCGAATCGTCCGGACAGGTCGGCTATTGGTCGGGGGGCAGCGACGACCGCTATGCCTTTCTCCACCGCATTCTTTCCAAATTGGAATCCGAAGAATGGCAGCACAAAACGGACAGCGGTTGGAGCGACCACGACGTGGAGATTTTCGGCAGCCGCTGGAGCCGCCTGCGCCTGACCACCGTCAGCGAGGAGTTGGGCCAGAGCAAACGGATTTTTCGCTGCCGGCTGAAGGCCACCTGGTCGTTGCCCGCGCGAATCGCCTTCTGGTTCGTCTGCGGCGCGGAACTGCTGGTCATCGGACTGTTTGCGCCCAGGCATCCCTGGATGTGGATGCTGCTTGTTTCGATGTCCGTTTTGGGCTGGTGGCTGGAGCAGGAGCGGAGGACCATGTTGCTTTGGATTGCCGCGTTGCTGGATGAAGTCGCCGCCGAACAAAAGTTCGTCAAAATTCAACCTCAGTCCGGTCAACCCACGCCGACCGCCAACGGAGCCTGATCCGCCGGAGGGGCGCCCGAGAAAAGAGAGTTCCCTATACCGTCTGGTTCTTAATCTTACTCTTACTCTTAATCCCGCCCTCTCCAAGCCATGGAGAGAGAATAAGATCGGCAGCAGGACGACCATTAAGAAGTCGAGTCGAATTGGCCGCGACGTTTTCGCTACCCGGCGGAGCAACCCGGGCACATCTTTCGTCTAAGAAATCGCGCCGTGCGGTGTCGTAGAAGGTGAGACATGATGTTCTCCCGCGACCAGGACGCCGGGACGGTGGGATGACCCAAGCAGGGTTCTGGAGATTCGCCCAGCATGGCCGTGATGCAACCAGACGCAGCCAACGCCGAGCCGCCCGGATCGGAAACGATTGAGGCGCTTTTTGCGGCTCTGGAATCACCCCTCTTGAGTTATGCCCTCCGGCTGGTCGGGGAATTCAGTCTCGCCCAGGACATGGTCCAGGAAGCGTTCATGAAGCTTCACACTCAGTTCGACCAGGTGCGTGCGCCGCGCCGATGGCTCTACCGCGCCGTGCATAACCAGGCCCTCAACCATCGGCGGCACGCCGACAAAATCGTGCCCCTGAACCTGCCCGCCGAAGAAGGGGCGGCGGCGGCCCCTGACACCACCGACCCGCAACCGTTGCCGGATGAACAAATTGCCCGCTGGGAAGGCATTGGCTTGGTGCGGCTCAGCCTGGAAACCCTCGACGATCGCAGTCGCGAATTGGTCCGCCTGAAGTTCAACGAAAACCTGTCCTACAAGCAAATCAGCACCCGCACCGGTCT
>DASPXS010000221.1:0-25704 GCA_035637175.1 Haliangiales bacterium | reverse complement strand
GGGAGTGTTGACGAGGGTTTTCAGGAAATTCAATGACGGTTGACGCATGGGGCGTATTAGGCAACAGGCGACAGGCGGCAGGCAAGAGACAAGTGTGTGATGCGTAATGCATAATGCGTTAAAGGTTACGAATTACGAATTACGCCTCAAACATCACACCTCTCGACACTGGACCACTTCTTTGTTACGAACTCCCCGTGCATCGTGACGCACTGAAAAATGCCAGCCGCATCGTGGTGAAGCTGGGCACCGGCGTGCTCACCGACGGCCGCAAGCAGCTCGATTTCGCCCAGGCCGAGCAACTGGTCGCGCAGATCGCCGCGCAGCGCAAGGCCGGCAAGGAAATCGTGCTCGTCACCTCCGGCGCCGTCGGGGCCGGCATGGGCGCGTTGGGCTATGAGAAACGGCCCGCGGAACTCGCGGAGTTGCAGGCATGCGCCGCCGTGGGTCAGTCGCGTCTGATGACGACCTACGAAAAATTGTTTTCGCAGTTCGAACTCCACGTCGCTCAAGTGTTGCTGACCCACGACGACCTGCAGCACCACGAACGCCACCTCAACGCGCGCAACACGCTCGTCACGCTGCTGGGCCGCGGCGTGGTTCCCATCATCAACGAAAACGACGCGGTGTCTTTCACGGAACTGAAATTTGGCGACAACGACAGGCTCTCCGCGCTGGTGGCCTGCCTGTTGCCTGCTGACCTGCTGGTGGTGCTGACGACCGTGGATGGCCTGATCGAAAATTTCGGCCGGGCGAACCCGAAAACCATTCCCCTGGTCGAGCAGGTGGATGAGCGGATCGAGAAACTCGCCGGCGGAACGGCCAGTGCCACGGCGGTGGGCGGAATGGCTTCGAAAATTCAGGCGGCGAAAATCGTCGCGCGTTCCGGCATCCCTTTGGTCATCGCCTCCGGAAGAAAGAAAAACGTGCTCGCCGCAATCCTGTCCGCCGGCGAAGAGGGTACGTTGATCGTTCCGCAGCCAACCAAACTCAAAGGGCGCAAGCGATGGATTGCCTTCTTTCATCATCCCCAAGGGGCGCTCTTCGTGGATGAAGGCGCCAAGAAGGCGCTGCGGGAAAAGGGCCGGAGCCTGTTGCCGCCCGGCATCGCCCGGTGCGAAGGCGAATTCGCCGCCGGCGACGTCGTGCGGATTTGCGACCTGGACGGAACCGAATTCGCCCGCGGCATCGCCGATTTTGGTTCGAGTGAAGTCAAAGCCCGCCGGCTCGAGCGGGTCGAAGTGGTGCATCGCGACAACCTGGTCATTCTTTAGGCGTTGTATGTTCGATGTTGCGCCGTTGCAGAACGAACCATGCTGACCAAACAGGCCTCCCGCTCGTTGGCGAAGACGCCCCTGCCGCAAGTCAGCAAGAGCCTGGCCGCGGTGGCCGAGGAGGAGCTGCGCGGGTGGGTCGAACGCCTCGCGGTGCCGCGCCACTTCGAACGGGAACCGGAAGAAAACAAGAACACCGCCGTGTGGATCGCGGCGCAGTTTCAAAGCTGGGGTTACCCGGTCGAATTGCAGGGATCGTGGTGGAACGTGGTCGCTTTGCCGAAAAACGCTTCCGGCCCGCTGGTGCTGGTGTGCGCCCATTACGACAGCGTAGGCGGGTGCGCCGGCGCCGATGACAACGCCAGCGCGGTCGCCGCCATGCTGGGGTGCGCGAAGGCGTGCGCTGCCGTTTCACCGCGGCCGGACGTGGGCTTCGTTTCTTTCAACCGGGAAGAGGACGGCATGCTGGGAAGCCAGGATTTCGTCCAGTGGCTGGCCTCCTCCAGCATCCAGGTCAAATACGTTCATGTGCTGGAAATGGTCGGTTATGCCTCCGACGAAGCCGGCTCGCAACGTATCCCGCCCGGTCTGCCGGTGCGCGTGTCGGACCAGGGCAATTTTCTCGCGCTCCTCGCCAATCGGAAATCCTACCGTGTCCTCGACGCCCTGTTGGTCCGGGCCAGCACGTACCTGCCCGGTTTCCCGGCCATCGGACTGCGGGTGAGCGCGGGGTTGGAAAAATTCTTTCCCGTCCTGCTGCGCAGCGACCACGCTCCGTTCTGGCAGCGACGGATGCCGGCGACCCTGTGGACCGACACCTCCGAATTTCGCAACCCGTTCTATCACCAGCCCGGCGACAAGCCGCACACGCTCAACTATCGATTTCTCCTCTCGGTCACGCAATTACTCGTCGCCTCGGTGCTCGAGGGCCAACCTTGAATTTACGCGACTGCCGCCAGGCCGCGACGATTCAGTTATGAAAAAGAATTCCGCCATTCACGACCTGCTCAAAATCATGGCCCGTTTGCGGTCGCCGACCGGCTGCCCGTGGGACCGCGAACAGGACCACCGGACGCTGCGTTTCCATGCCGTGGAGGAGGTCTATGAACTCATGGACGCCATCGAAGCGGGCGACGATCACGAGATGGTCGAAGAACTGGGCGACCTGCTGCTGCAAGTGGTCTTTCATTGCCAACTGGCGAAGGAACGCGGCGCCTTCGGCTTCGAGCAGGTCGCCCGACACATCACCGATAAACTGATCCGCCGACACCCGCACGTGTTCGCCGATGCCCGGGTGAAGAACGTGGAACAGGTCTGGGCGAACTGGGAGCGGATCAAACGGGCGGAGAAGCACGGCACCCGGCACGCGCGGGCTTCGGCCCTGGACGGCATTCCGAAACATCTCCCGGCCTTGCTCCGCGCCGAGAAACTCGTAAAGAAAGCGCGCAAGGCGAACTTGCTTGCCGAACGCCGGGATTCAAGTCGCCGCACGACAAAAGCCGCAGTAGCCCGCGAGCTGTTTGTTTTGGCCGAACATGCTCAACGACACGGCTGGTCCGCCGAGGAATTGTTGCGCAATGAAATTATCCGGCGCGAGCGGGCACTGCGTTCGAAAGAAAGAAGGGTGGCACCCGCGCCCCGCTCGAACCCCTGAGCAACCCCCGGGCGAGCCGTATCGGCAACAACCCACGGCCAGGCTGATGGCGATCGATCCCAGGCTGTCCGAAGCTCGCGCCGCTTTGTCCCGGGTCCATGGCGGCGACCGGGACTCGCAGGGGGTTGGGGCGCATCTGATTGGGGTGCTGTAATTTTAGATTGTCAATGCGGCGGCTAATGTTACATTGCGGTGAACCAAATGACTGCGGCCATCAGATTTATGAGCGACAGATCAGACGCCTCGGCAAATGACTTGGTGAAAAACTCGAGCCTTTACCGCGAGTTCCAAGCCGAACGCGAAGAGATTTTGAAGCACAAATGGATCGAGTCGGAGAAGGCCGGCTACGATATCGGGTTTGAGCGGGCATTGACGGATTGGATTGTCAAATACCGTTCCAAGTGGCGCAAATCCCGGCAGGCGCAACCGTCCCCGAGCAGCCAAAGCAATTAGCGGACGGCCGTCGCACACGATCCTTTAATGCGATCCGGTGAGATCGCGAAGGAAAGCATGAAAGCAGGCTTCCTGGTTCAGCGAACCGGTTCATCGGCAGATGGGCCCGTTCGGTTTTTCTATGTCGGAACCCACCGTCATTCTAAACGCCACCTCCCTGCAACGCGCCCTCGCCCGGATCGCCCACGAAATCGCCGAACGCAATGACGCGAGCGCCGCGGTCGTCCTGGTGGGCGTCCAGCGCGGCGGGGTGTACCTGGCGCAACGACTGGCCGGTTTCCTGAACGGCATCTGGGGGCACGCCGTGCCCGTCGGCAATCTGGATGTCGGGATGCACCGCGACGACCTCGGACAACAGGTCGCGCCGAAGATTCATCCCACCGTGATTCCCTTTGACATCACCGGCAAAACGGTGGTGCTGGTGGACGACGTGCTGTTCAGCGGGCGCACCACGCGCGCCGCGCTGGATGCGCTCAATGATTTTGGCCGCCCCAAACGGGTTCAACTGGCCGTGCTGGTGGACCGCGGCCATCGCGAGCTGCCCGTCAAGGCCGATTTCGTCGGCAAAAACGTTCCCACTTCCCTCAGCGAACGCATCAACGTCCATTTGCAGGAGACCGACGGCGAAGACATGGTCTATTTGGAAAAGCAATGAATTGGAACCGCAAACATCTGCTCGACATCGAATCGCTCTCCGCCGAGGAAATCACCACGGTGCTGGACACGGCACGGGCGTTCAAGGACGTGGGCCAGCGCCCCATCAAAAAAGTCCCGGCCTTGCGCGGCAAGACCGTCGTGAACCTGTTCATCGAACCGTCCACCCGCACGCGCATCAGTTTCGAGCTGGCGGCGCTTCGTTTGACCGCCGACGTCATCAATTTCACCGCCGAGGCTTCGTCGCTCAAGAAGGGTGAGACGCTGAAGGATACCGCGCGCAACCTCGAGGCGCTCAACGCCGACATCATCATCATCCGTCACAGTGCGACGGGCGCGCCGCATTTTCTTTCCCGCTTCCTCAGCGCCAGCGTCGTCAACGCCGGCGACGGCGCGCACGAGCATCCCACGCAAGCGTTGCTCGACACGTTCACCATTCGCGAAAGGAAAGGGAAGATCAAAGGGCTCAGTGTCACCATCCTGGGCGATATTCTCTACAGCCGCGTCGCGCGGTCGAACATCTGGGCGTTGACCAAACTCGGGGCGCAGGTGACGCTCTGCGGCCCCAGCACCCTGGTGCCCCGCGTGTTCGAGCAGATGGGTTGTCGGGTGACCTACAATGTCGAGGAAGCCATCGCCAACGCCGATATCATCAACCTCCTCCGCATCCAGCACGAGCGCCAACGCAAGACGATGTTTCCCAGCATCGGCGAATACACCAGCCTGTTTGGCTTGAACCGGGACCGCCTGAGCCGAACCAAACCCGACGTGCTCATCATGCATCCGGGCCCGATCAACCGCGGCGTGGAAATTGACAGCGAAATTGCGGACAGCGCCCGCTCGGTCATTCTGGAACAGGTCACCAACGGCCTGGCCGTGCGCATGGCCGTGCTCTTTCTCGTGAACGGCGGCAAAGGTCCGCAGGAAATCGCGGCCTGACAGGCTCGCGGGAACGATTATTTTGTCGCGGTCACGATCTGCGAACCCGCCTTGCGCACACGCAACAGCACCGGCAACGAAGTTTGTCGGCCGGCCTGGTTCTCCACGGCGTAGCAAAGCTGGTCGGTCTCCGGCACCCACTTCGCCGCGGTCAAAAAAATCTGCCGCTCGTTTTCACCCTTCGGGATCAGCACGCCGTTCAGTCCGATGTTGTCCACGATCACGCCGTGCGGGAGGTTTTCGACGGTGAAGGTAACGAGGTCATCGTGGCCGTTGCGTTTGATCTTCAACCAGGCGGGGACGGTCTGGCCGGGGCCAATCGTGATCTCGAGCGCTCGGTTTGCGTCCTGGGAAACCGGCGTGCTCGGCTGCGCCTTCGGGTCCGGTTCGAAAGCCAGGAAGAGCTTCGGCTTCTCGCCAAGCGCAATTTTGCCGAAATTGTTCGCCTCTTTCGTCACCGCTTTGCCGTCAATCGTCGCGGTCGCCGTCACCGTGGTCATGGACGCGTTGGTGTCATCCGGCCTGGCGGCCTCCAGCGCGGCGTTGATCGTGCCTTTGGCTTCGGTGTGACCGGCCGGAATCACCAGCGGGGTCGAGACCGAAAAGCCGGGCGGCAGACCGGCCAGCTCCACTTTGATGTCGCCATCGAAGCCGTCGAGGCGTTCGGCGGTCACGGTAAATTCGCGGCCGCTGCCCGCATTGACCGTCAGATTGGCGCCGTTCAACGTCACTTTGAAATCGGGCTGTGGCGCGCGAACCATCAGGCGATAGACGAAGCGCTCGCCGGAGAGCGCGCGCGTGTCGGTGACGCGAACGAGGTACGCGCCATCCGCCGGCGCGGTGAACTGCAGTTTGGAATCGGTGCCCAGTTTGCGTTCGCCGTCGTCGTCATTCGCGTAATGGAGCGTGAACATCGGCAGGCCGTTGGGCGCCGGCTTCGCGCCGCGCGGATAGGGCATAACGACGTAGCCCGGCTCATCCAGCGCATGCGCGATCACGGAGGTGTCGAAGTAGCCGCGCCGCTTGCCGGCGGCGCTGTAAAAGAGCATGTCCGAGTCGGGACCTTGCGGCATGCGGAAAATCTTCATCACCTCACCCTGCAGATAGACAAACTCGTTCAGCTCCATTTCCTCCCAGTTGTCCAGCCGCATGCCGTTGGCGATCGAATCGATGGAGCGAAAGTTAATGGCCGTGTTTCGCACCGCCTGCAGCACGAGGCGTTCGACCGGTTTTCCGTCGGCGTGAAGCGCTTCGATTTTTGTGTCCACCGGCGACCCGAGCTGGGCGGCTTGTGTTTCGATCATCCAGCTTTGGCCTGCCTTCGCTTCGAAGCGGAACAAATCCACATCCGCCGCGCCGTTGGTTGACCAGATGCGGCCGTTGACCGCCGCCGGCGCGCTGAATCGGGTGGCCCGGTCCGGTGTGTCGTTTGGCTCCGACTCGACCAGCTCCGGCCCCTGGCCGACCAGCAGTTTGAATTCGCGCCGGCTTCGGAGCTTCTCGTCGATGGGCAGCGCGATTTCACGGGTGCTCTCCCCTTTGACCTTCACTTTGCGGTCGGTGGGCAGGTTGTAGCCGATCAATTCGACTTCCGTTTCCAGATTGGTCGGCACGCCCAGCGGAAAACAGCCGGTGACGTAAGGCAATTCACCGACGGAGAGGCGATAGAAATGGTCGCGCGATGCGCCGAGCAACAGCTCGTTCACGCGAACGCGGTAACGTCCGTCGGCGGCGAATGTGTAGGCGAGGAAGGGATCGGGGCTGCCCGCGAAGCCGTTGTTGCTCGCCAGCGCTTTGCCGGTCGAGTCGAACAACGTCAGCACCAGGTCGGATTTGGACCCGAGGCTTTTCGCCGCCGCATCGAATACGATCGTTGCGCCGGCCCTGGCGTCGAAATCGCACTGCTCCGCGTCGCCGCTCTTTTCGTGCGTGGCCCAAACGTCCGCCGGCAGCGACTCCAGTGTGAGAGCCTTGTTCGTTTCCGGGACATAGACCTGCGGCAAATCGTCCACGTGCAGTTTGATCTTTCCGCTCTCGCCGCCCGGGCCCACCAGCGACAGCTCGTAGCCGCCGCGCGGCAAATTGTCCGGTGCGCTGACCTGGAGCCAGACCTCGTCGGGTTTTTGTTCGGCGTCCCGGTCGAGCTCGGCTTTCAACCTGGGATGATGCGATTTCACTTCGGTCAGGCCGGTCAGGTTCTTGCCGACGAGTTTGACTTTGACATCCTTGCCCCGCTGAATCCCGCGCGGTTCGGCGCGCGACAACTCCGGTTTGGGCGCCGGCAACACTTTGCCGTTGGCTGGGTCGTAGAATTCGATCGAGCCGTCCAGCCGTCCGACCACGAGCGCCTGGTTGTCCAGCGCGAAGGTCAACGCCGGCGCCCAGTCGGGCTGCTTTCCGAGCGACACTTTCTCTTTCAACTCGGCCCCGGCGGCGTCCCAAAGCTTGACCGTGCGATCGTCCGAGGAGGTGACCAGCGTCTTGCCGTCGGACGAGAAGGCGACGTTCAGAATCGCCCCTTCGTGGGCGAAGCGGGACTCGAGAAGCGGGTTGGTCGTTTCGGCGGCGCTCGCGCTGATTTGCCAGACGCGAATGCGATTGTCCACACCGCCCGCCGCAAGCCGGTTGCCGGCGGGGCTGAAGGCCACGCCGTACTGTTCCTTGAGCGGCTGCGAGAGCGTGTCGCGCCGTTCGCCGCTGGCCACGTCCCAGAGCTTGATGGTGCGGTCGGCGCTCGCGCTGGCGAGGATTTTGCCGTCCGGACGGAACGCCAGACCGAAAACGGCGCCGTTGTGGCCGGAAAGGGTTTTGATCTCTTCGCCGGTCGCGATGTTCCACAGTTTGATCTTCTGGTCGTAGCTGCCGGTTGCCAGTGTTTTGCCGTCCGGCGACACGGCCACGGAATAGATCGCGTCTCTGTGTCCTGCGAAGAGGTGAACCAAACGGTCGTCGGCCAGGTCCCATTGCCTCACTTCGCCGAGCCAGCCGGCTTCGCCGCCGGCGGCGAAGAGGAGTTTGCCATCGGGTGAAAACGCCAGCGCGTTCACGTTGCCGCGATTGCCTTTGAGCGCGCGAAGCACTGCATGGGACTCCGCGGATCGCAACTCGACTTCGCCGTAACGGGCCGCGGCGACGAGTTTCGGCCCGGGCGCGTAGGCCAGCGCGTTGACCGCTTTGCGGGGCGGCACTTTGGGTTCGATTTTGGGCACGACCAGTTCCCGGGGTTTGAACTCGGCAGGCGGCCGGGCGCCGGCCTCGATCCAGGCCCGGATGAGCGCGATCTGCTCCGGCTTGAGTTTCTCGCGCTTTTTTCCCGGCGGCATGATCAGTTTTTTGCCGTCCTTTTCGGCCCGGCCTTCGATCATTTTCACCAGGAGGCTGTCATCGCTCTTGCCGGGAACAATCACCGCGCCGCTTTCGCCGCCCTTCATCAGCAGATCGAAGCTTTCCAAAACGAGCCTGGCCTCCGGCTCCTGCGCGCCGTGGCAATCGAGGCAATACTCGGTGAAGATCGCGTCCACAGCCGCGTAGTCGTTCGTTGCCGCAGGAGCGGCTGGTGCCCATTGCGCGCCGCAGACCAGCAGGAGGGACAAGACGGGGATGAGACAACGGTTGGACCTGAATGGAGTGGCCCCCTCACCCCATCCCTCTCCCCCTCGGAGGGGGAGAGGGTGCCCGACTTGTCCGCCGTAGCCTTGGCGAAGGCGGAAAGGCGGGTGAGCGGGAGGATCATGGAAAGCCGCCATTTGTTTTTCCGCATGCTTTGGGGCCATAAACCCGCCCCTAACCCCTCCCAGGAGGGGAACTATCAAGGCGCGGATCAACGCCTGCTCCCCTCCTGGGTGGGGCCGGGGGTGAGTCGGCCCATGGAGAGGACCGTGGGTGAGAGACCGCGCATCGGACCTGAATCGTTTGTGACGCATTCGCGCTAATGATTGAACAAAAACTCCTTGCTGCTCAACAGCGCCCAATACAGGTCTTCGACCAGCGGGCGAAGTTCTCCATCCTTCGCGTCGCTCAGCGCCCGGAGCATCTTCTCGCGCTCCGTGCCGGTCGGATAACGCGACAGCGCGCTCAGGTAAGCGTCCTCGACGATTTTGTCGGGCGGCGTTTTGTCGGCGAGCAGCCTGGAGATCGCGTTTTCCTTCGCCGACAGCTTCTGGTTGATGGTGTCGCCGTTGGCAATGTGGAGGACCTGCGCGACGTTCGGCTCGGCGGTGCGTTCGCATTCGCAGGTTTTCTCGCGGTCCGGCCGGCCGAAGGTTTTCAGGAAATAGGAGGCGATCCGGGTGTCGGGGAGCTGGATGGCGCGAAAGCCCAGCGGATACTTTTCTCCCAGCCCCCGGTTCTCGTTGCGCAGGTCGGTCTGAAATTCCGTCGGGACGCCGGTTACCTGCGAGTAGGCATCGAGCAATACTTCGGCCATCAAACGGCGCGGGTAATAGCGCGAATAAAAACGGGTATCGGCCGCGTTCTGCGGCAGGGGCGCGCTGGTGCGCTGGTAGGTCTCGGATTGAAGAATCGTTCGCACCAGCGCCTTGAGATCGAATTGCCGGTCGGCGAAATAATTCGCGGCGGCAGAGAGCAGTTTTTCGTTGCTCGCGGGATTGGTCATGCGCAGATCGTCCACCGGGTCAATCAGCCCGACGCCCAAAAAGTTTTTCCAGACGCGATTCACGATCGAGCGGGCGAAGTAAGGATTATCGCGCGAGGTGAGCCAGGCGGCCAGGGCAGCGCGCCGGTCGTTCGGGTCATCCATCGCGAGCCGTGTTCCGTCCAGGGGCGTCGGCGGCAGCGCCTTCCCGGTCAACGGCTGGACGATGTCGCCGCTGTCCGCAGCGAAGACAGTGGTCTCGCCCTCGGCCGAGCCGGTCTTGGCGCGCACGCGCGCGAAGAGATTGGCGAAGCGGTAATACTGGTCGTTGGTCCATTTCTCCATCGGGTGATTGTGGCATTTGGCGCAGTTGATGGACATGCCCAGGAACGCCTGCGACACCGTCTCGGCCATTACGCGCGGGTCCTCGTGGAGAATGTAGAAATTCGCGGCGCCATTTTCGAGCGTGCTCCCCTGGGCGGTGACGATTTGGCGGACGAACGCATCCCAGGGAGTATTCGCGGCGACGTTATTGTGAATCCAGTTGTAGTACGACCACATCGCCGCGGGCTTCAGCTTCTTGCTCTGGACGAGCAACAAGTCGGACCACTTGCAGGTCCAGTAATCCACGAACTCGGGCCGTTGCAGCAGCGCCTCGATGAGCCGGTCGCGGGCGTTGGCGGGAGTGGCGGGAGTCTCGGAGCGTTGGAGTGAGGGAGTCTCGGAGTGAGGGAGTGAGGGAGTGTCGGCGGGATTTGTTTCATCACTCGAGGACTCCGCCGCTCCATTGTTCCGTTCGTTCGCGCAGGCGGCCAGAAACTCGCGGGTCTCCTGCGCGGTCGGCAGCGCGCCGATAGTATCGAGGAATGCCCGGCGAATGAATTCCTCGTCGTTGCAACGCGGCGACGGCGGCAGGTTAAGGTCCCGTAATTTTTCCAGCGCGAGGTCGTCGATGAAGTTGCGTCGTTTGGCCCGGGTGAAAAGGGAAGGCGAAACGGTGTTGGTGTAGGGGACCGTAATCGAGGCAATGGCAATCCGGCTCAAGTACCACGTGGTGATGGCACCCTCGCCGTTGCCGACCACCTGCACCAGGCCGTTGTCGTCAACCTGCGCGACCGATGCGTTGGCGGCGGTGTATTTGGCCCAGCGCGTGACGTCCTCGCTGTGGCCGTCGGTGAACCAGGCGCGAACGATCAGTTGGTGATTTTCCGCGGGTGCGAGCACCCGATGTTCCGGCAGGGTTTCGATTCGCTCGATGCGGGGATCGTCTTGCTTCGGTCCGGGAGCCCCGGCCGCAATCCAATCGGCCAGGACGCGGTATTCCAGTGAGCCGACCTCGAATCGCTTGCCGCCTTTGTGGGGGACCGCAGTGGTCGGCTTAAGCAGGAGCAGGCTGCGGCCGGGATCGGCGGGGATGATCCGGCGTCCGAGGGCGTTGCGCGTCAGCGCGAGGTAATCGCCCTCGTCGTCGTAGCCGCGGAGGGAAAGTTTGAATCCGTTCTGGCCGGCGGCGGCGCCGTGGCAGGCGCCCGAGCTGCAACCGAACCTGGCGAGCACCGGCTGGACGTGATTGCGGAAGGTCGAATGAACGGGCTCGATAGTGCCGGCGCCGGCGGAGGCGGCGCAACCGAAGAGGGCGACAGAGCAGACGGTGGCGACCCGTATCGCCTGCGAAATGCGCGACTTCACGCTGAGCATAGCAAACAATCTCCGGGACAGGCGACGTGGTGCGGCGATCCAATGATCTGTTCCCCCTCAGCCTGACCCTTCGTGCCACACAAATCTGATTTTGGATTCATTTCGCGTCCTTTGGCGTGTTTAGCCGGCCTCAGAACAACTCCCGGATCGGCTGGGTGCCGTAGTTTACCAGCGGGAACGGCCGTCCGCTCGGGCCGGGCAGTTCGGTGGCCAGATCGAGTCCCAGGCTGTGATAAATTGTGGCCACGACTTCGGCGGGATTGACCGGTCGCTCGACCGGGTAGGCCCCGATTTCATCGCTCTTACCCACGACGCGACCGCCTTTGACACCGCCGCCGGCGAAATAGACCGTCCAGCATTGGGGCCAATGATCGCGTCCGCCGGCCGGATTGATCTTGGGCGTGCGGCCGAACTCGGCGAGGTTGCAGACCAGCGTGTTGTCGAGCATGCCGCGCTGGAACAAATCCTCAAGCAACGCGCTGTAACCCTGGTCATACATCGGCGCGACGATGTCGCGCATGCCCTGAATGGACGTGAACGGTTTCGAACCGTGGATGTCCCAGGTGATTTCATCGAAAACGGTGATGAACGTGTTGAGGGTGACGAACCGCACGCCCGCTTCGATCAATCGCCGCGCCAACAGACAGCACTGACCGAAGCGCGTCATGCCGTAGCGTTCGCGGACGCTTGGCGGTTCTTTGGTCAGGTCGAACGCCTCGCGGGCTTTCGCGCTGGTCATGAGCCGATAGGCAGAGGCGAAACTCGAATCCATCAATTGCGCGCTCGGGCTGGCTTCAAAATTTTTGACCGTTTCGTCCACGATTTCGCGCAGATCGCGACGTCGTTGCAGTCGCGCGTCTCCAATTTCCTGCGGCGGCAGCAGGTCGGGCACTTTGAAGTCCTTTTTCGACGGGTCCGCGTTGAGCACGAAGGGGTCGAAGGCCTTGCCGAGAAAGCCGGCGTCCTGGCCGTGGGGCATGTTGCCGCCGGTCGGCCCCATCATTTCGGGCAGGATGACGTTTGCCGGCAGTTCGTTGCGCCGGCCTTTGAGGTATTCCAGCGCGCACCCGGCATGCGGCGTGTTGACGCCGCCGGTAAAGAGCCGGCCGGTCTGCATCATTTGATGGCCGGTGTCGTGGACGGCGGCGGCGGTGTGATAGCAGGTCCGGACCAGCGAGAATTTGTCGGCCAGCTTCGCGTGCAGCGGTAAAATTTCCGAGACCTGGATGTCCGGATTGACGGTCTTGATCGGTTTGAACGGCCCGCGTATCTCGCGGGGCGCGTCAGGTTTCATGTCCCAGGTGTCGAGCTGGCTGGGCGCGCCGAGATTGAAGATCAGGATCACCGATTTCTCGTCGTTGCCCGGGGTGACGGCGCCCAGCGCTTTGAGTGCGGCCCAGTTCGAAAGAGTAAAGCCGAGGGCGCCGAGGATGCCGACCTGGAGAAAATCGCGTCGCCGGATGCCGTCACATGTGGTGATGGAGCCGTTGCCGGAGACTTTCAGCATAGCATCAGACTTTCCGTGAATTTGTGCTGGCGCCAAATTAGTTCTCCTTGACCCGGGAGACAATAGACAATCTTACCAAAAAACATGTAAAATCCTGCACCGACCGCCGGCGGCAGGGGCGAGCGCCGGGTGGGTCCATCATTCGGAGCAACGATGATTCGAGCTCAAACGTCCGAGGGTGAGTTCAAGAAGGGTAGCCGCCGACGTAAGGAGGCGGATTTTGGCACGAAAAACACTTCCGCCTCGTAACCTCGGCGGCTACGGCTCTTGCGACGATTCTTGAACTCGCCCTGTCAAACGCCTGGTGCGAACGATTAAAGTGTTGATGAAACCGGTGCCTTCCGTATGCTCCTCTCGAGCGAAGCCACTCCATGAATATCTCTGGGCGCTCAAAAGCTGGCGATCAAGCATGAAAAACGCATCCCTGAACCCGGTGGAATGCCTGGATGGAACCGGGCGATCGGACCGGCCAAAGCGGTTGGCGAAACTCTCGGCACTCGTCTGTGTCATTGTCATTTCGCTGTCCGGTTGCGCGACCGAAACGCCACTTCTTGAGTCAGACCTGGTTCCTTACGTTTCGGCCAAGCTCACCGAGGGCAATGTCATTGCGATTTCATTTCCCGGATCACCAAACCTGAACACCGCCCAGACAATCCGCAGTGACGGCAAAATTGATCTATCCTTGATCGGCGAGGTGACGGCGGCGGGAAAAACGCCCGCGGAACTGCAGAAAGACCTGCTCACGCGTTATGAAAAAGAACTCGTGTTGAAGCAGATTTCCGTAACCGTTCAATCGTGGGCCTATCCGGTTTATGTGACCGGGTCGGTGATGCACCCCGGCAAGCTGATGGTGGATCGGTCCATTTCGGTCCTGGACGCGATTGCGGAGGCGGGAGGATTCGATAATGCCAAGGCCAACATGCAAAAGGTTGCCGTCCTCCGGCACGAAGAAGGACAACTGAAGCACTATACCGTCAATCTCAAACGCGCGCTCGATGGAAAGAGCAAGCGGCTCCTTTATTTGAGGCCTTCCGACATCGTGTACGTCCCCGAAAGGATCTTTTGATGTTCCGCCGCGAGGTCTTTGTGCGGCGCAATTCCCGTTCGAACGGCTGGCCGGCGCGCTGATGCCGCGAGATGGATCCGCATCCCGAAAAGGCGGCTGGCACGGACCGGCCGGAGGACAATCCTCCCGTTCGCCGGAACCACACCACAGTCGTGCCGGTAACGGCCAATGATTAAGGGGAAAAGCACAACCCAATGAACTTTGAAGTGCAAGTGCATTGCATAATCAATTCAAAATACAATGGCGCGCCCAATTCATCCGAGCGATGCGTGCCTTTGTGTTTGGGGATCAATCGGTTAACAATTATTCAACTGATTGGTACGAAAGGAGCTAAAGGCCACCTGCCGGTTCACCAGAACCGCAACATAAAACTTGTGAAAGACGTATTTGATATGGTTTGGGAGGAGTTGAGAATCCCGGTGCAGTCGAGCGGGGTGCCGGCCTGGAAGCGGGCCTTGGATGTGGCCTGCGTTTTGTTCGCGCTGCCCGCATTGGCTCCGCTGGTCCTCTTCATATCGCTTTGGATCAAGATTCTTTCTCCCGGTCCGATTCTTTTCCGCCAGGAGCGGGTGGGCTATCGCGGGAACCACTTTACTTGCTTTAAGTTCCGATCGATGAAAGTCGGCGCGGACAACGGGGCGCACAAGAACTATCTCAAAGAGCTGATTCATTCCGAGACGCCGATGACAAAGATGGATGCGCGGGGGGATTCCCGGTTGATTCCACTGGGCGCGCTCCTTCGGGCGACGGGGCTGGACGAACTGCCGCAGCTCCTTAACGTTTTGCGGGGAGAAATGAGCATCGTGGGTCCGAGGCCCTGCATTCCTTATGAATGTGAAGACTATCTTCCCTGGCAGCGAGAGAGATTTGACACGTTGCCGGGTTTGACCGGTCTTTGGCAGGTCAACGGGAAGAACAAGACGACGTTTAACGAGATGATCAATCTGGACATTAGCTACGCGAGGAACAAGTCGCTGTGGTTGGACATTAAGATAATATTTAAAACAATTCCCGCTCTGATTTCACAAGTACGTGAAACCCGGACGCGACGAAGAACACAAATGCTAAGCAGGCCCGTACTTTCGAGGTAATATGAGAAAACAAATCAGTGTCGGAGTGGTAGGCTGTGGATACTGGGGTCCCAATCTGATCCGGAACTTTCGTCAACTGCCGGATTGCAACCTGAAGTTGATGTGCGATGCCAGCGAGCAGCGGCTGTCGCACCTGAGGTCACTCTATCCGGAGGTGGAGGGGCACAAGGATTACGGCCATCTGCTCAACGGAGCCGGACTTGATGCCGTCATTATCGCCACGCCGGTCCGCTTCCATTATGCGATGGCGAAAGCCAGTTTGCTGGCGGGCAAGCACACGTTCATCGAGAAGCCCATGGCCTCGTCCGCCGAGGAGTGCGAAGAACTGGTTCAAATCGCCGAAGAGAAGGGCCTGGTTTTGATGGTGGGACATACGTTTCTGTATTCACCGGCGGTCAAAAAGATCAAGGAGATCGTGGATCGGGGCGACATCGGAGACGTTCGCTACATCAGCTCCCGCCGACTGAACCTGGGACTCTTTCAGAAGGACATCAATGTGGCCTGGGACCTGGCGCCGCACGATATCTCCATCATTCTGCACATCCTGGAGGAGCTGCCGCTCAGCGTGAATTGCCGGGGCGAAGCCCACATCACGCCGGGGATCGAAGATTTGACAAACATCCATTTGACCTTCCGCAAGCATCGGTCGGCGCTGATCCAAAGCAGTTGGCTGGACCCGCGAAAAGTGCGGGAGATGACGATCGTGGGTTCAAAGCGAATGATCGTTTACGATGATGTGGCGCCGTTGGAAAAGATCAAAATATTCGACTCGCGCGTTGACGTGCCGCCCCATTACGACAGCTTTGCCGAGTTTCAGTATTCGTATCATTATGGCGACATGTACGTGCCCTATCTCAAGCAGGAAGAACCGCTCAAGGTGGAGTGCCAGCATTTTCTGGATTGTATCCAAAACAACCGGACGCCGCTGACCAACGGGCGGCGGGGTCTGGAGCTGGTCAAGATACTGGAGGCAGCGTCGGCGTCCCTGAAACGAAACGGTGCTGCCATCGAAATCTCCGAAGACCGCAGAATGACTTCCTCAACCAACGCGCCCAAGGCGCGGACGGCGCGTGAGCCCGGAATGGTTTGCGCATGAGGCGGCGAAAGAATTCAAAAGGGTCAAAAGGGCAGCTTTACCAGCAGATCACGCCGGATGTAAAATTGGGGAAGGGAGTGCGGATCTACGGTTTCACCAATCTGTATGGCTGTGAGATTGGCGACGACGTGCGGATCGGCACGTTCGTGGAAATTCAAAAAGGGGCGAAGATCGGGAATCGCTGCAAAATTTCCAGTCACAGCTTTATCTGTGAAGGAGTGACGCTGGAGGATGAAGTCTTCATTGGGCACAATGTGACTTTCATCAACGACCTTTATCCGCGCTCGACCACGGCCGACGGTCAATTGCAGACGGAGGCGGACTGGAAATGCGTTCCGACCCTGGTAAAGAAGGGGGCTTCGATTGGTTCAAGTGCGACCTTGCTTTGCGGGATAACGGTGGGAGAATACGCGATTGTCGGGGCCGGAAGCGTGGTCACCAGGGATGTGCCGCCGCACAGCGTGGTGGCGGGCAACCCTGCGAAGGTATTAAAGATGCTTCCGGGCAAAAAGTAATATGCAAATACCCAATTTAGACCTGAAAGCTCACCACGGTCCGATGCGCGAGGAATTGATCGCGGTCATTCAAGAAGTCATTGACAACTCGGCGTTCGCCGGGGGTCCCTATGTCGCGCGGTTCGAGCAGGATTTCGCTCCGTTTTGTGGAACCTCCCACGCCATCGGAGTCGGCAACGGCACGGATGCGCTTTGGTTGACACTGCTCGCGCTCGGGGTCGGGGCAGGAGACGAAGTGATCACCGTACCCATGACCTTCATTGCCACGGCCGAGGCCATCAGCTTCTGCGGCGCCAAACCGGTATTTGTGGACATCGATGAACGGACCTACACGATGAATCCAGAACTGCTGGAACGCGCCATTACTCCCCGGACGAAGGCGATCATCCCGGTCCATTTGTTTGGCCAGCCGGCGGACATGGATCCGATCCTGGAGATAGCGCGGCGTCACGGGTTGCACGTGGTCGAGGATGCCTGCCAGGCGCATGGCGCCGAATACAACGGTCGGAGGGCGGGCTCGATGGGAATCGCCGGTTGCTTCAGCTTTTACCCGGGCAAAAACCTGGGGGCCCTCGGTGAGGCCGGAGCGGTGGTGACGAACGGCGACGAACTGAAGAACAAAATTCAGATGCTGCGCGATCACGGGCAGGCGAAGAAGTATTATCACGCGGTAATCGGGTGGAACGGGCGGATGGACGGAATCCAGGGCGCCGCGCTGCGCGTCAAATTGAAATACCTGGAGCGGGCCAACGACGCGCGGCGAACCAACGCCCGGCTTTACGACCAGCAACTGGCCGGAATCCAGGAACTGGTCCTGCCGGTCGAAGCCGCGTATGCCCGTCACGTTTATCACCTTTATGTGGTGCGCCTGCCGCGCCGGGACCAGATTCTTCAGGCGATGGCGAACCGGGGAATCGCGTGCGCGATCCACTATCCGATGCCGCTGCATCTTCAGCAGGCGTATCAGGGTCTGGGATACTCCAAAGGATCTTTTCCGGTCGCGGAACGCTGTGCGGAGGAAGTCCTGTCTTTGCCGATGTACCCGGAGTTGAGCGCGGAGCAGATTCGGACGGTGGTGCGAGAGTTGAAGAACCTGCTCGGCTCTTCCCAGAGGACTTATGACGCCGTTACCTGAGGTCATTGCCAAATCCCCGGGCGTCGAACATCGGTCCGTTGTGTCCGCGCGAAAAGGAGGAGTGCAGCGGTTAAATCCGCTGGAAATGCCCGGATGGGACAAGTGGGTGATGTCTCACGCGGCTGCCTCGTCTTTTCACAGTGCCGGATGGGCCCGCGTGCTGCGCGACACCTACCGACATTCTCCCTGCTACTTTGGCGTCCTGGACGGAGAACGGCTGTCGGCGTTGCTGCCACTAATGGAAGTGAAAAGCCCTTTGACGGGAAAACGAGGTGTCTGCCTGCCGTTCACGGATGAATGCCCGATGTTGTGCGATGGTTCCGTATCCGCCGAGGACCTTCTCCAGGAAGCGATGGACTTCGGACGCAGGCGGAAGTGGAGGTATCTGGAATGGAGAGGGTCGCATTCCCGATCGGGACCCCCTTCGCTCAGCTTCTTTGGACACATCCTGGCGTTGTCGGACCGTCCGGATCGAGTTTTCATGCGGTTTGACAGCGCCGTTCGCCGGGCGATCCGGAAGGCGGAAAACGCCGGGGTTCAAGTCGCCATTTCCCGGTCCTGGGAATCGCTCCAGACGTTTTATTCCCTGCACTGCAAGACGCGGAAGAAGCACGGGTTGCCGCCGCAAGGGATTGCTTTTTTCCGGAGTATTTTTGATCACGTACTGTCCGAAGGAAACGGTTTTGTGGCGGTGGCTTCCTGTCAGAATCGGCCCATCGCTGCAGGTGTATTCTTTCATTTTGATGACAAAGCCATCTACAAATTCGGGGCATCGGACCTGGAATTTCAACACTTGCGCGGCAACAATCTGATCCAGTGGGAGGCGATCAAATGGTATGCCAGCCGGGACTACGCTTCCTTGCATTTTGGAAGAACGTCGCTTGCCAACGAAGGACTGCGCCGGTTCAAGCTCGGCTACGGGGCCGACGAGCACAAGATCGATTACTTCAAGTACGACTTTCAAAAGGGGGCCTTCGTGGCCGAACGGGACCGGGCGTTCGGATGGTTCAACGGGATTTTTCGTTTGCTGCCAATCCCATTGTCCCGTAAGCTCGGCAGATTGTTATATCGGCATCTGTCCTGATGCAACGGATCTGAATTCGCCACGACCACACTGTATCGTATTCCCATTATAGCCAATGACACCCGCAGACGAAACCAATATCGACGATTCGGCGGAGCCCAGGCAGGAGGGGCTTGGGCCGACGGATATTTACTATGGGCTCTTCCGGCACAAAGGGAAGATTCTGGCCTGCGCTTTGGCAGGGACAGCGGCGGCAGCATTCCTGTTTTTCACCCGGCAGCCGGTTTACAAATCAGAGGCGACCCTGCTCATTCCTTATGTGCGGGAACGGGAGAACCGGCCGATGGACCCCGCGGCTACGGAAGCGAGGACGCGACCAACAGACCCCGGCGGACTCGGCATTATCAACTCGGAACTGGCGATTCTGAAAAGTTTCGATCTCGCCACCGCCGTGGCCCAGACGATCGGCCCGGAGAAAATCCTTCTCGGACAATCGACCAAGGCCGGCAACCTCGTTGAGGCGGCCGCAGTCATCAAAAAGAACCTGGTCGCTGATGCCGCGCACGGCAGTGGCGACATTTATGTCACCTTCCAGCACCCGGATCCCAACGTCGTTCAGCGGGTCCTGAAGGAATTGATCATCGAGTACAAGAAAAAACATCTCAAGATCCACCTGGAGGCGGGCGTTTCCGACGAGTTCTTTACGGAGAAGGCCGACGAACTGCGTGGGAACCTTGCGAGGACCGATGAGGAGTTGCGCACGTTGTATGAGCAGCTTGGGGTGGCCTCTCTGGATGAAGCCAAAAAGGCCAATGCCAGCCAAATGGCGAGGATCCGGGGCGATCTGCTCACGGCACAGATGAAGCTGGCGGCGCGCAAAGCCGAACTGGATGAAATCAAAGGAACGGCGCCAACAAATTCAACGAAGGTGGCCGAGGTAAAGACAACATCAGCGCCTCCATTGCCCCGAGTAAAGCAGGAGGAGTACGGCAATATCGTGCAGCAACTGACGTCGGCTCGCAATAAGCAGGCCGAGTTGTTGAGGGACTACACCGGCGAAAGCATCCTGGTCAAAGGCATCCGGGAGCAAATCACCGGTCTGGAAGAGAAAAAGAAGAAGCTTGAGGAGGAGAATCCGGGGTTGGTCAAAATGAACGTTTCTCCGACCGGGAACGCGGCGGGTCCGGCGGCGAACAAGAATCCACTGCTGGATTCCGCGGCGGCGGCCACCGAGATTTCAGGGCTGAATGCGACGATCCAAATTCTGACGAGCCAGTTGGCGGAGTTACAAACGGAAGCGGGCAACCTGGAAACAACCGGGGCCAAAATAATCGATTTACTACGGCAACGGGAAGTGTGGGAGAGGGGTTACAGGAATTACAAAGCCAGCCTCGAACAGTCGCACATTGACGAGAAGTTGCCCAATATCAAGGTGACGGAAGATCCGACGCCGCCTTTCATGGCCGCATCAAAGACGAAAAAGAACATGCTGATGGCGCTGGCCGGGGGGATTTTCGGAGGCATCGGGTGGGCGTTCCTTATTGAGTTGGTATTGGACCGCTCGGTTCGCCGGCCGAAAGAAGTAACGAACAAGCTGGGTCTGCCCCTTTTCCTGAGCATCCCTTTTGCGTCGAACGGCCATTCCCGTTTGCCGGTTGACGCGCCGCCAACCGGCGGCGCTGGACAAAACCAATTGGCTGCGAAGTCGGACGATCCTCCCGAAGAAGCGAGTCGGGCAGATTCTTCTCCGGGTGAAACTGGAGCAGCGGTTGCGCCCTGGGAGACGCGCCACGGGTTGCGCGCTTACTACGAAGCATTGCGAAATCGTCTCATTACGCATTTTGAGATCAGCAACATGACTCATAAACCCAAGATGATTGCGATTACCAGTTGTTCGAAAGGCGCCGGGGTCACCTCGACGGCTACCGGACTGGCGGCGACGCTTTCGGAAACCGGCGAGGGGAATGTCCTTTTGGTCGATATGAACCTCAAGCAGGGCGCGGCCCATCCGTTCTACAAAGGCCGGCCGGCCTGCGGACTCTCCGACGTGCTGGAAGGCGAGAAACGGAATCCTGCCCTGGTGAGCGAGAATCTCTATCTGGCAGTCGCAAACCAAACGAGCGACAAACTTTCCCGGATGCTGCCAAAACGATTTACGGAGCTGGTGCCGAAACTGAAGATGAGCGACTACGACTATATCATCTTTGATATGCCCGCCGTCAGCCAGACCAGCGTAACACCCGTGGTGGCGGCGTATATGGACATGGTTTTGTTGGTCATTGAGTCGGAAAAAACGAATCGGGATGTTGTTGAGCAGGCGAGGTCTCTGCTGGCGGAGTCCGGAGCCGATGCAAAGGCCGTCTTGAACAAGTATCGGCGCTATGTGCCCGACTCGCTGTGCGCGGAACTGTGAGCACCTCCATTGGGCGGATCCGACGGATGATCCGGATGGGTGTGAACACCAAAAAGCGGATGGCGGAACGCCTGCTGCATCCGCAGCGGATTCAGTTTTCTCAAAGAGAATCCTGCCTTTCGCGTTGAAAACCGAAGTCAGACACGGCTGAACGGAAAGAACGCAGTCCTGCACGGGTGCCTTGAGGCTGCCGTGCGTCCGTCGGTTCGTCTGGCAAACAACACGCCGGACGCGTTTGATGCAGTCAATTGCCACAGGTGCGAATTGACGAGGACGAAGTGTGCTTTCCATCGGAGCAGCGACGACGAATTGTTCCGACCAACGATGGAAGGTTTAAAGTGGCCCTCAATTCGCTCTCTCAAATCAACGACCGTGCTGCAGGAACAGTTATGCCTATGCGGACTATTTCCCATCTCGTTAACCCCCAGTTTACGGCATTGGTGCTTTGCGTACTCTGGTTCGCCCTGGTGCGCGTCTATTACCAATTCAAGCCGATCATCCCCCGCCGCGCGCAATTGGCCTTCCGTCGCCGGCTGGCCAATCGACAGCGCCGGGTGTACAGCCAGCTCTGGCCGATATTCGAGCCCGCCGCCAGGGCGCCGGCCGGATGGACGGGTTGGCTACACGGTCTGACGTTTGCGCTGGTGCTCACGCACGATGTCGAATCACCAAAAGGGGTCGAGCAGGTGAGACAACTTGCCGAACTCGAAATGTCGCTGGGGTTCCGCTCTTCGTTCAATTTCATACCCGAAGGCGCCTATCGCGTCCCTGAGGATCTTCGCCGCTGGCTCACCGAAAACGGTTTCGAAGTCGGCGTGCACGATCACCGTCACGACGGCAAACTCTACCGATCCTGGCGGCGCTTCAGAGCCAGCGCGGATCGCATCAATCATTTCCTGCGGGAGTGGAATGCGGTCGGTTTCCGCTCCGGTTTCATGATGCGCAACCTGACCTGGATGCACGAACTCGACATCGCCTACGACTCGTCAACTTTCGACACCGATCCATTCGAGCCGCAGCCGGAGGGTGCGGGAACAATATTTCCCTTTTGGGTGTCGCGAAAGCAGTCCGGTAAGGGATTTGTGGAGATGCCCTACACGCTGGCTCAGGATTCCACGCTGTTCCTGGTTCTCCAGGAAGAGTCCAATGGAATTTGGAAGAAAAAGCTCAAATGGATAGCCGCTCACGGGGGGATGGCCATGGTGAACGTTCACCCGGATTACATTGCTTTCGGCGACAAGTCGTGCCGCTGGGACGAATACTCTGCCTCCCGCTATGGCGAATTCCTGCAGTGGGTGAAACAGGAATTCGCGGGCCGATATTGGCATGCATTGCCCCGGGACATCGCGGCGTACTACCGACAGGCAATCCAGGCGAATTCGACGGCGGGTCCAGGTGAAACGTCTCCGGGCCGCGGGACAGGGAGGGGCACCGGGTCCAAGGAGAGCCAGGCGTGAATCGGTCGCGCGCTGCCGGCGGTGCTTTTCCAGGAGCGGGAATAGTTATGTCGGAAGTGAAATCTGCGCGGTGGTTTCAGTCGGCTCGCGCAGAAAAACAGAAGCCAGGGCGCGGTGGTTGGAATGACACTACGAACTTCGCTTCCCAACCGCGGCGAAGGAAAACCATCAGCCAGGAGATCGGCGAGTGTCTATGAACGTCACTGTATTCGGAATGGGTTATGTGGGATGCGTAACGGCCGCTTGCCTGGCCCATCACGGCCACCGGGTGACCGGCGTTGACCTGGATGCGCACAAGGTTTCCATGATCAACGATGGTCGCAGTCCGATCATCGAACCGGGCCTGGAAGAATTGATTCAACAAGGTATCAAGGCCGGACGCCTCCGTGCGGTCACCGAGGCGCCGGTTCTGGGGGATGTCTCTCTGATCTGCGTCGGAACGCCGAGCAATGAAAACGGCAGCCTGGGTCTGGATCAAATACTGCGCGTGATTGGCGGGATCGGCGCCCTGCTCCGCGGGTGCGACGCCTACCATGTAGTGAACGTTCGCAGCACAGTCCTGCCCGGAACCGTAGAGCAGGTGGTGCGGCCGTTGCTGGAGGAGAAATCGGGAAAGTCGTGCGGCCGCGACTTCGGCCTTTGCATGAATCCTGAATTCCTGCGGGAAACGACCGCCGTGCACGACTTTGATAATCCTCCCTTCACGGTGATCGGCTCTCAGGACGAATCCAGCGCGAAGCGGGTGGCCGAACTGTACTCCGGCCTGCAGGCGCCGGTGGAAATTACCGGTATCCGGGTGGCTGAAATGGTGAAGTATGCCTGCAACGCCTTTCACGCCGCCAAGGTGTGCTTCGCCAACGAGATCGGCAACATCAGCAAAAGAATGGGAATCGACAGCCATCGCGTCATGGAAATTGTGTGCAAGGACACCAAGCTCAACTTGTCCCCTTACTATATGAAGCCGGGATTTGCATTCGGCGGATCCTGCCTGCCCAAAGATCTTCGCGCGATTCTGCACAAGGCCAGGCAGCAGGACCTGGATCTGCCGATGCTGGGTTCCCTGTTGGAAAGCAATCAGAAGCAAGTGGACCTGGCGTTCAATCTGGTCCGCAGGACCGGGAAAAAACGCATCGGTGTGTTGGGGCTGAGCTTCAAAGCGGGGACCGACGATCTCCGCGAAAGCCCGATTGTGCTTTTGATCGAGTCCCTGATCGGCAAGGGCTACCAGGTGGCGGTTTATGATGAGGAAGTATCGCTGGCAAAAGTGTTCGGGGCGAACAAGCGATATATCGAGCAAACCATCCCCCACATTTCTTCTCTGATGGTTCAGTCGGTGAAGGAAGCGATTGAAAGCAGCGAAGTCGTGATCATCAGCAAGAAATGTCCTGAATTCAAAAAGGAGCTTGCCGCACTGGCGAACGACCGGATGGTCATCGATCTGGTGCGGCTCCTCCCTGATTTGCGTGAGAAACCGGCCAATTATGAAGGCATCTGCTGGTAGAATTTTGATGTTCGTTGAGAATTCGTTTCCCAACGACACGCGGGTAAAAAACGAGTGCGACGCTCTCACCGAGGCGGGCTACTCGATTGCGGTGGTGTCGTTGAGGAAAAAGGGACAGGCGCGATCGGAGGTGGTTGACGGGGTCCAGGTTTATCGGATTCCCCGATTGGAGCTGTTCCAGAAGACGCTTTGTGAGAACCCGACCCTGGCGCAGCGGGTCTGGATCAAGTTGAAATCATTGTTCGGTTACCTGAGTGAATATGCCTATTTCACCAGCGCTTGCTTTGCGATGAGCCTGTATGTCGCGGTCCGACACGGGTTCGACGTGATCCACGCGCACAATCCTCCCGACACCCTGTTTCTCGTGGCGCTGCCTTACAAGCTGTTTGGCAAGAAGTACATTTTCGATCATCATGATCTCTGTCCGGAGCTGTACCGTTCCCGTTATGGCGCCCGGAACGACTTTCTGGCGCGGGCACTGCAATTGGTGGAATGGGGAAACCTGAAGCTCGCGAATGCCACGATCGCCACCAACGAGTCCTACAAGCAAATCCAGATACAGCGGGGCGGGAGGAAAGCCGAGACGGTCTTTGTCGTGAGAAACGGACCGAACCGGACCCGCATGGCGGTGTCGCCACCCAGCCAGCGCCTGCGCCAGATGAATCGGACGATTCTTTGCTATATCGGGAGCCTGAATCCGCAGGACGGCGTCGATTACCTGTTGCGCTCGCTGAATCACCTGCTCACTGATTTGAAACGTCAGGACTTCTACTGCGTCATCATCGGCAGCGGCGATTCGCTGCAAGATCTGCGGGAACTGGCGCAGGAATTGAAGTTGGATGGTCACGTTGAGTTGACGGGATACATCTCAGACAAGGAACTGCAGGAGTACCTGGCGGCTGCGGATATCTGTGTGGACCCGGATCCTTCCAGCCCTCTGAATGACGTTTCGACCTGGATCAAAGTCATGGAATACATGGCCTGCGGCAAGCCGATTGTCTCCTACGATCTCAAAGAAACGCGATATTCGGCCCAGGACGCGGGCCTTTTCGTCCCTTGCAATGACGAACTGGCCTTTGCCAAGGGCGTCGCCAAGCTGATGGATGAACCCGGCTTGAGGGAGAAAATGGGGAAGTTCGGTCGAGAGCGAGTGGAAAAGGAATTGCAATGGTCCGTCGTCAGCAAAAACCTGTTGGCGGCGTACCAATCGTTGCGATAGGCGAATATGAAACCGGCGAGTCAAGATAACGAAATTCACCAGGCTTTGATGAAGCTCGACAGGTGGGTTCAACAGTCAAACTGGAAGGCCTTTGATACGTTTGACGGTCTGTCCTCTCCCTTCGCCCCTCTGTTCACCTGGAACATTCCACTCTTGAAACAGGTGTGGCAGCAGGCGGTCAGGCGATTCCCCATCAATCTCCGGCCCCTGCTGCGGATCAAGCCGGGGATGAGCACAAAGGGGATGGGCTTTTTCGCTCAAGGCTATTTGAGACTCTACCAGACTTGCGGTGATCCCGCCTTCCTGGACCGGATGAAGTTCTGTTTTGAATGGCTGACGGACAATCGGAGCCGGGCATTCCGGGGATTCTGCTGGGGCAATCATTTCGATTATCAATCGCGCGGCGGCAACATC
>DASPXS010000220.1:0-4478 GCA_035637175.1 Haliangiales bacterium | reverse complement strand
GATGTGCTCATCTACCACGCGGCCGTCCGATTGGCGCCGTTTGTGGAGATGGTGACGCACTCGGCGATTGTCAATCACGGCGGCGGCTTGCGAAAGGAACGCGAACGCGTGTGGGCGAACCCGTGTCATTACGCCCAGGCTGCGTTCGCGGATTTCGCGGAGGCGACGCCCGTGGCGGTGGACATCGAGTCAGTCATGGAGCGCGCGCCGATGGTGTTGCCCGATCTGAAGAACGTGGCGAGGGAAGCCTCGTTCAGCGCGGTCGATGCGCTCGCGGCGCTGGCGAAGGACGGCAGTTTGCTGCTTTCCATTGTGTCGCGCGGCACGGCGGGTCCGGTGCGGCTTGAGGTGGAGTTGAATGATTTCAAGCCGGCCGGCAGCGCCGAACTGCTCACGCTTGCGGCGGAAGCTCCCTGGGCTGGCAACACGATGGAAACCCCCGATGCAATCAAGCCCGCGAGATCGCGCGTGGAATTGCGTGGCGGCAGGTTTGAGGTCGAACTCCGGCCGTACACGTGGCTGCGCGCGCGGATTCCGAAATGAAATGAACCGGAACTCCTGCGTCGCGCGTACGCGTAGTTGCGGCTGCCCGCGAACCGGCGCCCGGTCGGGCGAACTGTCACTTTCAGGCTTGGGGACGGGGATTTTTTTCCCGCGGACGTGCTGCGAACAAGAATGTCCGCGCGCCGTCCGCTTTTGGATTCCGCCTGATCATGGAGATGGCCTGCTGCGAGATGGCGCCATTGGGTGAGTTGCTGAGTCTTCGTGTCGTCGTCGAGACCAATGCTGAGTTACAAACCTTTCAGGCGATTATAACTGTCGTTGGAATGGGCCGAGGTAAGATTGACACGCCATGAACCTGCTGATAAGAAGGGACAACCGAACATGGACAGCATCCGCTTGATCATAACCCTGGGCACTCTTGCGGTCGTAACTGCGCTTTCAATTCCGGCATTGGCCGCCCCGGAGGAAGGGGTGGCGCTGGCGATTGTCTATGACACGTCCGGGAGCATGAAAGAACAGGTGCGCGACCGGAACGGCAAATTGTCTCCGAAGTATGTCGTCGCCAATCGCGCCCTTGAAGCCATCGCCGCGCGCCTCCAGACTTTCTCGACCAATGGCGGCCCGCGGAAAATCCACGCCGGGTTGTTTGTCTTCGAGCGTAACGGCGCGAAACAGGCGGTGCCGTTCGGCCCTTTTGACGCGCCGGCTTTTCAGAGCTGGGCGCGAAAGTTCTCCGCGCCGGAAGGCGGCACGCCGCTGGGTAATGCGCTCAGGGCGGCAAGTGAGACGGTTCTCAAGTCGGACCTGACGCGCAAACACGTGTTGATCATTACTGACGGCATCAACAACGTCGGCCCCGACCCGGCTGCCGTTCTGCCCCGACTCCGGCAGTTGGCCGAACAGAAGCAGACCGGCCTGTCGGTTCACTTCGTCGCGTTTGATGTGAACGCCAAGGTCTTCGACGGGGTGAAGAAACTCGGTGGAACAGTGGTTGGCGCCTCGGATGAGGCCCAGCTTAACACCCAACTGGAGTTCATCCTCGAGAAGAAGATCCTGTTGGAGGACGAAGAGGCGCCCAGGAAAAAATCATAAATCGAGAGGCTAACTTATGTTCAGAGCAATCAAGCGATTATTCATTTGGCTCGGGCTGGCGGCTGAGAGGGCCACCGAAACCGACGCGATCAACGAAGCGGTCGTCGAACGCGGCATTCGCGACTCCAAGGCGAAGGCGGACAAGGCGCACTACGCCAACGGGCAACTCGCCGGACAGGTTGCGCTGCTCAACGATCAAGTCAAACGCCAGGAGCGCCAGCGCGAAGACCTGCAGGGAATGCTTCAGGCCGCGGCCGCCGCGAATGACGAGGCCAACGGCGCGCATTATGCCGACGAACTGGCCACACTGGAGCAGGACCTGGGCGAGAACAAAAGCCAACTCGACAGCCTGGAACAACTCTATAAACAGAATACGGAGATCATCGCCCAGAGCCTGCGCGAGATTCAGAAGTTCCAGCGCGAGTTCGAGGCGGTCAAAGCCAAGGTCGCCATCGGCCGTTCGCTGGAGAACCTCGCCGGGATGATGAAAAACTCGATCACCGAGTTGCAGGGCATGATGGGCGGCGAGATGGGCCAATCGATGCAGCAACTCCGCCAGGCTGCCGCCGCCGGCGAAGGCCAGATGCGCGCCACGCTGGATCTGGCCAGGGAAATGGGATCGGGCATTGCCCGTCAGCAGGAAATGCGCAAGGCCCGCGGCGCGATGTTGTTCCAGGAATACAAAAAGAAAATGGGTCTGGTGCAGAGCGAAGCCGCGCCGACCTCCGCTCCCGCGTCCGAGAAACAACCCGAGCGACAGAAGATTTCCGAGAAATGAAGGCGCGGGTTGCCAGGTCCGGGAGTTCCCATCGCGCCCGCCGGGTTGCCCGCCGTCATTTATTCCACCGACCGAACCCTCAAACTGAACGACAACTTCTATGACAACCCGTGGAAAACTGGTTCTGACCCTATTGATTCTTGCCGTGGTTGGTTTCGGTGTTTACCGCTGGTGGGACAAGATCGCGCCCGCCGGCAAATCGCAGCAGGCGTCCGGCAATTTCCAGGAATTGAAGAAGAGCCTGGACGCCAAACCGTCTCCCGAGAAGGCCGCGGCCGATGTCGCCAGCAAACTCCTCGCGGGCGAAAAGGCCGTGTCGCTCGTGGATGGTTCCGCCATCCCGCCTGTCAGCGGCGTCAGCGATTACGACAAGCCGATGAAAGACGGCAAATTTATCGTCCAGTTCCCGATCAACATTTGGCCGGGCTGGACGCCGATTATCGTCGCCAATAACGGGCTGGAACCGAATGAAGGCAGCATTTTTTACAAGAAATACGGTTTCTATGTGAAACTGGCGATTGTCGATGACCCGGTCAAAGCGCGCGACCTGTTCGCCAGCGGCCACAGCCATGTCCTCTGGGGCACGCTCGACATGATTGCGCTGTTCGCGCCGGAACTGGTCAAAGACTCGCGCACCGTGCCGGTCGTCTGTCAGCAGATCGACTGGTCGGGCGGGGGCGACGGCGTCGTGGCGCGCGGCGACATCCGCAACATCAACGATTTTCGGATGCGCAGCGGAAAGCGCCGCAAGGTCGTGCTGGCGCAGAATTCGCCCAGCCATTACCTGATCATGTCGCTGTTGATCGACGCCGGCATCGACCCGGCGCAAGTGGATTTCAAATGGGCGGGGGACGCGCCGGCGGCCGCGAAGATTTTCGTCCAGGACCAGTCCTTCGAGGCTTTTGTCGGCTGGTCGCCGGACATTTACACGGTTACCGACAAGGTGCCCGGCACGCGGCTCGTGGTGACCACCGGCAGCGCAAACCACCTGATCGCCGATGTGTGGGCCGTGCGCAACGACTTTTATCACGACCACCCCGACATCGTTGCCAACCTGATGCGCGGTATCTTCGAAGGCGTGGACCTGGTGCGCAAAAACGTGCCGGCCGCCGCGCAAATCCTCTCCAAGGCCTACAACATTCCGGTCGAGGATTGCCAGAACATGATCGGCAAGGATGGCGGAGTGGCCGAGGGCGACGCGCATCTCACGAATTATCGCGAGAATGCGAACTTCTTCCTCGACCCGATGAACCCATCCAACTTCGAGATCGTTTGGAACCGGGCCTCGACCATTTACAAATCGCTTGGCGCGATCGATGCACCCGTGCCGCCGGCCAAGGTCAAAGCCGCCAGCATCCTCGCGAAGATGTCCGAGGAGTACAAAGAAGTGCGGGATCTCTCGCAGCCCACGTTCCGGCCCGGCGCACTCTTCAAGACCGCCGAAGCGGACGCGGGGGAGATTCTCACCAAGTCCGTAATCATCTCTTTCGAGCCAAACAAGTCGATGCTCAATCCGGACTATGACCCGAGCATCCCGACTGTGATGGAGGAAATCGGCAAACTGGCGGGCGCCTTCGGCAATGCTTACATCGTGGTCGAGGGCAACACCGACGCCAGCCGCAAAGGGGTCGTGCCGCCAGACCTCGTGCGGCAGCTCTCCTATGATCGCGCCGACGCCGTGCGCAAGGCTATCCTGGGAAAATACAGGTTCGACCAGAACAAGTTCAAGGTCATCGGCAACGGCTGGGACAATCCGTTGGCGGGGATGACCGACTCGAGCAATCCGGACCACAACAAAAAGAACCGCCGCGTCGAAGTCAAGGTCTTCCCGCTGGAGAAGGAGTAGCCGGAGCGCGGAATGGAGTGCTGGAGTGTTGGAGTGACGGAGTTAAAATGCGCGTTCCAACACTCCAACACTCCAACACTCCATTCCTCCACCACCCCAATACTCCATCTGGTAACCATGCTCGGCTTCTTTCTTTTCGCGGTGCTGTTCGTCGGGCTGCTCACCGTCGTTGTGCGGCTGACCGGCCTGGGGGTCCGCCAGGAGCTTCCAGACCGCAATGAACTTGCGCTCACCGGGCTCTTTGTCGCGCTGGTCCTG
>DASPXS010000219.1:0-7855 GCA_035637175.1 Haliangiales bacterium | reverse complement strand
GCCCAGGGCGAAGGAGGCGGCCCCGGCTGAAGCCAAAAAGGAACGCCCACCCAGGAAGCCCAAAACGGAGAAGAAAGCGGAATAATCCCCGCGCAAATTTTTCCGAACAGGCAGGTCGAATTGGCTTGCCTGTTTTTTTTGGGGAATTCGTTCCCAGATTGGAAATCATCCCTCCACGAATCACCTTTTGCCGGGACCTTCTGAGATTTATCGGCGTATTACAAAGGAAGCCGTGGGATAGACTACCTGATGTCCCCCTCACCCCGGCCCTCTCCCCTGGGGAGAGGGAGAAACGTCCACGGTCTCTTGACTCTACAGGCGACGAAACGGCTGCCACACGACCGGCGCCGGTTCAAGGTCGGTGCGCACGTTCGAATGGAAAACGGAAGCTCCCACGAAGAAGGTTCTGCGTCGTTCAGGATTGTGAACTGTTTGGGAGTAAGAAAAAATAAGTGCCTGTTGCCCGGAGTCGGAAAGTTCAGTGTTCTTCAACCATGATTGATTCCCTGGAAAGCGAGGCCGGCAGCGCGCCGGCGGATTTGAAAAGAGCGCGCCGACAAAAGACGCCGGAGACGAGCGCCGTCAAGTTGGACCGCCTGCCGCCTCATTCGCTCGAGGCGGAGCAGGGAGTGCTGGGCTGCGTGTTGCTGTCGCCCAACGATTGCCTGGGCATCTGCATCGAGAAATTCAAGGCCGGGTCGGAAGTGTATTATGATTTGCGTCACCGGCATATTTACGAGCTGCTGGTCGAAATGTACGACCACAAGGAGGCGATTGATCTGCTCACGGTACAGCAACGGCTCAAGGACCGCAATCAGCTCGAAGCGGTGGGCGGGCTGGCCTACCTGGCTGCCCTGCCGGACGCCGTTCCGTCCGCGGCCAACCTGGCTTACTACGCGGACATCGTGCGGGAGAAACACCTGTTGCGGCGGATGATTCAAACCTGCACCGGAGTGGTGGGGCGGGTTTACGAGCATCAGGGCGAGGTGGACGCGCTGCTCGACGAGGTGGAGCGCGACGTTTTGCGCATCAGCGAAGACCGTGTCGAAGCGAGCACCCGGACGATCAAGGACCTGGTCAAACGGGCGATCAACACCATCGAGGAGTTTCATCAGCGACAGGGAATGTTGACCGGCATTTCGACCGGGTTTCCTGATCTGGACAAAATGACCAGCGGATTTCACGGCGGCGAAATGATCGTCATCGCCGCGCGACCGAGCATGGGCAAAACCTCGCTGGCGATGAACATCGCCGAGCACGCGACCGTGGACGATCGGCTCCCGGTCGGCGTGTTCAGTCTGGAAATGACGGCGGAGTCGCTGGTGTTGCGCATGCTCTGTTCGCGGTCGCGGGTCAACCTGCGGAACATTCGCGACGGCTTTCTGGCGGAGCGGGATTTTCCGAAACTCACCGGTTCGGCGGGCAAACTGGCCGGCGCGCCCCTGTTCATTGATGACACGCCGGGGCTGTCCATCCTGCAGTTGCGGGCCAAGGCGCGGCGCATGGTGCAGCAGTACGGCATCAAGCTCTTTGTCATTGACTACCTGCAACTGCTCCATTCTACTTCGCGGCGAGCAGAAAACCGGCAGCAGGAAATCGCTGACATTTCCAGCGGCATTAAGGCGTTGGCCAAGGAACTAAACGTTCCGCTGATTGTATTGAGCCAACTCAATCGCGACCTGGAAAAGGAAAAAGGGCGGCCACCCCGTCTGTCGGACCTGCGGGAATCCGGCGCGATTGAACAGGATGCCGACCTGGTGGGTCTGCTTTACAAGCCCAAGAGCGGAGATGAGGACGACGGCCTGGCGCAGGAGCAGGATGCGGTGCCGGTGAATCTGCTGATCGCCAAACAGCGCAACGGGCCCACCGGCGAAGTGTCCCTGACGTTTTTGAAAGCCTACACGCGCTTCGAAAGCGCGGCCAAGGTCAGCGATGTGTCGATTGACAGTTAACTGAATGAAATGGTTGCGATGCCGTTGCTGGCTGCTGCTGGGGATGCTGGCGCCGGGCTGGCCGCTGTCGCTGGCTGCGCAGACGGGGCTCGTCATTGAAAAGATTGAAATCAAGCACGTCGGTCCGCCGGCCGTGAGCGACGATCTGGTTCGCGCGAACATTCACGTCAAGGTGGGAGACACCTACAATCCGAACGCAACCACCGACGATATCCGCACGCTCAATGCGACCGGCTATTTTTACCAGATCCGCGTGGCCCTGGAACGGACCGACGGAGGGGTCAAATTGGTTTACGTGGTGCAGGGCCAGCCGGTCCTCAGCGACGTGCGGTTCGAGGGAAACAGAAAATACAGCAACACCAAGCTGCTGAAGAAGGTGAAGTCAAGGATCGGCGAGTCGCTGGACGATTACAAACTCTTTACCGACGCGCAGGAAATCAAAAAGATGTACGAGAAGGCGGGCTACCAGCAGACGAAGGTCGAGGCGACGAAAAGCATCAACGAGCAACTGGGGCGCGCCACGGTCACCTTTGAAATCAAGGAAGCGCCCAAGGTCAGGATCGTTGACGTTCAGTTTGTCGGCGCGCAGGCATTTTCGCAGCGTAAACTCCGCAAACAGCTCAAGACACGGCGGCGTTGGATGTTTTCCTGGTTGACGGGCAGCGGCAAGCTCAAGGAGGAGCAGTTTCAGGAAGACCAGGAGAAGCTCAAGGATTTTTACTGGAACGAAGGGTACGTGGATTTCGAAATCAAGGAAGCGAAGCTCGACCGCATCAGCCCGACACGCATGGTCATCCGGTTCATCGTTTATGAAGGGCGGCGTTACAAGGTCGGGTCGGTGGAGTTCAAAGGCAACGTCAAGTTCACGGCCGAACAGGTCCGCCAGGGCGTGGTCGTCCTCGGGCATCCGGTCAGGCCCCGAATGCTCGAAGGACAGATTTTTACGCCGAAGGGACTGGAAAAAGACCGCGAGGCGATCGAGGACTTTTACGGCGCACACGGCCATATCGGCAAAGAAGACCTGGACCACGTCCGCGTGGGGATCACCAAAAACGCCAACACGGACCGGGGCACGATGGATCTGGTTTACCAGATCGAAGAGGGCGAGCCGTCCAAGATCGAGAAGATCGAAATCCACGGCAACACCAAGACCAAAGACAAGGTGATCCGGCGCGAACTGGCCGTTGCGCCGGGAGAATTGTTTGACATGGTCCGCGTCAAGTTGAGCAAGGAACGCCTGGAAGGCCTGCAGTACTTTACCAAGGTGCAGACGGAGGTGGAACCGACGGAGGTGCCCAACCTGAAAAACCTGATCGTGGACGTGGAGGAAGGGCCATCCGGCAATTTTTATTTTGGCGCCGGCTTCAGTTCCATCGACCAGCTCTTCGGCTATGTCGGCATGACCCAGGGCAACTTCGACCTGTTCAACCCGCCTTATTTCACCGGCGGCGGCCAGAAGCTGCGCCTGCAGGCGACGATCGGCACCAAACAGGAGAATTATGAACTGACCTTCGTCGAGCCGTGGTTCCTCAATCGCAAGCTGGCTCTCGAAGTCGATTTGTTTCACCGGGACATCCAGTATTACAGCGACCTGTACGACCAGCGGGAGACCGGCGCCCGGTTGAGCCTGACCCGCGCGTTGTTTACCGATGCCTTCCGTGTCGGGCTCAGCTACACGATCGAGAACGTGGGCATCCGTTTCGGCGCGGGGACGACCACGAATGTGGTGGTGACACAAGGTCCGTGGAATTTTCCCACCCGCACGATCATACCTCCCAGCGTCTCACCCACACTGTTGCAGGAGCAAGGCGACCGGCTTGTTTCCAAAGCGGGCGTTTCACTGACCTACGACACACGTGGTGGCGGGTTGCTGCCGAACCGCGGTCAGCGGACTTCGCTGGGTGTCAGCGTGGCGGGCGGGCCGCTGGGCGGCGACACCGATTTCTACAAGCTGGAATTGGAGTCGAAGTGGTATTTCAGGGGACCGTTCGAGGGACACGTCCTGGAGTTGGGGGCAACCGCCGGCGTGGTGGAACGGTTTGGCGATTCAACGCGGGTCCCTCTCTTCGACCGGTTTTTTCTCGGAGGCGCAACGACGATGCGCGGTTACAAGTTCCGTCATGTCGGGCCGAAGGACGAATTCGCCGAGCCGATCGGCGGCGGGACATACTGGTTTGGTACCGCAGAATACAGTGTCCCGATTATCGAACGATTGCGCTTTGCGGCGTTTTATGACATCGGTATGGTTTATCAGAATGCATACAGTCTTGACCCGAACGGGTTCAATACAGGCACCTATAACGACGACTGGGGCATCGGCATCCGCCTCAACATTCCCCAACTGGGCCCGTTGCGGCTGGACTACGCCTTTCCCATCACGCACGGCCCCGACACCAGCGGTGCCGGCCGGTTCCAGTTCAGCGTTGGTTACGAACGCCCCTTCTAATCTCTGCCCCGCATGACAATGAACACACGAACTTTCACCAGAACCGTCCTTGTGCTCACCGCGCTTTTGCTGACCGGCGCCGCCCACGCAGATGCCAAAATCGCCATCATCGACCTGCAACGGGTCTTTACCAATTACTATAAAACCATCCAGGCCAACACGCAGATCGAAGAGCAAAAATCGGAGATCAAAAAGAGGACCCAGGAGATGGCCGACGACTACGCTAAGGCCAACGAGGAATATAAAAAACTCATCTCGAGCAGCAGCGACCAGGCTGTTTCCACCGACGAACGCGAAAAGCGCAAAAACGCGGCGGAAAAGAAATATCAGGAAATGAGGGAGATCGAGCAGACGGCTAAACTGTACCAGAACAACTCGGAAGAAAGCCTTGCTCTCCAGATACGCCGCATGCGCGACCGGATTCTGGGCGACATCCGCGACCTGGTTGAGGCCAAGGCAAAAGCCGGCGGTTATTCCCTGGTCATCGACGTTGCCGCGGACGGCGCCAGCCATACCCCGGTTGTCCTTTACAACAACGGTCAGAACGATATTTCGGAGGAAATACTTTCACAGCTTAACGCCGGCGCGCCGCCCGGGGTCTTGAAGTCGGGCGGTCGCAAAGAGAAATCCGGCGACGACAAAGAGAAGTTGGACGATAAGAAGTACGAGAAGAAACAAGGCCGGAATTAATGACAAATGCCGAATGACAAAGGCCGAAGGAAGGCCGAAGTCCAAAGAGCCAAACGGACAGTGGCTTGACGGTTTGCGGGGTGGGGTTATTGGTGGGTCATGCAATTGGACAAACTGACCCTCAAAGCGCAGGCGGCATTGCAGGAGGCGCAACAACTGGCGCATCGATACTCGCACCAGGAAATGGATGGCGAACACCTGCTCCTCGCGCTCGTTGACCAGGCGGACAGCCTGATTCCGGAACTTCTGCAAAAACTGGGCGTGGCCGTGCCCCGACTGAAACAGGACCTGGAACACGATCTGGCGCGGCGCCATAAGGTCCAGGGCACCAGCTCGGCCGACGTTTTTCTCAGTCCATCACTGAAGAAGACCCTGGATGCCGCGGCGACGCAGGCGGAGAAACTCAAAGACGAATACATCAGCACGGAACACCTGTTGCTGGGTTTGATCTCGGAAGCCGGTTCCACGCTACAGAAGATTTTTCAGGCGCACGGGCTCAAGCAAGCCGAGGTGCTCAAGGCGCTGGCCGAATTGCGCGGCAATCAGCGCGTCACCGACCAGAACCCGGAGGACAAGTTCAAAGCCCTGGAAAAATACGGGCGGGACCTGACTTCGCTCGCCCGCGCGGGGAAGATTGATCCGGTCATCGGACGGGACGAGGAAATCCGCCGCGTGATGCAGGTGCTCTCGCGGCGCACCAAGAACAACCCGGTGCTCATCGGCGAGCCGGGTGTCGGCAAGACCGCCATCGTTGAAGGCCTGGCCCGCCGCATCGTCAGCGGCGATGTGCCGGAATCGCTGAAGAACAAGCGGGTGGTGGCGATGGACCTGGGCGCGATGATTGCCGGCGCCAAATACCGGGGCGAATTCGAGGACCGTCTCAAGGCGTTTCTGAAGGAGATCACCGCCAGTGAAGGGCGGATTGTTCTGTTCATAGATGAGTTGCACACGCTGGTGGGCGCCGGCGCGGCCGAGGGGGCGACCGACGCGGCCAACATGCTCAAACCGCAACTGGCGCGCGGCGAGCTGCGCTGCATCGGCGCGACCACACTCGACGAATATCGCAAACACATCGAGAAAGACCCCGCGCTGGAACGCCGGTTCCAGCCCGTGTTTGTCGCCGAGCCGACGGTGGAAGCGACGATCGCGATTTTGCGCGGTTTGAAGGAACGCTACGAGGTCCATCACGGTGTGCGCATTCAGGACGCCGCGCTGGTGGCGGCGGCCACCTTGTCCCATCGCTACATCAGCGACCGTTTCCTGCCGGACAAAGCCGTTGACCTTGTGGACGAGGCCGCCTCGCGACTGCGCATGGAACTCGACTCCCTGCCGACGGAGATCGATCAACTCGAACGGCAGATCATGCAGTTGGAGATCGAGCAGACCGCTTTGAAGAAAGAAAAAGATGAAGCGTCGCGCGAGCGTTTGAAGAAACTGGAAAAGGCGCTGGCCGATCTCAAGGAACAGTCTGCCAGGCTCAAGGCGCAATGGCAAAATGAAAAGGCCGCCATCAACGCGGTCAGCATCCTGAACGAACAGTTGGAAGCGGCCAAACTCGACATGGAAAAGGCGCAACGCGCGGGCGACCTGAATCTGGCCGCGCAAATCCAGTACGGGCGCATCCCTGAGCTGCAGAATAAACTTTCCGCCGCGCAAAAGGAGTTGCACGCAAAACCTTCCGGCCAACGTCTCCTCAATGAGGAAGTCACCGAAGAAGACATCGCCAAAGTGGTGTCCTCCTGGACCGGCATTCCCCTCACCAAAATGCTCGAAGGCGAGCGCCAGAAGCTGGTGAAGATGGAAGAGCGACTGGCCCGGCGCGTTGTGGGGCAGAGCGAAGCCCTCACGGCCGTGGCCAATGCGGTTCGCCGCGCGCGCAGCGGTTTGCAGGACCCGAACCGGCCCATCGGCTCGTTCATTTTTATGGGGCCGACCGGTGTCGGCAAGACCGAGCTGGCCCGCGCGCTGGCGGAATTCCTGTTCGACGACGAAAACGCGATGGTGCGCATCGACATGAGCGAATACCTGGAGAAACACACCGTGGCGCGGCTCATCGGCGCGCCACCAGGCTACGTCGGCTACCAGGAAGGCGGCCAACTCAGCGAAGCGGTGCGGCGCCGGCCTTACAGCGTGGTGTTATTTGACGAGATCGAGAAGGCGCACCACGACGTGTTCAACGTATTGTTGCAGGTGCTCGACGACGGCCGGCTCACCGACGGACAGGGGAGGACGGTCGATTTCAAAAATACGCTCGTCATTATGACCAGCAACATCGGGTCGCCGATCATCCAGGAATATTACCAGAATGGGAAACTCTCCCCCCGGGGACAGCTCGAGATGGAAGACCGCGTGAAATCCGAGTTGAAGCGGCATTTCCGGCCCGAGTTCCTGAACCGCGTGGATGACATCATCGTCTTCCACAGCCTCGACGAGCAGCAGCTTGCGCACGTCGTGGAGATTCAATTGAAACGGTTGGAAAAACGCCTCGCTCAGCAGCAATTGAACCTCGACGTCGATAAGCCCGCCCGACAACGGTTGGCGCGCGCCGGCTATGATCCGCAATTTGGCGCCCGGCCGCTCAAGCGGGCGATCCAGGAAAAACTACTCGACCCGCTCTCGATCAAACTGCTCGAAGGCGAATTCAAGCCCGGGGACAAGATCAACGTCACCGCCAAAGGAGACGAATTGGAATTCAAGAAAACGGGTTGAACCGTTATGGCGCGAACGCGGGCATATCCGCGTGCTGCGCGTTGGAATTGGTTCGTCC
>DASPXS010000218.1:0-17844 GCA_035637175.1 Haliangiales bacterium | reverse complement strand
TATGAAACTTGAATTTGCAGGCCAGACTTTGCGTGTCACCGGGATCAACATTTTGTCCGCGGCCAGCGCCCCCAGGTTTCGCGACGAACTCTATGGGCCGCTGGCCACCCGGCATGATGTGGAGGTGGACCTCTCGCGGGTCGAGTTCATGGACAGTCACGGATTGGGCGCGCTGATTTGGGCGCGTAAAACCGCGCAGCAGCAACACTGCCGTTTCCGTTTGTTGAACCCGGCGCCACGCGCCCGGATCCTCCTGGATCTCACGCTCACCCGGCAGACATTCGACATCGTGGACCGGCAGGCGCCATCCGAGGCCGTTTTGGCGTGAATCCCTCAACCATCGGCGAGTGGCCGATCATTTTGACGGACGGCCTCATAACCGCGGCGCCCCCGGCTTGATCGGCGCCTGGAAAGAGAGCACGCCTTTCGCCGTCAGTTTTCGCTTGAGCACCTTGTCACCGCAGGTGGCATAAAGTTCGTCAAAGTCCGGTCCGCCAAAAACCCAGTATTCGCGCCAGGTGCCGGGGAATATTTTGCTCTGGTCGAAGGCGCCCTTGATGACCTCGCCCCGGGGCACGCCCTCCTGCGGTTGGGAATCCGGGCCGGGCTGATAATCGTCGGCCGCGCGGCTGCCACAGGCCAGAGCCAGCATTGCAATGAAAGACAACTTTCCGGTGGTCATAGGTGCGCGGGATTATGCGAAAACCGAAACGGGATTCAATCAGATGTTTTTTGCCGGCCTCGCTGGCATTCGCCGCGCGAGGGCGCCGAGCCGTTCAGAAGAGCTTTTGCAGCCACTGCAACGCCTTCTTCAACCAGTCGAAATTGAAATATCCTTTAAAGTACAAATATTCGATCGCGAGCAAAGCGCCAAAAACTGCGGCCCACTTCCAGCAGAGCATCCGGTCCTTGCGCTTTTTCGTGAACCATAACGCGGCGGTCGAATTGAAGGCCGCGGTCAGTCCCAGCCCCCACAGGGTCAGCTTTTGCGCCTTCGGAGCGGACGTTAACTGCAGATTTCCCAGCCGCGCGCTGGTAATGGCCGGGATGCCGATGAGAATTACGATCAAGAGGAGGCTGTTGAGGAGGTGGATCGTCAGTCGTTGCATAAGCCGTTGTTTGAGTGCGGACGCTCCGACGATAACCGCGAACGGCGGCGCGAGCGACTGTTAATCGAGAAGCCGGGTGACGGCTGAACCCCGGCCGCAATCCCTGAATAGCTCCGGAAACCTGCAGCGAACGGACATCCCTGGCTGAGATCGTTCACACCCGCGCGGGTAGCACGGGCGACTCGCCTGTCCCGCGCGGCGACTGGCCGCGCGGAAGCCGGAGCGCCTCGACGCACTGCGTTAGGTGGTGCTCACTGCGCGAGGGCCCGGAGCGCGGCGTTCACGCGCGTGAACGCCGCTTCCGCGTGGCACAATCCTTGTGACGTTGCGGAATTCTCCGAGCGTCGGGAAAGTGCGGGGAAACGCGACGGAAGAAGAAAGTAACTTTGCGTGTTAGTTGGAAGGTGCGCCCCGGACGGTGACGCTCATTTTATTCGATTTGCTAAATCGCCGGTTCTCTGGCAAGGAGTGGCCCGCCGCTATGAAACCGTTCACTGCTTTGCTCAGCATGGCCGCACTGATGTGCGGCATCGGTTGCCGCAGGCAGGAGGCCGGTGAGAAAACCAGCCCACCGGTCGAAGGCGACCTTCTCGCCAGTTATCATTTCGTCGGAACCGCGGCGCTCGCCAACCAACCCAACGGCGCCCGGCTCCGCGAAATCTGGCGCATGCCGGAAACCAGGCGCCTGGCGGAACAGACTCTCCAAAAGCTGGCCCATGCGCCGCGAACTCTCTTCGGTGAACGCGTCAGTGCCGTCCAGGACGAACGCGGCGCGGCCCTGCTACGGCCGATGCTGGACGATCTGCTTCGGGGCGAATCCTACCTGCAAGTGCGCGGGCCCGCCAACCGGACCGCGGAATGGACGCTGCTGGTGCAATTGCCCGCCGACCGGCTCAAATTATGGCGGGCCAGTCTGACGGAGTTGATGCAACTGTGGATGTTGGGCGCTCCCGCAACAAACGCGGTGGAAGGGTTTGCAGGCTGGGAGGTAAAAAGGTCTGATGCGCCCGCTCTGGTGCGCTGCCTGGAAGCCGGGCCATGGCTGGTGCTGGGTATCGGTCAGAACAACCTTCCTGCGGTGGCCGAAGCGGCGCGGCGAATCAAAGCCGGCGGTCGTCCTGTTTCGCCCGCTTCCAATTATTGGCTGCAGACGGAATTGAATCTGCCGCGACTGGGCCCCGCGCTCGAGTTGCCGTCGGCCGTCAATTGGCCTCACGCCCGATTAACCGTCATTGGCCAGGGCGAAAACCTGCGGTCGAACATGCTCCTGGGTTTTTCGGAGCCGCTGACCGGTTCGCTCGATCCGTGGCAAGTTCCCACGAATCTCATCAACGAGCCGTTGGTCAGCTTCACCGCGGCCCGTGGCATTTCGCCCTGGCTGAAGAACTGTGCCGCACTGCAAAAACTGGAGCTGACCCCCGAGCCGAACGAACTCTACCTTTGGGCGCAAGGACGCCAGCCCATTGACCGGGATCTGCCCTACCAGACCTTTGTGACCTTTCCGCTGAAAGACGCCGCCGGCAAACTCGAAAGGGCCGGTGCTCTCGCGCCGTCGGTGTTCAGCACGAACTGGCAAAGCCGCGGGCTGGCCCAGGTCGGTTGGGAGACCAACTCTCACCAGCTCCTCTGGAGAGGGTTGCCCTTCATCACGCCGTTCCTGGCGCCTGCCAAATTCAAAGGCGCGGAGTTTGTCGCCGGCGGGTTGTTTGTCCCATCACCCTCGACCAATCCGGTGCCGGCCGAGTTGCTCTCGCAAATGGGTCAGCAAGCCAAACTGGTCTATTACGATTGGGAGATCACCGAGGCGAGACTGCATCATTGGCGCATGATGGCCCAATTGTTCGCGATCATCGCGAGCAAATCGCAATTCACGACCAATAACGCCGCGTTGCCATGGTTGCTGGCAATCGAGCCGAAATTGGGCAACACCGTCACGGAAATCACCGCCGATTCGCCGACGGAATGGTCGCTCGTGCGCAAGGCCAACATTGGTTTCACCGGCTTTGAATTGGTTGCCCTGGCCCGCTGGCTGGAGAGCACCAATTTTCCGGCGCTGAGTTTCGAACTGCCGCCGGAACGGCCATTGCCAACCGCCTCGAAACCGCCGTCCTTCCCCGCCAACGGCCCGGCCGCGCCCGCCAAAAAACCACCGGGAGGATGAGCCGGGTCGCATGCTCAAGCTGGGCGTTAACATCGACCACGTCGCCACGCTGCGCGAGGCGCGTTACCGGGGACGCGGCCATGGGGAACCCGACCCGGTCGAGGCCGCGTTGATTTGCGAATCGGCCGGCGCGCACGGCGTCACCGCCCATCTGCGCGAAGACCGCCGCCACATTCAAGACCGCGATGTGTGGAAACTGCGCGAGGTCATCAAGACGCGACTCAATCTCGAAATGGCCAACACGCCGGATATCCTCGCCGTCGCGCTGAAACTCAAGCCGGACATCGTCTGCCTCGTTCCGGAGCGGCGGCAGGAAGTCACCACCGAAGGCGGTCTGGATGCGGTGGCCCAGCAGGCCGCGCTGACGCACGCCCGTAAAAAACTGAATGAGGCCGCCATCGAAGTCAGCCTGTTCATCGCGCCCGAGCCGGCGCAAATCGAAGCGGCGGCGCAGGTGGGCAGTCAGTTCGTCGAACTGCACACCGGCGCGTTTGCGGAACATTTCACTCGCGAGAACGAACGCGTCAAAGAGCTGGACCGTCTCATCGCCGGCGCCGGGCGTGCGCATGAACTGGGCCTCAAAGTCAACGCCGGTCATGGCCTGAACTACCAGAACCTGCCCGCCCTCCGCCGGGTTCCCCACCTGGTCGAGCTCAATATCGGCCACAGCATCATCAGCCGGGCTGTGTCGGTCGGGCTTGCTCGCGCGGTGCAGGAGATGCTCGCGTTGATGAAAGATTACCCATGAACCACCCCTCTCCCGGCCTTCGGCCACCCTCTCCCCGCCCTGCGGGGAGTTTCGGGGTAACCTGCAGCCGCGCCGTCTCAAATCGGCGCAGAGCTGAAAACTGAAGCGTGATCTTAGGCACCGGCATTGACATCATCGAAGTGGCGCGTATCCGCGCTTCTTATGAAAAGTTTGGCGAGCGGTTCCTGAAACGGATTCTGCGCCCGGATGAGATCGCTTATTGTATGTCACACCGGAACCCCGCGCCGTTCCTCGCCGCGCGCTTCGCGGCGAAGGAGGCGGTTTCCAAGGCGTTCGGCACCGGCATCGGCAAACATTTCGGCTGGCAGGACATGGAAGTAGGCCGCAAAGAATCAGGCGAGCCCTTTGTGATTCTGCACGACGGCGGACGCAAACTTTTCGAGCAGCATGGCGGCACCCGGTTTCACATCAGCTTGAGCCACACGGACAACTATGCAGCAGCAATGGCGATTCTGGAGGGGCGTGATTCGTAATCCGTAATTCGTAACTCATAGCGCGGAGTTCACTTCACGGATTACGGATTACGCATTACGGATTACGCATTACGAATTACGCACTACGCCTCACGCCCCCTCCAATCGGGCGATCGCCGCGCGCAATCGCCGCTCAATTTCCCGGTGACGTTCCGCGTCGCGGATTTTTGCCCCGTCGTTTTCGCTGACATAAAAGCTGTCGATGGCCGCGCCTTTCTCGGTGCTGATCTTGGCCACATAGATGTCCAGGTCGAGTTCGGTCAACACCTGTGAAATGATGTAGAGCAGACCGACGTGATCTTCGGTCTCCACGTCCATGATCGTGCGCGTGTCGGACGTCTCGTTATCGAAGCGAATGATCGTGGGGATGCGCTCACCCTCGAGCGACTGGTAGAGCGGTTTCGCGACCTTTTGCCGGGCGATGAGGGCGGCCAAATCCACGTCACCCGTCAACACCTGGTTCAAGCACCTCTCGAATTTGTCGCGCTCTTCTTTGGCGGCCAACAGGCCGGTTTTGGCGTCGGTGACAAAGAACGTGTCGAGAATGACGCCGTCGTTGCGGGTGAAAATCTGCGCGCTGAGAATATTCAACCCGGCGCCCGTGAGCGCCCCGGTGATCTTGCTGAACAAGCCGTGCCGGTCCCAGGTGCAGACCTTGACCGCCGTGTAGCCGCGGTCCGGTTCGTTGTGCCAGTCTATGACCGGCTCCAGCGCCTTGTCCTCCTCCCCGATCTGGTGGCGCATGAACAGATGCGCCAGGGTGACGTCGGCCAGGATTTCCCGGGCCGCATGGATCTGAAAATAGCGCGGCGGCAGCGTCGCAAAATGGGCCTGCAATTCCTCCTCGCTGACGGTCTCGGGCAGCAAACGGCGGACTTCTTCGGCCAGCAACTCGCGCTGTTTTTCCTCGGCGCGAATGAACGCCGTCTCGCCGGTGAGTTGTTCCATGGTTTTGCGGAAAAGAAGGAGCAGCAGCGAATCTTTGAAGCCATTCCACAACTTGTCGCTGGTGCCCAGCGTGTCGGCGAAGGTGTGGAGGGTAAGCAGTTTCAGGTTCTCGGCGCTTTGCAATTGCGCGGCGAAGTTGCGAATGACGGACGGGTCGTCCAGGTCGCGGCGCTGGGAGATTTGCGTCATCGTCAAGTGCTGCTCGATCAGCAGCCGCAACCGGTGGCTGGTGGCGGCGTCGAGGCCGAGACGCCGGGCGACGTTGAGGGCGAGTCGGCCGCCGATTTCCGAATGACTGCCCGCGCGCGTGGCCTTGCCCGCGTCGTGGAGCAGCAAGGCAAGGTAAAGCACAAAGGGCCGCTCCACGCTGCGAAAAATCTCCGCGTAATTGCTGTACGGCGGCTTCTCGGCTTCCCAAATCCGGTCGAGCTGCTCCAGACAGACCAGCGTGTGCTCGTCGGCGGTGTATTGGTGATAGAACTCGTGCTGCACCAGGCAGGTCAACTTGCCGAATTCGGGGAGGTACTTGCCGAGCAACCCGACTTCGTGCATCGCGCGCAATATCGGCGCCACGTTGCCCCGTTGATTGAGAATTTCCAGAAACGTCTCCCGCACGTGCTGGTCGCGCAAAAACGCGCGGTCCACCAGCGAAAGCCGGTTGCGAATCAACTGCGCCAGGTCGGGATGGAGCTTCAGTCCGCGTTGCTGGGCGTAAAGAAAAACCCGCATCAGCCGGCGCGGCTGGTCGCGAAAAACGCGGCTGGGGACGGGATAAATCTCGCCTTCAACGCATTTGAAACCGTCCACGAGCTGCCGACGGAAACGGCGCCGGCCGTGGCGGAACAATTCGCCGAACGAGGGCAAACGCCGCTCCGGATGCGGCAAGAGCGCGAGCCGCTGCTCGAGGGTGCGGGTGATGAGGTAAATGTTCCGCATGTGGTTGTACAGGTCGCCCATGAACGCTTCCAGCCGTTTGACCGGCGAACGGTCGGTGTAACCGAGGTTGTGGGCGATGACCGGCTGAATGCCTTTGGTCAACACGTCCGCCGGCCGGTTGACGTGATAGTGCAGGTCGTTGCGCACGCGCAGCAGAAAATCGTAGGCCGCTTCCAGTTGTTTCCGCTCGCTTTCGCCGATCAACCCGCGCTTTTCCAGTTCCGGCAGCGACCGCGTCCGGTATTTGAAATACGCCATCCAGATGAGGTTTTGAAAATCGCGCAGGCCGCCGCAGCCGTTCTTGATGTTCGGCTCCTGCATCGTCGCGGAATTGCCAAACTTCGCCCGCCGCGCCTCCTGGTCCTCCACCCGCGCCGCGATGTAGTCGTCTTCCAGACCGCGCACGCACCGGGCCAGCACCACCGCCTCCATGTGCCGGAACAACTCTTCGTCGCCGCTGATGAACCGCGCCTCGATGAGGGACGTCTTCGATTGCATCTCGCTGTTGGCGACTTTGACGCAATCGTTGATCGTTCGCACCGAATGGCCGACCTTCAAGTCGATGTCCCACAGCGTGTAGAGCAGGCCGTCTGTCAGCATCGACAAATACGGATGCGGCTTGCCGCGCGCCGTGGAAACCGTGTCGCCGCTATGGAGGAACATGATGTCAATGTCGCTCTGCGGATTCAACTCGCCGCGACCGTAACCGCCGATGGCCACCAGCGCGAAACCGGGCGGCGGCGCTTTGGCTTCCTCCGTGATGCCGCCCTTGACCGCTTCCAGGATGTGGCGCAGCAACACATCCAGCACCGCGGCGCGCGCCCGGCAGATTTCCCGGCCGCCGGCGCCGGCGCGATGCAGCATCTTGAGCCGATGCGACTCCACCTTGAGGAAACCTTTGTAGCGGGCCAGCTCCTGCGAGGGCCGGCGGTCCGGCGGCAAGGGCAGGCGCGCGGCGGCATCGGCCTCGATCTTCTCCAACAGCGTTGGCATCGGCGCAACTTAGGAACAACTCGCCGCGAACGCAAGCGCGCGGCCGGCCGGTGCGCGATGTATCGGATGCACGTGCAGATCGACAGATTGATTCCGCGGTTGAACTCAGAGTTCAGGTGTGGTATTTAACATTCCAGGTAGTAATTCGTGTCCCAAAGACAAAGACACCGTTAATTTCCACTTCGGCAGTAGAACAGTGACGGGCGTTCAGACAAAAATGTGGGCACGAGGAGTTGACGTGTGTGAGACAGCAAATCAGTGAGCTGGGATTCACAAAACCAGTTCATAGCAATAGTGGCGGAGTCTGCAAGGCGGGAAGGAAATCACAATCTCTCTTCACGCGTGACAGCCGCTACAGATTCCAACCTTTAGTCGCCTTGGCGGTCTTGCTGGGTTTCATTGCTAGTTTACGTGGAGATGCGATCATCGAGTTCCGCAATTTCATTGAGGGCATTTTGGATGCGCCCGTTTACGACGTTGACGGTGTCACGAAGGTCGATGGAGAACAGTTCGGGGTAACACTTTTTGTGGACCTGACGCCCTTTACAGAGAGGGGTCCCACGTCGTTATTCCCCGTCGGCTTTACTGGGGGGTTTCAGACGGGTCCAAATGCTGGTTACTGGTGGCCCTGGGAGGTGATAGTGCCGGGCGCGACAGTGGGGCAGCGGATCTGGGTGCAGGTCCTGGTTTCTTCGCCTCAGCCCTGCTTATTTGATGAGCCCTGCCGGAACATATTGTGGGGAGTGTCGAAACCGTTCTCGATCGTATTGCAGGAGACACCGACGCCACTGACAGGGTTGGAGTCGTTCAGCCTGGGACCACAGTGGTTCGGCGTTCAGCGTGATGGTTGCGACCTTGTCATAAGCTGGCTTAACCAGGGGGATGTGACGTACGCTCTTGAAGCGACGACCGATCTCGCGGACGCGGGAAGCTGGAAGGAGTTCTGGCGGGGTTCGGGCTATTATCCGGCCGGCAACTTCATGTCGGTGACCAATGCCATCGCTGGGGAGCGGCGATTCTTCCGTCTCAAGATGTGGCGGTAGCCGTCGGACTGAGAGAACTTCCAGACAAACGCACGATACACAGAGGAGGATAGCTTTCCGCGGCCATTAACATCACACTCTTCGGCCAGATTCGTTCCGACTATTTGCCCTGATCAAATCAACGAGTGTTCCTCCGTTCTTTCGTATCAGAGTTTGAACCGTCGCGGCTCAATTCGCTTTCCCCGAAACATCCACGCAAACCAAATCGCCCCGGCCGTTACGACAATAAATCTTTCCGTTGGCCAGTACCGGCGAGGTCCAGCACTTGCCGCCCAGCACCTGCGCGCGCGCCAGCGGTTTGAAGGCCGTCGCTGAGGCATCGGCAATCACCAATTGGCCCTTTTCACCCAGAACGATCAATTTGCCGTCCGCGCCAATCAGCGAACCTTTGCCAAGGCCGCTTTCGGTCCAGCCCACGTTGCCCGCCGCCAACTCCAGGCATTTGAGTTGCGGCGACTCATCGAAGCCATAGATGCGGTCGCCGATGGCGACCGAACTGTTGAAATGGTTCCGCAAATTCTTATTCTGCCAGATCACGGAGACGCCCTTGTCGTTCATCCGCAGCAGTGCGCAACCTTGATTGTAACCGGACGAGATGAAAATTTTGTCGCCGATGAGGACGGGGTCGGCCGCGTTTACTCCGTAGGAGGTCGGCCAGGGATGTCGCCAGAGCAATCGGCCGGTCTGCGCATTGACCGCGGAGAGCGCCTTGGTGGAAAAGAGCAGAACCCCGCGAGCGACACCGTGCGTCAACGGCACCGGCGACGAGTAGCCGGCCGATTCCTTGCCGGAGGACCAGACCACCTGGCCCCCGGCTCTGTCCAGCCCCAGGCCGGCAGGACCCGCGTTGATGATGAGCAATTTTCCTTCGACCAGCGGCGAGCCGGAGAAGCCCCACTCCGGAATTTTCACGCCCAGTTCGTCGTGAACGTTTTTTGACCAGAGGACCTTGCCGGTCCCGGCGTCGAGCGCGAACACGTGGCCTTTGCGGCTGAAAGAATAGACCGTGTTGCCATCCACTGCGGGCGTGGCGTTCGGCCCGCCCTCATACAGGTTCGGATCCATCGGGCACGGGTAGGAGTATTTCCACTGTTCTTTGCCGCTGCCGGCGTCGAGGCAATAGAGGGTCTCGGTGCCGCCTTTGTTTCCCAGGGTGTAAAGCCGCCCATTGCTGACCGCGACCGATGAGAAGCCGGTGCCGACGGACGTTTTCCAGAGTTGTTTCGGGCCTTCCTGCGGCCAGGACGCAGACCAACCGGTTTCCTTCGAGATGCCGTTGCAGTCCGGTCCCCGCCAGCGGGGCCAGTCGTCGGCCGCGGCCTGGAATGACGCCGCGAAGCAAAGAATGCAGCCCGCCAAAAAGACAACGGGAAAGCCGGTATTGCGGAAACCAGGCGAATGACCCCGGTCCGACGGCAAGGAGATTCCGTTGAACATGGCCGCACAGCTAACGCATGTGGACCGGAGTGTCAACCGAAGCAAAGCAGGGCAGCGCGTCCCGCCCGCCGCCAGGCAAGGTAAGTGAGGCGAGACCCCTGCCCTGCCTCGAGGTTCATGAATCGGGAGGCGTGGCGCGCGTCCCTGTCTTGCGGACGACTGCGTGCTCGACGCGAGGCCGGCAACAATTTACATTCCGCCCGTTCACAAGAGTTCTATGCCGCGGTTTTTCGATTTTCTGCCGGACGCCCTGGCGCGAGGTCAACCCTTCGCGCTGGGAATCATTTCGGGCATCAAAGGGTCGAGTCCGCAAAAGAAAGGGGCGAAGGCGTTATTCTTTGCGGATGGCCGGATCGAAGGCACGCTGGGCGGAGGGTGTCTGGAAGCGGAGGTTCAGGATCGCGCCCGCCGCGCCCTGCTGACACAGGCGCCGGCGACGTTCGAGCTGGTGCTCGACCACGATTTCGGCTGGGACGACGGCCTCATTTGCGGCGGCAAAGTTTGTGGATTGATTCTCCCGCAGGCGGCGCGAGCGGCGGAGGTCTGGCAGAAGCTCGCCCGCTGCGATGAGCCGCTGACCTGGGGCGTGAAGAAGGATTTTTCCATTTCCTGGGTGGATGGCACGGCAACCGAAGGGGGGTGGCTTTATCAGGAAACCGTTTCACCGCCGTGCGGTCTGTGGATCGCCGGCTCGGGCCACGTCGCGCAGGCCGTCGCGCCGCTCGCGTTGCAGCTCGATTTTAGGGTGACGGTTTTTGACGATCGCCCAATCCTGGCCAACGCGCACTACTTCCCTTCGGGGACGCAATTTCGCGTCGATTACTGGGATAAACTTTTGAACGAGCCGATGCCGCGCCGGCCCGTGTTCGGCCTCATCGTCACGCGCGGTCATCAACACGATGCGCTCGTCCTGCGCGATTGGGTTCACAGGCCCTTTGTTTTCCTGGGAATGATCGGCAGCAAACGGAAGCGACGGCTGATTTTCGAGCAGTTTGTCCAGGATGGCATCGCGACGGAACAGCAGTTGGCGAAAGTCGCGTGCCCGGTCGGCTTCGACATTCAGGCCGTCAGCGTCCCGGAAATTGCGGTGAGCGTGATGGCTCAATTCATACAAAAGCGGGCGGAACTGACCGTGGGTGGCGCCGTCGCACGCGGCGACGCTTCCAAAACGGCAACCACTGATCCGCACTGATCGCCCCGAATCGGATAAGCGCCAAATGAGCGCAGATTGGCGTCTCAAAACTTTTCGTGTCGAACATCCTCACGCCCGTCGGCAAGTTGCAAGTTCAAGGTTTCAAACGTTCTCCGGATTTCTGTGAAAGGCCATCGACGTCCCGTTGAATCGGGTTTATTCTGCAACCGTGGGTCCGGGACCGGCGAACGTCATCGGTTTCCTTAAAACGGCCGCGACATTTGAAAGACCTTGCGTGTTCTGATGTCAACGCATAACACGAACAAGAAAGACTCGCTATGGAAACGATCCTGAGCCTGTTGGTCGGCATTGGCTTGAGTGCCGCGTGCGGTTTTCGCGTCTTCGTGCCGTTGCTGGTCGTCAGCATCGCCTCGCACACCGGCCACCTCAAACTGGCCTCCGGCTTCGCCTGGATGGGCTCGGACGCGGCGTTGATTGCCTTCGCCGTCGCCACCGTTCTGGAGGTCGCCGGCTATTACATCCCCTGGGTGGACAACCTGTTGGACACCATCGCATCGCCGGCCGCGATCATCGCCGGAGCCCTGATCACCGCGTCGCTGGCCACCGACGTAAGTCCGTTTCTCAAGTGGACGCTCGCGGTGATTGCCGGCGGTGGAATCGCGGGGCTGGTTCAGGGTGCGACCGTCATCACCCGCGGCGCGTCCAGCGCGGGCACCGGCGGCATGGCCAACCCGATTCTAGCCACCGCGGAGCTGGGCGGTTCGCTCATCGCTTCCTTGCTCTCGCTCGTGGTGCCGGTGTTGGTGGTTTTGGTGATCGGCGTGTTGCTGTTTTTCGCCGCGTGGAAACTTTTCCGGAAGCGGGCGAAACAGCCGCTCAAAGCTTAACATTTTCCGCGCCGGTTGACAGTTCCGTGGTTCGGTTTATCTGTCATCAAGCTGCGATGAGCGGCCCTGATGATATGAAAACTGAAAACGTTGCACTCGAGTCCGGGGTCGGAGTTTCGCCGATTTCTTCCGCTCCGTTGAACGGCAAATCAGCCGCCGACCCGACCGAAACACTCTCAGACCAGAAACTTCTCGACGCCTATTCGCAAGCGGTCGTCGGCGCGGCGCAGGAAGTCAGTCCTTCGGTCGTGAATATTGAAGTCCGCCAGGTCGCGTCGCCGCAACGATTCGCCCGCGAACGCGGCGGCAGCGGCTCCGGGTTCGTCCTCACGCCGGACGGGTTTATTCTCACCAACAGCCATGTCGTCCACGGCGCGGACAAGATCGAGGTGACGCTGGCCGACGGCCGACGGCCCGACGCCCATCTCATCGGTAACGATCCGGACTCCGACCTGGCGGTCATCCGCATTTACGCGCCGAACCTCAAGCCGGTCCGGCTCGGCGACTCGACCGGCGTGCGCGTCGGCCAACTCGCCGTCGCCATCGGCAATCCGTATGGCTTCCAATGCACCGTGACGGCGGGCGTTGTCAGCGCGCTGGGACGCTCGTTCCGCGCCCGATCCGGGCGGCTCATCGACAATATCATTCAAACCGACGCCGCCTTGAATCCCGGCAATTCCGGTGGCCCGTTGGTCAACTCGCGCGGCGAAGTCATCGGCGTCAACACGGCGGTGATATTGCCGGCGCAAGGAATCTGTTTCGCCATCGCCGTCAACACGGCCAAACACGTGGCCGGCTGGCTCATCAAGGAAGGCAAAATACGGCGCGGCTACCTCGGAGTGGGCGGCCAGGACGTGAAGCTGCACCGGCGCGTGGTGCGGCACTACAACCTGCCCGTCGAAAGCGGCGTGCTGGTGCTGTCGATCGAGCCGGACAGTCCGGCCGCGCTTGCCGGGCTGCGCGAAGGCGATGTGATTGTCGGTTTCAACGGCCAGCCGGTCGGCGGCATCGATGCGTTGCATCAACAATTGACCGGCGCGCAGGTGGGTGTGAAGTCGCGCCTGACAGTCATGCGCCACACGGAAAAGGTTGAACTGGACATTGTGCCGGAAGAGTCGCGGCAGTCGAAGGCGTGAACCGAGATACAACCCACCAACCCGATCATGGCTGTTTCTGATTGGGCCGCAGGTTCAGGGCGCAATGCGCGCACAAAGTTCGGAGAAATCTCTCCCTGAGGGAGAGGATGCCCAACACGGATGACAACCCCGGTCGCCGAGTGCATCGCGCAACCAACGCGTCCAGTCGGCTCTTGCGCTAATGGTGTTGGTGTTCGTGTTGGCCGGCGTGCGGCGCCAACTTGAAACTCTTCAGAAGGATTGGCGTCGGATTGGCGTCGCCTTCGCGAATCAGAAGCATTTGATCGACAGCTACGCCGGATAACGTCTGAGTCCGGCCCGTGGTCGGCCAGTAGATTTCGATCGATTTGATGGAGGTGGCATTTCCCACCCCGATCTCCTGCCGGAGAGGCGAACAACCGAAGCTCCCGCCCGAACACACGGTCCGATAGATCGCGCGCTCGCCATCGGCGGTTTTCACGGTGACCTTGATGCGGGCGCCGATGGCGGAGCGGTTTGATTTCACTCCTTCGAGTTTCAGCTTGATCCAGTGGTTGCCGTGGCCGGGATTCTCATAAAGAACATTCCGGTAATGGTCCCCCGAGTACGCGCCGCCCATGGTTTGATGGATGTCCTGGTCGCCGTCGTTGTCGATGTCGCCAAACGACACGCCATGGCCCTTCTGCAGGTGCCCAAAGCCGCCCGCGGTGGTCACGTCCTGAAAGATTTTTCCGTTGTCATTCCGAAACATCCGGTTGGGAACAAGCGTGCTCAATTCGGGATCGCCGGTGCCGACGTAGAAATCGAGCCAGCCGTCGTTGTCCAAATCGCCGAAATTGCAGCCCATCGCGTAGAGCACTTTGTCCACATGGGCCTCGCGGGCCACGTTGCTGAAGGTGCCATCGTGATTGTTGTGGTAGAGACGGATTCTCTCGCCGGAATTCGCCAGGCCCAGATAGTCCGCGGCAATGTCGCCCGCGTCCGCGATCCGATAACCCGCCACGAAGAGGTCCGGCCAGCCATCGTTGTCGTAGTCCCAAAACCACGTGGGAAAACTTTGAATGGGCTCCGCCACTCCTGCGGCAGCGGTCACATCGGTGAACTTCCATTCTCCTTTGGAATCATGCGGCCCGTCGTTTCGAAACAGAATGTTGGGCTGGCCACGACGTGAAAGATAAAGGTCCGGCCTGCCGTCATTGTTGTAATCCCCACTCGTGACTCCTTTGACGAACCCGAGGACGGCGACTCCCGCGCCGGCGGCGCATTCAGTGAACGTCCCGTCGCCGTTGTTCCGAAACAGTTCGCAAGGATTGGCATCGCCGGGTGTGGATTCGTTGCCCACAAAGAGATCAAGCCAGCCGTCATTGTTGTAGTCCAACCAGGTCGCCGTCTGGGTGGGACGGAAATGCATCAGCCCGGCCGCTTCCGTGACGTCGTCAAACGTGCCATCCCCATTGTTGCGCAGCAACGAAAACGGATACCGTCCGGCGATTCCCATCCAGCCCCCGCGCAAAATCACCACGTCCGGAAAACCATCGTTGTTGTAGTCGGCCTGGATCAGGTTGAGTCCGCCGATCTCCCCGATCAATCCGGCCGCTTCCGTTCGATCGCTGAATGTTCCGTCGCCGTTGTTATGAAAGAAACGGAGCTGCGAGCGCAATCCCATTGCCGAGACCAGGATGTCCAGGTTGCCGTCGCCATCAAAGTCCTCCATGACACTGCCGCCCGCCAGGTCATCGACATCCAGGCCCAAACCTCCCGCGACATCATAAAAACGTTTGATGTCGTACTCCGAGTCAAAAACCCGCGGAGGGATGAGCCATTTCGGAGGCACTTTTTCGGGATACTCTCCCAGGGTCATGTACGCGATATTCAGCAGCCAGCGCGTGCCGAGATCGTTGGGAAACTCATTCAATGCCTCCGTCAGGACCTTGACCGCCTGGCGCGAACCGCGCTGGATGCGGTGAACACCGGAAGCGCGAATCGGCAGGAGGCAGGAATCGGTCGTGTGGTTGCTCAGACAATTCTCCTGTTCGCCCAGGCGCAAATAACACATCGCCTGGTAGGTTTTCACGGGCAATCGGAGCTTCGCCAGAGCGTCCGGACGGTTCTGACTCAGAAGATTTTCAAACTTTTCAAACTCGCCAACCGCAGCCTCGCTCGCGCCGCCGTTCAAAAGCTCGACGGCAAGCATCTGTTGAAAATCGGCGCGATCGACCAGTGTCGTCGCCTTCTCCAACCGGGCGCGACACAGTTCGGCTCGCTCCAGGTTCAGAAAGCGGTTGTCCATGGGGTTCGACCTCCGCACGATGCCGTCCAGGATTTCGGCCATCCGTATTGTGCCGGCAGACCGATGCCCCACGCGGGGGCCTGACGCGGCGCCGGCCACCGAGACAAGGACCGGCCCCACCAGCACGGCCGCAGCAAAAGCACGAAAGGGTCTGAACATAATCACCGAATCACCCGGCGATGGCAGCGGTTATGCCGCCATTGTGACCGCGCCACACCCCGCGGAGCATAGGACCACGACCGTCAATGTCAAACCGGGGTCCTCGCAAGCCGCGACGAGGAGAACAGAAAACCAGCATCAAACGGCTGTGCGGAAAAAATACGCATATGCGTATTTTTTCCGCACGGCACGATGCCCCTTCCGACTTTTTGCTTCACGTTTCACGCCCCACGCCTCACGTTTGTCGCGCATGAACATCATTCGCGACGCCCGCGAATTGAAACCCGGCCCGCGCAAGGTCTGCGTGGCCATCGGGATGTTTGATGGCGTGCACCTGGGCCACCAGCAGGTCGTCCGGCAGACGATCGAGGACGCGCGACAACACGAAGGCATCGCGGCGGCGATCACGTTTGATTGTCATCCCAATTCGGTGGTGGCGCCGGAACGCACCCCGCCGCTGATCTATTCGCTCCCGCAGAAACTGCGCGTCATCGCATCGCTGGGCATCGACACGACTCTGTTGATTCGCTTCGACAAGGCTTTCAGTGAAATTCCCGGCGAACAATTCATTCGCGGCCTGGCGCGGGACTTCGGCCCCATTCACAGTCTGTGCGTGGGAAGCGCCTTCACCTTTGGTCACCGGCGCAGCGGCAACATCACCCTGTTGAAGAAACTGGGGCAGGAGCTCAATTTCACCGTGCACGGGCTGGCCTCCGTGTCCCTGGATGGAAAAGTGGTCAGCAGCACGCGGATTCGCGAGGCGATTCGGGCGGGCGATCTCGATGCCGCCAGCCAGATGCTGGGCCGCACCTACTCGCTGGCGGGCGCCGTCATTCGGGGCGATCAACTCGGGCGGCAGCTCGGCTTTCCCACAGCCAACCTCAATGTCGCCGGCCTGGTGGTTCCGCCGAACGGCGTTTATGCCGTGCACGCCGTTGTTGGAGAGCGGCAACATCGGGCCGTCGTCAATATCGGCTTTCGCCCCACCTTGCCATCCCCCGACCCGCAGCTCCAGGTCGAGGTCCATTTGCTCGATTTCTCCGGAGACCTTTACGGCCAGGAACTGGAAATCGGGTTTGTGGCAAAATTGCGGGATGAAGAAAAGTTTTCGTCGCGCCAGGCGTTGCGGGAACAAATACAGCGGGACATTGAAGCGGCCCAGGGGGAGTTCTGAAATGGAACTTTACCGGATTTGGCGCCGGCGCGCTGTTACTGCGTCGCCGGCTGAGTTTTGGGCCGACGCCGAAGCGCCCGCCCGGACCATCGGTGCGGGACGATAACACAGTTCCGCCTGCCAAGGATATCTGGCTTTACGCCGGCAATTCGACCGGCGGGGCCGCCGGGGCGCCGATCACGTCACTCAACACCTTGGCCAGCTCCCGGATTTCATACGGTTTGGCCGCCACTCCCCGGAAGCCGTATTTCGAAAATTCTGCCATGACCGGATCGTTCGAGTAACCGCTGGAAACAATCGCCCTGGCCTGCGAATCGAGCTCGAGCAGATGTTTGATGGCTTCCTTGCCGCCCATGCCGCCGGGGATCGTGAGGTCCATGATGACGGCGGAAAACGGACGGCCCGCCTGCTGTGCCTCGCGATAACGCCGGATTGCCTCTGCCCCATCGCGCGCCAGCTCGGTTTCATAGCCGAGGCGCTTCAGTGCGGCGTGAGAAAAATTCAATATCTCGGGTTCGTCGTCCATCACCAGAACGCGACCCTGCCCGGCCGGCAGCCGCTTCTGCTCTTCCGTCTCCGGCAGCACCGTCTGAGCCGACGCTGGCAGATAAAGGTGGAAGGTCGCGCCCTGGTCCACTTTCGACTCCACTGCGATCAATCCGCCGTGTTTGTGCACGATGGAATACGCCGTCGCCAGCCCCAGACCGCGCCCTTTGTGTTTGGTCGTGAAAAACGGATCGAAGACGCGCGGCAGATGTTCGGCCGGAATACCCGGACCCTGGTCCTGAATGGAAATGCGCACGTAGTTGGCGCCGCTCAAAGGCAAACCGGGCCGGGTGCCGGCCGGGACATTCCCGGCGCACACCTTGATCGCCCCTCCCTCGGGCATCGCCTGGACTGCGTTGAGCAGGAGATTGTTCAGCACCTGCGTCATTTGTCCCGAGTCCACTTCCACCGGCTGAAGGTCGGCGTCGTACGAAAATTCGCAACGGACATTCGAACCCAGCACAGCGATGTCACAGGCTTCCTTGAGCAACTGCGGCACCGCCCGGACGCGTTTGATCGGCGCGCCGCCGCGGGCAAACGTGAGCAGTTGGCTGGTCATTTCCTTCGCACGCAAACAAGCTTGTTCGGCCTTCTCCAGCCGCTCGTGAACCTGGCTGTCCCCGGCAGCGACCATCATTTTGACCAGCGAAA
>DASPXS010000217.1:0-14719 GCA_035637175.1 Haliangiales bacterium | reverse complement strand
GGCCCGGGTGCATCTCAATTTATGAGCAGTTGAGAGCCAGGCAAAAAGCTCCAAATAGATAGGTATTGCCAAATCAGCGTGCTGTGGCAGTTTAGAGGCGGATTTTTGAAAACTATGAACAAACCGAACATTATTGCCTATCTGAAACCGTCGTGCGGCTGGAGCAACGGGGTCCGCGCCGTGCTCAAGAAATACGAGCTGCCCTACCAAGACCGCGACATCATTAACGACTCGGCGCAACGTCAGGAGATGATCGAAAAGAGCGGGCAGATGCTCAGTCCGTGCGTAGAAATTGACGGACGCATGGTCGCCGACGTGAGCGGCGAGGAAGTCGAGGCTTATTTGCTGGCAAACAAGCTGGTCGGCCCGAACGACCGTACGCCGGACGCGCCGATCAACCAGCCGTGCGCCGACGACGCGCCGCAGGGCGGACCGATACAGTTCCTTAAACGGTGATCTTTTTTGATCGCATCGAAACGCGAAGCTCAAAAGCCTCCGCGTTTTTTTTTCAACCGTTTGGGCCGAGCCATGACAGAGGACACACCGATCTGAGGTCTGGGGAGCGAGCATTCCAAGTTGCCGGCGCGCGACGGTGTGCGAAGAACCATTCGCCGCGCGGGCAGATCGGATTTTCATCCAGGGCAGGCTGCTGCGGCTGGGTCTTCAGTTGACCTTCAACGGCGCGCCCCGGCGCTGAAGCCCGGTCGTCAGGAGCTTTCCGTCAGCGACCGCATTGCCCACCCCGCAACGGGCCTTACGCAGGTTGACGCCCTGTGGCGCTGCCGGTAGCTTGTCTCCATGATTGATGTTGCCGAGGTTCAGCTCCCTGGTGTGGACCGTTTTCCGGTCCGCACACCGACCCCGCCGGCGCAACCCGACACGCTGTCGCGCGAGATTCTGGCGCTGAAAAAAGAGCTGAACGCGGTCATTCTCGCCCACAATTATCAAGTGCCGGAAATCCAGGACTTGGCCGATTACGTGGGCGATTCGCTCGGGCTGTCGCAGCAGGCCGCGAAAACCAACGCCGAGGTCATCGTCTTCTGCGGCGTCCATTTCATGGCCGAGACGGCGAAGATTTTGAACCCGAACAAAATCGTCGTGTTGCCAGATAAGGACGCCGGCTGTTCGCTCGAAGAGAGTTGTCCCGCGCCGAAGCTCGAGGCGTTTCAGGCGACGAACCCGAATTTCCACACGATTACCTACATCAATTGCAGCGCGGAGGTGAAGGCGCTCAGCGACGTCATTTGCACCAGCAGCAACGCGGTGAAGATCGTCCAGGCGGCGCCGCAGGACCGCGACCTGTTGTTCGTGCCCGACGAGAACCTGGGCGCGTGGGTGATGGAACAAACCGGCCGTCCGATGACGCTCTGGCGCGGCAATTGTTACGTGCACGTCGAGTGGACGCACGCCGCCATCACGCGCATTCGCAGCGAATTTCCCGACGCGCCGCTGGTGGCTCATCCCGAATGCACCAAAGCCGTCCGCATGTTGGCCGACGAAGTTTGTTCGACGGAAAAGATGGTGCATTTCTGCAAGCGCTCGCCGGCGCGCGCGATCATCATTGCGACGGAAGCCGGGATGTTGCATCGGCTGAAGAAGGAGTGTCCGGACAAGACCTTCATCCCCGCGCCGACGGAAAACTGCCGCTGCAACGAGTGCCGGTTCATGAAGATGAACACGCTGGAAAAGCTTTATGACTGCATGGCCAACCTGGAACCGCGCATTGAACTGAGCGCGCAGGTCATGCGCCGCGCGCGGCTGCCTATCGAGCGGATGCTGGAGATTTCCGCGCGGTAAAAACAGGCGTCCTGGCTGCCCATTCCGTAGTCGGGCGTGCCGGTGACCCGTGGATCAAAATCAGGGGTCCGGACCATTTCGCCGACACAAGGTGACGAAGGAAACAAAGAACCGATCCAACCGACGACTCAGCCCTTTTACTGCCTTGCGTCCAGGAATGAGCCATCCTTGTTCGAAACGCCGGCCACTGAAGTCTTGATCAGTTCGTGAATTTCCGGCGCCTGCGCTTTGAGTTGTTCCTCGGACAGATTCCGGTTCAGAACCTTTCCGTCTTTGGTTTTCACCAGGTAGAGCAAACCGGCCGGGCCGGACTGGATCGTGATGATTCTGTCGCGGGTCTCGAGATGGCCGATGACCGGCAGTTTTGGAGCATCGCCTGTTTTTTTCGCGTCGGTTTTTTTACCCATCGGGATTGCGGCCGCAGCGATTTTCGGCGTTGTTTTGGGCGGAACTTTGTCTTCCGCCAGGCCGATCAGGGTGGTGATTGACAGAACCCAACAAATCCGAGCCATTTCATTCGTTTTCATGGCGTTGTTCCGGTTTGACCCAAACGTACAGGCGCCGCCCCTGATCGTCAACCGGCCGTTTTGTGCAATTCCCCCGTCAAAGAGAACATCGCTGTGAGGCGGACTTTGCCCGCGAGCTCAGACCAGGGCGCAGCATCGCGCGGGCGGAAATCGCCGGACGCCAACAAGACCGTCATCAAATTTCGTCTTCACTTCGCCGATGCGTCGTCTTGCATCAGGCCAAAGGTGATCCCTTCTATGTCCTGGCAATAGATGAGATAGCCGACGCCGGGCATGGTAATTTTTGGGGTCAGAACTTTGCCGCCGTTTTTGCCCGCGCGAGCGGCGTAGCCATCCACTGAGGGAACGGAGATGATGTTCACCGTGCCGGTGGCCGGCCCGGTGCGCTTCATGATGCCGCCATTGATGCCGGGTTGGTTGGCCTCACCTGTGGTGACGAGCCAGTAACCGGTCGGCCCTTCCGATTTTTTTATTTCCCAACCGAAGGCCTCAGTGTAGAAGCGCGCGACGCGTTCCGGATCGTCAGCGTGGACCTCGAAATGAATGACTCTTGGCATCGTGACCCCTTTCTTCCCCAGTAACCATTTATCGTTGTTTTTGCGCGACCGTACAAAGCCCAGGCTGGTTCCGTGAACCCTTCTTCCAGCGAAGATGCAGCATTATCGCAGAGTGCAGCGCAAACACCAGCAGTATTTGAGCACGTAGTGGCACGGGCGTCCCGCCGCCGTCCCGCCCGTGAGAGCTTGGGCAACCAACGCACGGGCGAGACGCCCGTGCCACTACCGGAAATCGCGCTGTCAAGATGCGCCCTTCCGCTCTTCCAGCCGGCCGGTGGCCAGCAGAATTCCGTGCAACAGGGCGTGTGGATTCGGCGGGCAACCGGGAATATAAACATCCACGGGAATGACACGGTCCACGCCCCCGAGGCTGGCATAATTCAAACCAAAAATGCCGCCGCTGCAGCCGCAGGCGCCGACGGCCACGACCAGTCGCGGCGCCGGCATGGCGTCGTAGGTCTTGCGCAGCGCCAGTTCCATGTTCCGCGTGACCGGCCCGGTTACCAGCAGCATGTCGGCGTGACGCGGCGAGGCGACGAAATGAATGCCGAACCGTTCGACGTCGTAGATCGGACTGTTCAATCCGACGATCTCCACTTCGCACCCGTTGCAGGACCCGGCGTCCACTTCGCGGATGTGCAGGGAACGGCCGAAGATCCGCCCGATCCGCTCGTTCAATTGACGGCCGGTTTCCTCGAACGATGCCTTTTCCTGGCGACGAAAAAGACCGGGATCGCGCTCCGGATCGTCGCGCCCTGCGGTTTCGATCAGACGGCCGTGGGTGCCGTCCGGGTTGAGTTCGTAGCGGCCAGCCGACACCAGGTCGGCGCCCTGTTGAACGGCCAGCTCGCAGCGGTTCGACATGCGGATGGCGCCATCCACGTCGGCGCACAGGCCGCAGAAGATGCACTTGCCCAGGTCCAACGTGGCGGTTCGGATGCTGCGCTCATCCGACACGGCGATGGCGCCGGTGGGACAGACGGTTGCCGCGGGCCGCGCGTCGCGCCAGTTCGCGAAATCAATTTCCGGTCGGCCCCGGGCGCGGTTCGAGACTTCCGGTGGCGTTGCCGGGTAGCGGGTGGTGACGACGCCGGTGCTAACGCTTTTGCGAAGGAGATTAAACATGATCAGCGGTCGGTTCCGGAATATGACAGGTTGAAACTTTTGTTCACAACAGGGAAGTCGGGGACGATGTTGCCCAGAATCGCCTCGCTCAAGGCGGGCCAGTTTTGCAGCGAAGGATCTTTGACCTTACAGCGGGCCAGGCGGTTGCCGGGCGCGGTGCGAACCCAGTGAAAAATTTCGCCGCGCCAGCCTTCGACGTAGCCGAGGGCCGCGCGATTGGCGGGCAACTCGCCGACTTCGGCGCGCAACGCGCCGGCGGGCAGCGCGTCGAGCACCTGCTGCAGGATGGCGAACGACTGGTAAATCTCTTCCCGGCGCACGACCAGGCGGCGTTGGACGTCGCCTTCGGTAAAGACGGGCACGGCGAACTGCACCCGGTCGTAAAAGGCGTGGGGGAAATCGCGGCGCAAGTCGTGGTCGAAGCCGGAGGCCCGGCCCGCGATGCCCACCACGCCCAGGTTGCGCGCCACTTCGGGTTTCAGAACGCCGGTGGTTTCGAGACGGTCGCGCGTGCCGGAAGATTCGCGGATCAGTTCGACCAGCGACTCAAACTCCGGCCTCAGCCCGGCGATGAGTTGCCGGAGCGTTTCGAGTTGGTCGGCGTCAAAATCGAAGCGCACTCCGCCCAGGCAGGCCATGCCGCGCAACAGGCGGTTGCCCGTGAGCTGTTCGTTGACGCGCAGCACGCGCTCCTTCAGACGCATGGCATGGGAGTTGGCGACGACAAACGCCACGTCGGTGGCAATGGCGCCGATGTCCGCGATATGATTGTAGATGCGCTCCAGTTCGAGGCAGAGGGTGCGCAGCGCCCGGGCGCGGGCCGGCGGATCAATGGCGCAGGCGCGCTCAATCGCGTGACAGAAAGCCGTCGCGTGGGCGAAGCTTGAATCCCCGGAGATGCTTTCCGCCAGCCGCACACCGTGATTGACCGGCATGTTCTCGAAAAGCTTTTCCGTTCCCTTGTGGGTGTAAAACAGCCGGATTTGCAAATAAAGAACCGGCTCGCCGGCCACGCTGAAAAGAAAATGGCCCGGCTCGATAATCCCGGCGTGCACTGGTCCGACCGGCACTTGAAAGACGCCTTCGCCTTCGACCGCGCGGAACTTGTGTCGTTCGCCTTGAAACGGCGGGAGCTTCGTGCGCAGGTCGAAGTCTTTGCGGAGCGGATAGACCTCCGGCCAGTCGTCGTGCAGCGCGCAGCGGCGCGGGTTGGGATGGCCGATCAGTTTGAGCCCGAACAAGTCCTGGATTTCACGCTCCTGCCAGTTGACGGCGTGTATGGCGTTGGTCAGCGAAGTGAACTCCGGTTTGTCCGGAGAAACCGGCACCCGCAGGATCAAAAAGCCGTGCGCCGCGTCGATGGCGAAGACGTAGTAAAGGTGGAACACGCCCTGGTCAGCGCGGGAATCGTCGGCGAACAGGCTCACCAATCGGGCGTTCCACCGCTTGTAAACGTGGCCGCAAAAGCCGGACACGAGGTCCATCTTCGAGTGGAGATAAATCTCGTTCGGCTGCGGTGCGTCCACGGTCGCGAGCCGGTCGCCGAAGCGTTGGATCAGTTCGTTCAGTATCGGTTGCAGCGTGGGTGAAACGTTCATTCTGCGCCTCCGATGATGCGGGCCGTTTGTTGCACCAGTTGGTACAGCGGCGCGGGCAACCAGAATCCGAGGACAACAACCAGGACCGTCACCAGTGTCATCGCGGCGAGTTTCCACGGGCACTCGGCGCGGCGCGAGTCCTCGGCGTTGGGCACGGCGTTGGGCACGCCCAGATTCAGTTTGGCCATGTGCACGAGGAAGCCGGCGAAAATCGTCACGACGCCCGCGATGAACAGCAACGCCGCCCAGCCGCGGTCGGCGGCCAGCGCCGCGCTCAGGATGTTGAATTCGCTCTGGAAAATACTGAACGGCGGCATGCCTGTAACCGCCAGGGTCGCCAGCAGAAACAGCCCGCCCGTCCACGGCAGCGACCGGATGACGCCGCGCACCTTCCGGAAATAGGGCGTGGCGAAGTGCTGCTGCACGTTGCCGGCACAGAAAAACATGAGGGGTTTCGTCACCGCGTGGAAAAGCATGTGCAGCGTGGCGCCCAGCGCGCCGAGTTTTCCGCCGAAACCCAGGGCGGCGACCATGATGCCCGCGTGGTCGATGCTCGAGTAGGCCAGGATGCGGCGAAAATTCCGTTGCGTGAGAATGAACGGCGCGGCGACCAGAATCGAGGCGATGCCAAATCCGGCCAGCAGCCTGCCGGGAAACTCAGGACCGAGGCATTTCACGGCCAGCACGTCGAAGCGCGCGATTCCGTAGATGGCGCAGTTGATGAAACCGGCCCCGAGCAATGCCGCCGTGGGCACCGGCGCCTCGGCGTAGGCGTCGGGTTTCCACGTATGCATCGGCGCCAGGCCCGCCTTGGTGCCGTAGCCGAGCAGCACGAGAATGAACGCCAGCCGCATCGCCTTGCGATCGAACTTTTCCGCGATGCCCGCCAGCACGCTCCAGTTCATTCCGTGATGCGTGTCCGACCCCAGCACTCCCACCGCCGAGTAGTAGGCGAATACGGTGCCGAACAGCGCCAAGGAAATGCCGACGCTCCCGATCATGATGTATTTCCAGCCGGCCTCGAACGAGGTTTTCTGATTGTAAAACGTGACGAGCAACACCGACGCGAGCGTGGTGCCTTCGGTGGCCACCCACATGACGCCGAGATTGTCGGCCAGCGCCACCAGCAACATGGCCGCTACGAACAGCGGCGTGAGCACGTAATAATGTCGCAATTGCGCATCGGTGATTCTGCCCGCGCGCGCATCCGCGCGGAAGTAACCGACGGCGTAAACCGCGCAAGCCAGCGCGACGAACGTGCTGAGGCCGATCACCAGGGCGCTCAGGGCGTCCGCGCGGAGGAACCCGTCAAAGGCGGAAACCGGGCCCCGCTCCATCACGTCGGCGGCGATCTTGAGCGCCACCGGGATGAGCAGCGCGAAGGCGACGAGGTTCAGCCGCTCCCACGACTCGCGCGCGCGCGCGACCAGGCAGAGCAAACTGGCGCAGACCGGGATAAGCAAGAGGAGCATCAGCGCCATGGTTTGCCTCCGATGATGCCGGCCGCCTGCTGAATCACCTGCAGCACCGGCGCCGGCAACCACACGCTGAATACCAGCAGGCCGCCCAGCAGCAGCGCCATCGCGGGCAGGCCGTCGGTTGGTCGCGCGTCGCTGACGTGCTCGCGTTTGGGCGCGCCGAGCAGGATGCGGGTGAGTTGTTGCAGGATGCCACAGAAACACGCGATCAGCGCCACCAGCACCAGCACGCTCGCGGTGACCTGGCCCGTTGCCATGCCGCCGCCGATCACCGTGAGTTCGCTGAAGAACAGGCCAAACGGGGGCAATCCGGTCGCGGCGCCGGCGGCCAGGGCCATGAACAGCACCGTCACCGGAAGCGTTTTCAGGAGGCCGGGGCCGATGAGGCGGAATTGAAGTGTGTGACAGGTCTGGTGGATGTTGCCGGCGGCGAAGAACAGCACCGGCTTGGTCAGCGCGTGGTAGCCCATGTGCAGCAGCGCGCCAAAGATGGTCAGCGGCGTGTTCATCCCGATGCCGGCGCAGATGAGTCCGACGTGTTCGAGGCTCGAATAGGCGAGCATCCGTTTGAGGTTCCGTTGCACGAGAATGAACGGCGCCGCCAGAAACATGGAGAACAGGCCGAAGGCCAACAACAAATGTCGGCTGAAACCCGAATCGAGACACGCGGTGGTGAGGATGTGAAAGCGCAGCAGCGCATACAGCGCGATTTTGAGCGACACGCCCGAGAGCATCGCGCTGGTGGGCGACGGCGCTTCGCTATGGGCGTCGGGCAGCCACGTATGCATGGGCGCCAGACCGGCCTTGGTGCCGTAACCCAGGAGCACGAGCACGAAGGCAAGCCGCACCAACCCGCGGTCGAGCCCGCCCGCCACCGTCATCAGGTGCGACCAGTTGAAGCTGGGAAGAGGCTGGGGATTGTTTTTGCACGCGGCGGCATAGACGAACACGGTGCCGAGCAGCGCCAGCGCCAGTCCCAGGCTGCCGAGCATGACGTATTTCCACGCCGCTTCCAGCGAGGTGCGGCGATTGTAAAGGGCCACGAGCAGCACGGACGCCAGCGCGGTGGCTTCGACGGCAGCCCACATCACGCCGAGGCTGTTGGCCAGCACGACGAGAAACATGCCCGCGGCAAACAGTTGCGTGAGCACAAAGAATTCGCGCACGCGGCCGAGCGTCACCACGCCGTCGGCCAGGTCGCGCTGGAAGTAACCTCCGGCATACAACGACGTGCCGAGCGATACGAGCGAGATCAGCAATACCATCCACGCGCTGAGCGCGTCGGCGTGAAAGAATTCGTGGCACTCCAACACCGCGCCGCGCGCGAGCACCTGGTGGAGCAACCGCAGACCCAACGCCAGCGTCGTGAGAAAACCGAGCGCGCCCAATGCCGTCATCACGCGCGGCGAGCGCACCCGCAGGCACGCCAGGCCGGCGACGGCGGGCACGATGAAGATGGGCGTCAGGGTCATCACGGTGACAAAGAGCGAAATCCGCATGGCGAAATCCGCATGGAAACCGAAATCCGAAGGGCGACACGGAAGTCTGCTGCACTGCCCTTTCGGATTTCGTCATTTGGATTTGTTTCGGATTTCGTCATTCGGATTTCGGATTTCTTATCCTTTCAACTGGCTGAGCTTGCTGGTGTCCATCGAGGAGAAGGTTTCGCGGATGCGATAGACCAGGATGCCGAGGATCATCACGCCCACCAGCACGTCGAAGAAGATGCCCAGTTCGACCACCAACGGCATCCCGTAGGTCGTCAGCGCGACGGCGGCGAGCATGACCCCGTTTTCCACCGTGAGCAGCGCCAGCACCTGGGTGATGGCTTTGCGGCGATTGAACATGAGGAAGAATCCGGTAAGAACGAGCGTGATCGCAATCGCCAGCGTGTTGTTGCCGAGCCGTTCCAGCGAGGTGAACGGGCGCGCCACAATGTAGCCGAGCAACGTCAGCGCCCCGCACAACAGCATCGACGTGGGCGCGTTGAGCAGCGGCTCGATTTCCTGGGTGATGCGAATGCGGCGCACCTGCCGGTCCAACAGCCAGGGCAGGAACAGCACTTTGCCCAGGACGGTCAGCACCGCGACGATATAAACATGGCCGGCGTTGTGAACGAATGCGATGACCCCGGCGATGCCTGCGAGGAACACGGACTGCACGGCAAAGAGACGGATGCTGGTGAGCAACATGCGCTGGCCGATCATGAGCAGTTGCACGACGAGCATCAATGCGGCCATCAGGGTGATGAGTTGCGCGCCGACCGGGGTTGAGGTGGAAGGGCCCATAAAATCACTGGAACAGGAACGTGGACAGCAGCGCCAGCGTCGCCAGAACAAAAGCGGCGCTGAGCAGGTCCGGCACGCGGAACAAGCGCAGCTTGGCGTTGGTGGTCTCGACCACGACCACCGCAGCGGACAACAAAAGGAGTTTCACCAGGTAGGCCAGCGCGCTGAGTCCCAGCCCGGCGACTGTTGCGTCGGCGGCGAAGCCAAAAGGAAAGAAGATGTTTGCGAGCAGGGTCATCAACACCAGTTGCTTGATGGAGGCGCCCCATTCCATGAAGGCCAGGTAGCGGCCCGAGTATTCGAGGAGCATGGCTTCGTGAATCATCGTCAACTCGAGATGCGTCGCCGGATTATCCACCGGAATGCGACCCGTCTCGGCCAACAGCACGATGAACAGCGCCGCAAACGCCATGACATGCGTTGGATTGAGGAGCTTCCAGTCCGGAGTTTGGGCGGTTTGCACGATGCGACTCAGGTCGGTGGACCCGGCCGTAATGGCGACGGTGAAGATGGCCAGCATCATGGCCGGCTCGGCGATGGCGGAGATCGTCATCTCGCGGCTGCTGCCCATGCCGCCGAACGCACTCCCCGCATCGAGTCCGGCCAGCGCCAGGAAGAAACGTCCGAGCGCCAGCAGGCCGATGATGGCCAGGGCGCCGCCGAACAGGCTCAACGGCGCCTGCGCGGTCGCCATCGGCACCATCAGGCCGACCAGCAGCGAGGTGAGGAACACGACATAAGGCGCGACGTGGAAAACCCAGGAAGCGTGCTCGGAAATTACCATGTCCTTGCGCAGAAATTTGATGACATCGCAGTAAGGCTGCCAGACGCGCGGCCCGCGGCGATTTTGCAGCCTGGCCTTCCAATTCTTGATGACGCCACTCACCAGCGGCGCGAGCAATAACAACAGCGCCGTTTGACAGAGAATTGGAAGTATCGAGGGCATTACTGAGGAGTCCCGTGGATATGCGACACTCGGTCGCTGAAAAACCGCCGTTTCCCCTCACCCTGACCCTCTCGCTCGGGGAGAGAACCCTCCGAACTTTGTGCGCGCATTGCGCCCCTGAACCTGCGAGCGGCCCCCTCACCCCATCCCTCTCCCCCTCGGAGGGGGAGAGGGTGCCCGAAGGGCGGGAGAGGGTGAGGTTCATGGGCAGGGAACAGCCGGCGCCAGGCGCGTGATTTGCGCACACTCGCGCGGCAAACTCCGTCGCGGCTTTGGCCCAGAGACGGCGGACGATTCTCCCTCTCCCCTGGGGAGAGGGCAGGGGTGAGGGGAAAGAAAACGTAGCTCGTCCGACGGTCCGATGAGTATTTGAGACAGGAATGCGCGAATGTCGCACCAGCGTATATGCTTCGCGTGGGCCGGAGCGGCGAACGTGTTCGCGCACGTCGGACGGTCGTGAATCGGCGCGCACTCATAACGCGAACAGGAGCAGCAACAGCAGGGTGACGAAAATGTAGATGAGATAAGCCTGAATGCTGCCGGCCTGCAACGCCCGCATCCGGCGTGAGAGACGGAGGACCAGACGATTCAACGGCCGGTAAATGCCGGTCTGAAAAACTTCCTCGACGTGGCTCTCGAAGCGGATGGTTTTGGTGAAGTAGGGCGAGAAATCGTATTCGCGTTGCACTTCGCGGCGCGGGCGGAATAGCGTCTTGAAAATCATCCGGATCGGTTTCGAGAAACCGGTGGCGGTGTATTCCATGCGCGGCGTCAGACCTCGAAGGCCGCAGTCCCAGGTCGGGCCGATGCGAATCTTCGAGCCGCGCGCGAAGCAGAACCACAGCACGAGCGGCACGGGCAACAGGCACACCGCCATGAGCGTGATGCCCGGTGTCGAAACCGTGCCGCCCGTCGCAGCGACCGTGGAAAGGACCAGACCGTTGGCCGCGCTGAGTTGCGCGCTGAGCTGCTGGCCGGTGAGTTGTTGCGTGAGCGGATCGAAGAGTTTCAGGAAGACGGTTGGAAACAAGCCGAGGAACACGCACGCCACGGCCAGAATGGCCTGGCCGAGCAGCATGGTGGGCGCGGCTTCGTGCGCCTGCCCGGCGTGTTCGCTGCGCGGTTGCGCGAGGAAGGTAATGCCGAATGCCTTCACGAAGCAGGCGGCGGCCAGCGCCCCGGTCAACGCCAGCATCGCGCCGCTGAGCGGGAACATGAGGCGGATGAGGCTCGGTGTCGTGCCGAAGCCTTGCAGGAGCGATTGGTAGGTGAGCCATTCGCTGATGAACCCGTTGAGCGGCGGCAGGGCCGAGATCGCCACCGCGCCGATGAGGAAGAAAAACGCCGTCTTCGGCATCCGCCGGGCCAGGCCCCCCATTTCCTCCATGTTGCGCGTATGGGCGGCGTGCAACACCGCTCCCGCGCCGAGGAAGAGCAGGGCTTTGAACAGGGCGTGGTTGAGGGTGTGATACAATCCGGCGATGAGCGCGAGCGTGGCCAGCAACGGATGATGAGTGTGCAGGAACATCAGCGATGCGCCCAGGCCCATGAGGATGATGCCGATGTTCTCGATGCTGTGATAGGCCAGCAACCGCTTGAGGTCATGTTCCATCAGCGCGTAGAGCACGCCGAGCACGGCGGAGACCGTGCCGATGGCCAGCACCGTCACACCCCACCAGTTGGGGGGATTGCCCAGGAAGTCGAACAGCACGCGCGTCAGACCGTAGATGCCGGTCTTGATGAGCACGCCTGACATCAGTGCGGAGACATTGCTGGGCGCGACCGGATGCGCGGCCGGCAACCAGATGTGCAGCGGCACGATGCCGGCCTTGACGCCGAAGCCGAAGAGGAAAAGCAGAAACGCGGCGTTGCGCGCGCCGGGCGACATCCGGCTGCCGACCGCGCGGAAGCCGTCAAAGTCGTAATTGCCCGACGCCTGGAAGAAGAGCAGGAAACCGAGAATAATGCACCCGGTGCCGATATGCGACATCACGAAGTAAAGCACGCCGGCATTGCGGGCCTCCGGCTGTTCGTGTTCGAAACTGACCAGGAAATAAGCGCTCATCGCCATGATTTCCCAGGCCACAAGAAAAAAGAAGGCATTGTCCGCGATGAATACGAACGTCGTCGCCAGCAGCAGGGCATTGTAGAACGCGCCGAGGACGCCGACGTTTTTTCGACCGTAAAAGCTCCGGGCGTAGCCGAAGGAATAGATCGACAGGGCCAGTGCCAGCAGCGACACGATGAGCACGAAGAAGGCGGACAACGGATCGAGGCGGACCGAGAATTTCAAATAGGGAATGCCCGAGTTGAGAATCTCCCAATACTGATCGCGCGGGCCGTTGCCGCCGGCCAGAAAGGCGACCGAGGCGCACAGGCCGCACAGGCCAGCGAGTGAGGAACTTCCGAAGGCGAGCAGGTTGGCGAGTCTCGCGCGCCGCCAGCAGACCAGTCCGGCCAGAATCCCCGTGACATAGCCCCAGAGCGTCAGCGTCAACAACAACATGGGGAGCTGTTCCATGGCTCAGTAAGAATCGAACGCGCCGCCCGCCCGCTTTATGAACCGGAATGCGGGGCGGTGCGTGCCGCCGGCATTTCCACGCACGGGAGCAGGCGAGACGCACTGCCCTGCACTGCACGACCGTCTGGCGGTGGCAGCACTCATTTCAAGTCTCCGGCTTTACCGGTGGTCGCCGGCCTGGTGGACTCCGCAACGGCGATGGACGGCGCGGGCGGGAGTGGTTTCGATGATCTTCCTGCCAGAATCTCGCGCGCTCGTTCGAGAGCGGCGTCGATGTGGGCGCAAACATTTTCCCGGCCGAGACGGTCCAGAAAACCTGCGCGGTCCATGGCAAAGAGAGGTTGAGTGTGAGGGCCGCTCAAAATCAAGTGTTTTCCTTTGGCGTGAAGCTTTTCGTAAAGGTCTTCCAGGGCATTGAGACCGGTGGCGTCCATCGCCAGCACCTTGCGCATGCGCAGGATCAGAATGTCCGGCTCCTGCCGGGCCCGTTTGAGCGCCGTCTCCAGTTTGTCGGCGGCGCCGAAAAAGAACGCGCCGAACACCCGGTACACCAGCACCCCCTGCGGAATCCGTTTGCCGACGAGCGAATGGTGCGAACCCTCGGTTTCGGTGGATTCGTCCACCGCGGTGATCTGGGTGGTTTCAGAAATCCGTTTGATGAAGAGCACGGCGGCCAGCACCATGCCTACCTGAACCGCCACCGTCAGGTCAACCAGGACGGTCAGCGCGAAGGTGGCCAGGAAAACCGCGGAATCGCTTTTGGGCCATTTTGCAAGGCGGGTGAAGTGATGCCACTCGCCCATGTTGTAGGCAACCACCATCAGTACCGCGCTCAACGTTGCCAGCGGGATGAACTTTGCCAGCGGCGCGGCCGCCAGGATAATGAGGAGCAGCGTCAGGGCATGGATGATTCCCGCCACCGGCGTCCGCGCGCCGCTGCGAATGTTCGTCGCCGTCCGCGCGATGGCTCCGGTGGCCGGGATGCCGCCGAACAGCGGGCAGGCGATATTGGCGATGCCCTGAGCCATGAGTTCCTGGTTGGAATCATGGCGGTCATCAATCATGCCGTCGGCGACCACCGCCGACAGCAGGGATTCGATGGCGGCCAGGAGGGCGATGGTGACCGCCGGCTGGAAAAGGTACTGCAGGTTCGCCCAGGACAATTCCGGCAGGTGAAACCCGGGCAAACCCTGCGAAATTCCCCCAAACCGGGTGCCGATCGTCTCGACCGGAACGTGGAACAGGGCCGCCAGCAACGTTCCCAGAATCACCGCCACGATGGAGCCGGGAACGTGGCGCGCCAATCGCTTGGGCCAAAACACGATGGTGAACGCCGAGCCGAGCGCCAGGGCCACCGTGGGCCAATGCGCGGTGCCGAAGTTTTCACCAAACGCTTTTATCTTCTCCAGGAAGTCCGTCGGCACTTTGTCCAGCCTCAATCCGAAGAAATCCTTGATCTGCGTGCTGAAAATCAATACGGCGATGCCGCAGGTGAACCCCATGGTGACCGGGTAGGGGATGAACTTGATCATCGTGCCCATCCGCGTGAGGCCCATCACCAGCAACATCACGCCCGCCAGAACCGTGCAAATCAGCAGATTGTCCAGACCGTATTTGGCGATAACGCCATAAACGATGACCACAAAGGCGCCGGTCGGCCCTCCAATCTGGACCCGCGATCCGCCCAGAGCGGAAATCAGGAAGCCGGCGACCACGGCGGTGAAAATGCCGGCCTCGGGCTTGACGCCCGACGCGATGCCGAACGCCATCGCCAGCGGCAAAGCCACGATGCCGACGGTCAATCCGGCAACCAGGTCCGAAAGAAAATCTTCGCGCGAATAATTCTTTAAACAGTCAACCAACCGTGGCCGAAACGAAATAG
>DASPXS010000216.1:0-3380 GCA_035637175.1 Haliangiales bacterium | reverse complement strand
CCTGGCTGTGTCAGAAGCACCCGAATCCCCATTTTCCTCAGAAAAACTGGTGCGGATAGCAGGACTTGAACCTGCACGCCTTGCGGCACTACCACCTCAAAGTAGCGTGTCTGCCAATTCCACCATATCCGCGACCCGCCGAACCCGCCGAACCCGCCGTAAATTGAAGCACCCCGGAAGCGGGACGCAAGTCGATTCTGGCAAACCCCATTCGCCGTCGCCTGAAAGAGCGCGGAAATAACCGAAACTTTTCCGCGAATTCCCTGTCCAAATGCTGCATCGATACCCATGCCGGCGCCTTGATTAAAGTGGATTTTGGCCCGACAATCGCTACACTTTTTGTATGCCGGAAAAGAGTCTGACCGCCATTCCCCGTCCGTTGCGGGAGCAGTACGAAAAAGGGCTGGCCGCCATGCAGCGCCAGAACTTTGACTACGCCATCGCCATCCTGGGGCAGGTGCTGCAAAAGGAGCCGGCCTTCTATGCCGGCCGCGAGGCGTTGCGGGCCGCGCAAGTCAAACGGGCCGGTAACAAGGGCGGCTTCTTCAAAAAAATGTTCGGCACCGCCAGCAGCTCGCCGCTCCTGGCCAAGGGCCAGATCGCCTTGCGTTCCAATCCCGTTGAAGCGATCAACGTCGCCGAACAAATCCTCAACAGCGATCCCAACAACATCACCGCGCACAAGCTGCTGGCCGACGCCGCGCTGGCCGCCGACCTGCCCCGCACCGCGGCGTTGTCGCTGGAAATCGCTTTCAAGAACACGCCCGACCGCGAGGTCGCCCTGAAGTTGGGCCAGGCATTCGCGCGCGCCGGCCTGCCCGAGCGCGGGGAAAATATACTGAGCGAACTGGCCCAGACCTTCCCGAACGATCCGGAAATAGCGAAGGTCCTCAAGAACATTTCAGCCAAACGGACGATGAGCGAGGGCGGTTACGAAGCCCTCGAAGATGGCAGCGGCTCCTATCGCGACATTTTGAAGGACAAACAGGAAGCCGTCGCGTTGGAGCAGGAAAAACGCGCCGTCAAGACCGAGGACGTGGCCGACCATCTGCTCGCCGAAAACGAAGCGCGCATTGCGCAGGAACCGGGCAATCTTCGACTCCTCCGCTCGGCCGCCGAGCTTTACACACAGAAGAAGCAATTCGACAAGGCGCTCGAATACTATCACCGCATCATCGCCTCCGAAGGCGCCGCCGATCCCTCGCTCGAACGGGTCATCGCCGAGACGACCGTGAAAAAATTCGAACACGCCCTCTTCCAGCTTGACCCGTCGACGCCCGACTACGGCGAGCAGTCCGCGCGCATCCAGGCCGAGCGCCAGGCCTACGAACTGGAGGAATGCCGCAAACGCGCTGAACGGTATCCGAACGATTTGCAGATACGCTTTGAACTCGGCGAACTTTATTTCAAAACGGGAAAATTCACCGAAGCGATTTCCGAATTTCAAAAGGCGCAGAACAATCCGCACAAACGGGTCCCGGCCATGAGTTATCTGGGCCAATGCTTCGCCCGCCGCGCCATGAACGACCTGGCCGCCCGCACGCTGCAAAACGCCATCAAGGAAAAGCCGGCCTTCGATGACGAGAAGAAGGAACTGATCTATCTGCTCGGGTGCACGCTGGAGAAGATGGGCAAAAAGGAAGAAGCCATCGAACAGTTCAAACTGATCTACGAAACCGACATCGGTTACAAGGACGTGGCAGCGAAGGTGGAAGCGTATTACGCGGGGCAGTGAAATGAGTTGTCGCGAAGTCTCCGGGACAGACGGCACGGTGTGGCGGAGGAACCGTCGCTTCCCCTAGCCCTGAGCTTGCAGAAACCTTTGAGATTACGTCCTGCGGGCTAATCGGGTATTGATAAACGGGAAGGAAGACCGCACAGTGAAGTCACTCACGGGTTTGGCCGCGTGACGCTTTATGAGGCTACGACGACTGGTTGCGTTATGTGTATTGCTGGGCACTCTGGTTGTGTCCAGTGTTTCTGTCGGTGCCGACGAGGGCAGCGCCACCTCCCTTCCGAGCGCGATTGGCAGCACCACGCTCAGCGGTTATGTGGATACGTCAGTCGTTTGGCATCCTCGGTCACAATACCCGCAGGGACTTAGACGGTGGTTGCGGACATTTTTCCTGTGGTTCAGGTTTCACGCGCTGAGCTAACGACCACGGCTACATGTTCCCGGCCGAGATGGCGCAGTAGGAAGTGCCGTTTTCGTGTTGGATTCCGATCCCAGCGCGGCCAGAGTGCCGCAAGTGCCGTAAGTGCCGTGCCCCCTCTTTCTATGCCTTTCTAAAGCGACTCCCGCCGACATAAGTGCCGTCGGAAAGAAGCTGGAATCACCGCACTCCCCTCGGGCAGAAAGAGCCGTGGCGATGCCCGTCTCAGTTGGAATTCAGAAAATCCAATAAATACTTCTGGTAGGTTGGCGTGAGCCCGACGTAACGGTCGCGCGCCACTGCGCCCTCCCCGTCATGGGCGCGGATGGCCTCGTCCACCGTCGCCGCGCGGCCATCGTGGAGGTAGGGCGCGCTGGCACGCAGGCCCCAGAGCGGCGCAGTCCTCATTTCACGCCGGCCCGCGGCAGCCTGGGCAATGCCATCGCCCAGCGAACCCATGTTATGCAGGAGCAGGTCGGAATAGAGCACGACGGCCTTCTGGTCGAGCGCCTCGATGCTGCTCGGACCGGTATAGAGAACCGGTTGATGGCAGTAGGCGCACCCGATCGATCCGAACACCGCTGCTCCCGCGAGCGTGGACAGCGTGGTGGCGAGGCGTGGCGGCGGCGCCAGAAATTTCATGAAGTCGGTAAACGCATCAATATTGCTCTTGCCGGTTATCGGATCCGTTTCGTCCTCCGGATCAGGGACCTGGTCGAACTGCGCGAGCATGGTGATGTCACCGTTAGGCGCGTTCTCTTGCGGGAACAACCGGCTGGTAATGCCCATCTCGTTCAGGTAGGCATCGCCCGAAAAGGCCAGCAAGGTGGCCTGCTGCGCCTTCCAGCCAAAACGGCCGACGCGCCATTGACCGGTGGCCACGTCCTTCACGATGGCGGCGCGGCCGGTGATGCCGTCGGGCTTGGACAACAGCGCGTTGGCAACAATCACCCAATCGGGAATGGCTTCAATTAATCCCAACCCGAACAGCGGCTGGGTCTGCCGACGGGCAATGATCGTGGCCGTGTCGGGAATGGTCTCCTGACATGCCGGATCGATGGAAAACTCCTGCAGCAACGAGCCGCCGAGTTCGGTCATCGGATCAAAATGCCCGTCCACCAGCCGGCCGAACCTCGTTTCAAGAATCGCGCTGGCCCCGCCCGTGGCCGGGCTCGAGTGGCACACGGCGCAGGAAACGTTGTTGAAGATCGGTCCCAATCCCTGGGC